>CACNSS010000001.1:0-52500 GCA_902623215.1 uncultured Pelagibacteraceae bacterium
AACTTTTAATAAATACATATCTTTTTTAGTCATATTAAATTTATTATTTTTATATAACTCTATATTTGGAGAAAAAATTAACTTTTCTGTACCTCCAAATATTTTTTATGGATTTAACGATGGTGAAAAAATAGATATTTTTTTTTTACAAAAAAATAAAGTTATCTTAATTAACACATTAAATGTAATTCTTCCTTTAATTGCTGTTTCATTTTTAAACATCACAGTTAATAAAATAAATAAATTTAAAAATTTTAGTATAAAAATCTGTGATGTTTTCCTTGTTTTAATAGTCTTATTGCTATCTTATAAATATTTCTCTTTTGTGATTATAAAAGTAGCTTCTATTGAGACAATATCGATAAATTTACATTCATCAATGTATTTTTTAAATATATATTTTTTAGTTATACTTGATCGGATATTTCAAAAATATGAAATAAATATTTTTATAATTTTAAGAATTTTATTAATTTTTTATTGTTTTTTTATTGGTGACTCTATTCTACATCCTTTAATTTGCTTATTAACTTTTACGATCTATCTTATGTTAAGCAAGATAAATAAAAATATTTTAATCATGTTCTCTATCTTTTTTTTTGTTATTTTTGCATCTAATATTTTTAAACTTTCTTTTTTTCATTTTGAACTAATAAAAAACCATTTCATTAAATTTGATGCTCCTGGCACTGTGATACATTCACTATTGATAAGATTACAACATATAGACTACTTTATATTTTATTCCAATAATCTAAATTATTTAATTGGTAATAACATATTTGCAGACCTTTATACTTACCCACATAATTTGCTGGTAGACATTTTTGTGACTACTGGAATTATTGGGTTAGTAATTTTTATATATATAATCTTCAATTTAATAATTATGATAAGAAAAAATGTTGACCCAAATAATATTTTTATTCTAATTTTATTTTTTCAATCTTTCGTTTTTTCCAATTTGTCTGGTTTCTTTTTTACTAATATAATTTTAAATATATCTTTAGCTGCTTGTCTTTGTTTCTTAAAACTAAAGCATCCTAAAATTTCATAAATTTCTAACGGATTAGAAAGATTTATTATAATAAATGCAAGAAAAGTTGAAACTAGACTCGCAATAGCTGCACCACTAATACCATATGAGGGTATTAAATAAGTATTAAAAATAATATTAAATAAGATCGCAGCAATTTGATATAATAAAATATTAAAATAATCAGTTTGCAAAAATTTTTTTTGTATCCATAAATTTATTACCAATGAAAAAAACAAACTTATAGATAAAAAAATAAATGGATAATAGGCAGAAATATAATCTTTTCCAAATAAACCCAAATATAATTTTCCAAAGATTAATACGACTACAAAGAATAAAATCGAAGAATAGAGACTTAAAAATATTATATTATTAAAAATTCTATCCATAGTATTTTTATCGTTAAGGAATCTCGATAAGTTCGGGTATATAAATTGAAAAAATAATGTACTGAAAATTAAAATTATAGTTATCAATCTTGAAGCAGAAGAATAATAAGCTGATTGCTCGGTACTTAAAATGTTTGAAATCATTAGAATATCTATTCGCATTGCTACAATTAATGAAAATGCAAGAAGTGGAAATAAAAAAATTTTTTTTATAATTTTTTTTGTATGTTCTTTTTCAAATATCAAACTTATAAAATTATTTCCATTTTTTTTAAAATAATAAATAACAAGTAAAGAAAAAAATAAGTTTTCTAAAAAATAAGAAATTGCTAAATAAATAAAGTCAAATTTATTTAGAATTATATACATCTTAACAGCAAAGAAAATTAAATTTTGTAAAACTTTAATTTTAAAAATTATTTTAAACTGACCTCTAACAAATATTTCACTATAAAAAATTGAAAATGGCTCTACAACTAGAATTAAACCTATAATTAAAATTAAGTACTTTAGATCTTTGTCTATTAAAAAAAAATTCAGGCTTAATGCTAGAAATGTATATAATGCAACTGACGCGTAAAATGTTATTAAAAAACAAGATCCTATTTCCTTTCTTCGGTTTTGAAAATTTTGAGAGATAGCTTTGTTTAAATAATAATGAATATTTGAAAATGATAAACTATAAAGTAAAAAAAAAATTGTTTGAGCTATAGTAAATTTTCCAAATTCCAAAGCAGTATAATTTCTGGCAAATAGTAGAATTACTATAAACGAACATATCTGTGTAAGAAAACTAGATGAAAAAAAAAATGATAAATTTGGGATGAATAAATGAAAATTTTCTAAATTAGAATAAATTTTTTTCATATATATTAATATTTTTCTTTATCATCTTATCTAAAATTTTCACTCTATTTTTATAATTATGTTCGATGAAAGTTTTTTTATAACCATTTTTAGCGATTGAAAGTAATATTTTTTTGTGCCTTAAGTAAAATTGAATTTTTTTAACTAAGTCTGTAAGATTTCTATAAACGACTATTTGTTTATTAATCTTAAACAGTTTTTCTAATCCAATTTTATTGTCAGTCACCACTAAGCAGCCCATACCTGTTCCCTCAAACAATCTCATATTTCCAGCAAACTTAGTATTTTCTATATGAGAGTTAATTAAAAGTTTACTTCTAGCCAATAGTTTCAACATGTCTTTTCCATAAACTGCTTTTTTACGATTGATTAAAATATAAAAAATTTTATAAATTAATTTTAATTTTTCAATAAAAATTAAATTTGAATTTGAAAATATTAGAAAAGTAAAAATATAATATAAATTCTTAAGAGGAAAATGAACTCCTATATATGTGTTTTGAAAATTTTTTAACAAAATATATATTAAATTTACTCTATTTATATGAAAACCTGATTTCATATATAAAGATCCAATAAAAGTTACATCAATAGATTTTTTTTTAATTTCAAAATTTCTTTTAGGAGGTGCGTTAAATGCATGGTGTATTAAAAATGTTTTTTTTTTTATTTTTTTTTCAATCTCAAGTTTATAACCATCTGTACATGTAACTATTATATCAGCTAATTTTAATTTTTTTTCAATTTCTTTTGAAATCGGAGAACAATGAAAAACTATAATAAGTTTCACATGTTTTAATTTTTTTATTTTTTTTAAAAACTTTTCATTTAAAAAGGAGTAGTTACCGAAATATATAACGTTCGATTTGAAATAAGATATTTGCTTAATTAAAATATCTTTTTCATTTTTTTGACCTAAATATTTCTCTGACCATTTTTCCTGTAAAGTTTTTATATTTGCAAAAATTTCATTACATTTATAATTTTTCTTTGATAATTCTTTAGTAATATTATCTTTTTCGCCAAAACTAAATTTTAGAACTTCTTTTAAAGTACTATTGTAGCTAAGATTTTTTTTTTTTATTTTGACTTCTATTAATTTTATCGCACCAGGGTACAAAGATGAAATTCTTGTAAAATTAACCATTGAAAAAAGATTTTATAGACAAGCAAACTTTTTTAATTTTTGTTTTATTCATATGCTCACCAATGGGTAAACTTATTATATTATTACTCCACTTTACAGCATTCATTTTACTACAGTAAAATTTGTGTTTTTTTTTAAAGACTGGCATTTGCGGCAAAGACAAAGGATAATGAATAGCGGTATAAATTTTCTTTTTTAACAAATATTTTTTTAATTTATTTCGTTTATTTGTTTTAATAACAAATAAATGATTAGAACTTCTCGAATTTTCTATTTGTTTTATAAATTTAATATCTCCTACACCATTCAAATTATGTTTATAAAACTTTGCCTGTTTTTCTCTTAAACTTATCCATTTATCCAAATAATTTAATTTTATGTTTAAAATGCCAGCTTGAATGTTATCAAGTCTTGAATTCCTCCCAATAATACTGTGACTATTTTTTTTTAGACCACCATGATTTGCAATTTTTTTTGCTTTTAAGAAAAGATCTTTTTTATTAGTAACAATACAACCTCCATCTCCAAAACATCCTAAATTTTTAGAGGGGAAAAAACTGAAAGTTGAAATATCTCCAAATGAAGAGGTTTTTTTACCATTCAATTCAGCCCCATGAGATTGAGCACAATCCTCAATAATTTTGACAGAGTATTTTGATGATATTTTCTTAATTTTTTCCACATTTGCAAGATTTCCGTAAAGGTGAACGATTATTATTGCTGAGGTATTGTTAGAAATTTTTCTTTTTAAATCTTTAACGCAAATATTGTGCGTCTCGTCCACATCAACAAATCTTAATTTATGATTATTATTTATTACAGACTCAGCTGTAGAAATCCAAGTATTAGCAGGGACAATTATTTCACTTTTTTTTTTTAAATTCAAACACTTTATCGCAATCTCTAAAGCATCTGTTCCATTGGCTACTCCCAAACAATATTTCACATTTAAATATTTTGAAAAATTTTTTTGAAAATTTAATAGATCCTCTCCGCCAATATACGATGACTTATCAATATTTTTTTTTATTGAATTAAATATTTTTTTATCGATACCATTTATTTGTTTCCTGAGATCTAAAAAATCGATTACCATCTAATTTCCAAGTTTTTTAGAGACAATATCTTGATTTAAATAAATTTCTCTATTCAATTCTATTGATTTGTATATGGCATTTATAAGCTGAACGGTTTTAACAGCCTGGTCACTTTCAAATTCAGACTTTTTATTCTTATAAATTGATTCTATTACATGTTTATAAAATTCAATATGACCATAGCCATAAACATTTTTCGGATTTGTTTTAAATCTATTGTTATTAGATTTTTTTTCTACATGTGAATAGGAAATTTCATTAAGAGCAAATCCACCTACTTTTGCTGAACCTTTTGTTCCCATCAAACTAAATGAGCCTTCAACATCAAAAGGTCTCATTGCAGTTGTTGCCTCCATTAATCCAGTTTTTCCATTTTTAAATTTGAAAATTATTAAAGCAGTATCCTCGGTTTCTGTGCCAGACAAATGATTAAAACCTTTTGCATAAACAGAAATTGGCTCTCCCATTATTGATCTCATTAAATCTAAATGATGACTTGCTTGATTAGACACAACTCCTCCATCTAATTTCCAAGTACCCCTCCACTTCGCCTGATTGTAATAGGATCTATCCCTCTTCCATCTTACAATGACACTTCCATGAATTAATCTACCAAAATAACCTTTTCGAATATCTTTTCTTAGTTTTAAAACAGGAAGATTAAACTTGTTTTGCATAACTACAAATACTTTTGTTTTATACTGTTTAGATAATTGCACAATTTTTTTTGCATCTCTTATTTTTAAACACATTGGTTTTTCAACAATTACATGACATTTTTTTTTTATTGAATATATAACTTGTTCAGAGTGAAAACCAGAAGGTGTTAAAATAATTACTAAATCAGGTTTCGTATGATTTATTGCTTTTTTAAAATTTTCAAAAATATCTAATTTATATTTTTTTTTTAATTTTTTAAGCTTCTTGGTGTCTTTATCGCAAAAACCAACTATTTTAATTTTATTTTTTTTTAAAGAATTAATACTTTCCAAATGTTTATAAAAAATTCTTCCACAACCAATAATTAAAGCGTTCATCCTAAAAATTTTTTAACACTTTTTTTTGCTAATTTAAAAATGAAATTATCATATAAGTTAACATCATAATCTGAATGTTTTTTTGGATTTTTAGACATTATAATATCAAATTCGTCATGACTCAAATTTAGTTTTTTTAAAAAAAAATTTTTGTACTCATCAATTTTTTGAGTTTCCAAAAAAGGTAATTTTATCATTTCTATAGCATCCTCCTTGGAAATTTCTTTATTTCTTATCAAACAAGAATAATGTAAAATCCTCTTATCTATATTAAATTTTTTTGGTAAAATATAACCTTGAAAAAATTTTGTAAAAAATGACTCATGATGTTTACCACCATAATCATTCCAGTCAAATTCTTCTTTCAAAATTTTTTTAGCTTCGTGACTATTATAATTTAAATAATCGAGTAAATCTATATAGGTTATCTTTTTTAAAATTTTTTCATAAAAAAATTTTTTAAAGGGATACATTTTTGGAAAAGATTTAATTTGTAATTTTCCATATTTTTTGTGAATTTTTTTTATGTGACTAAAGTCATCTTTTCTCCATCCCCAACTAGGGATCACACTGTGTTCCGTAGCATAATTTACACCAGAAATGATAAACTTAATATTATTTTCAATTGCATAGTTTAAAATATATGAAAATATTGCATGATCTGTTAATAATTCTATATCTGGAACACCTGCATATAAAAAAGCTCTCTGCAAATCTTTAAATTCTTCCCAATTTAATATTAAAGTTTTGTAATCAAATTTAGTTTTTTCTAAAATTTTATTAATATTTTGATTTGAAATTTTTGAATTCCAACCATTATCCATATGAATAATAAGTGGGTTCAATTTCAATTTCCAAAGTTGATATACTACATAACTACTATCAGTGCCCCCACTTAATCCAACCACACAATCGTAACCAGATTTGTTTGGGTTTTTGAGAATTATTTCTTTAAGCGATAAAAGATTAGAGCTAATTTGATCATTAGTAAAATTACCAATATTTTTTTTATTATTTTTCCAATCAATGCAAAAATTGCACAATCCATCCTTTACAATCTTAAACTCTGTAATGGAGTCATTCATTAAACATTCTTTACAAGATACCATATTCACTTTTATCTTTCTCTGATGGATAATTAAATACTATACCTCCATTAGGTTTTTTCATTATAAATATTGTCGAGCTTGTAAAAGCGTTTACATCAGCACTGATTACTTTTTTAATATCCTCTACCGATGATGATCCACCTTTATAAATAATTGGTACATTTATTTCGTCTTGCAAAAACTTGATAATATCTAAGTTTGATCCTTTCATGGTTCCATCTAAATCAACTAAAGTAATTAAAATTTCACCAATACCTATTTTTTGAATAGTTTTAACATATTTTTTTAAATCAAGACTAATTGGTTTTTTATTGATATAATTATAAATACTATAATTTAAATCTTTAAAAATAATATCAATAGAGACGACTATACTTTGAGCTCCTATAGCTTTCTTTATATCTAATAATATATTTGGATTTTTAATTACCTGACTATTTAAAATTACTTTTTCAAACCCAATTTCAATAATTTTTTCTGCATCATCTAAATTTTTAATACCACCACCATAAGCAAGTGGAAAAAAAGCTTCACCAGCAATATCCTTCAATAAATTATAATTTATATTTCTATTTGTTTTAGATGCTGTAATGTCTATAATAAACATTTCGTCGACAGTATAATCGTTAAAAATATTTACAGCATTTATTGGATCACCAATATATCTATCTGTTGAGTCATCAAATCTTGATCGGTGTATTAACTTTTCATTATCTAAAATTAAACAAGGTGCAATTCTTTTGGTTAGCATTATTGATTGTTTAATATGTTTTTTAATAAATCCATGCCATTTAGATGACTCTTTTCAGGGTGAAATTGAATTCCCCATATATTTTTATTTCTAACAATAGCTGGAAAATTAATATCATAATTACAATATGCCTGAATATATTTAGTTTCACAGTCCACGTAATAACTATGGGCAAAATAAAATTTTTTATCTTTTATATTTAAAAATGATTGTTCTGATTTTAGAAAATTCCATCCCATATGAGGAATTTTATATTTAATATTTTTAAATTTTAAAACATTACCTGGTATAAGGGATAAACCCTCATTATCTCCCTCTTCACTTTTATCAAATAAAATTTGCATACCTGAGCAAATACCTATTAATTTTTTATTTTTCAAATTTGATGAATTTGAAAAAAATTCTAGTAACGAAAGATCTTTTAATTTTTTTAAAGGATTATCAAACGAACCAATACCTGGCAAAATATAAATATCAAAATCATTAATATTTTTTTTACTATTTATTAAATTTGTGTCAAACCCAATATAATTGAGAATTTTCTTAAGCGACAAAATATTGCCACCAGTTTCTAAAATTCCGATTTTCATAAGTAAGTAAATAAATACATTTTAAATTAAATTTTATTAATTTTAGATTTAACTTTGTGATAAATTGGTTCTTTAAGAATTATGTCTCTTAAAAAAAATAATGGTGAAATTAAAAAAATTATTAGAAATATGAGATAGTTTTTATTAAAATAGATTTTTTTTAAATAGAGATAATAAATATTTATTCTCCTGATTGCGTATTTAGTAAATCTAAAAAACAAATTTAATTTTGGCTTATAATAATGTTTGTGCGTATAATCATGATTTATCCATCTGTATTTTTTATCATTTAAAAAATAAACTTTACCTTGAAGTAATAAATCAAATTGAAAAACGTAGGCCCAATTTGCTAAATCGTTATGATTAGGTTTCCAATACCCCTCAAATGAACATTTTTTGAAAGATGAAGTCCTATGTAATCCATAAAAAAAAGCATCATCAGAAGAATAGATATATTTTAAGACTCTGATAAGAATATTTTGTTGATCAAAATATTTTGGTTTGATTAATTTTTTAGATCCCCCAAAAGATATAAATTCCCAAAAAAGGCATGCACTTACATAATCTTTATTCTCAATTAAAAAATTTTTTAGTTCAATAATTCCTTTTGGGTCAGACTCATCGTCATCAGCCAGTAAAGAAATAAATTCTGTTTTACATTCGTTGATCAAAAAATTGAGATTTTTAATAAAGCCTAAATTGTAATCCTGAAAAAAAAATTTTATATTTTTAAAGGTACTATATTTTCTTTGAATTTTTTTATATTCATCATAATGTTCATCTTTTCCATTTATAGATACTAATATTTCAAAAACATGGTCTTTAGAGATAACAGAGTCTAATGCTCTACTCAATAAACTTGGTCTCTTGTGAGTTGGTATCGCGATTGTTATATAATTATCCATTAATTAAGGTTATTTATATTTGTTTTTTATAAAGATAATAAACATTTCTTAATGTCATAAAATAAGTAATTTTGTATAAATTCTAAAATATTAATAGTTCATGTACCAAAAAAATAAAAAAAATATAATTATCACTGGAGCTAGCGGTTTTATTGGACAAAATTTAGTACCTTTTTTTTTGGAAAGAAAATTCAATATAACTGTGCTTGCTAGAAACGAAAAAAAACTAAAAAAATTTAGATGGTTTAAGAAAGTAAATTTTCAAAAACTAGATCTAAACGATAAAAAAACATGGAATATAAAAATTCTTAAATCAAGTTCTTTAATACATCTTGCCTGGCAAGGGCTACCAAATTATGAAGATAGTTATCATTTAAAAAATAATCTAAAAAGTAACTATGAATTTATTAAATATATGATTAAAGAGGGAACAGCTCATATTTTGATTACAGGCACATGCCTTGAGTATGGGAAATACAACGGAAAACTTTATTCTAATCAAAAAACTTTCCCAGAAATCCCATACGCTAAAGCCAAGGATATACTGAGAAAAAAAGTTCAGAATTTAAGTAATAAAAAAAAAATTATTTTTAAATGGGCAAGACTTTTTTATATTTTTGGTAAAGGTCAGAATAAAAGATCATTAATTGCTGATTTGGAAAATACAATTAAACAAAAAAAGAAAACCTTTAAAATGAGTAAGGGTGATCAAATTAGAGACTATTTACCAATTGAAAAAGTAGTGGAACAATTATTTGAGCTTTTTCTGAAAAAGGAAAGTGGAATTTTTAATATTTGTAGTAGCGTTCCAATAAAAGTAAAAGATTTAGTAAAAAATTATTTAAATCAAAAAAGGAAAAAAATTAAACTTAAACTTGGTTTCTATCCTTATCCAAAATATGAAGCAATTAAGTTTTGGGGAAATCGAGATATTGGAGAGAAAATGTATTTACCATCAACACCTAATGCACCTCTTAAAAGTAAAAGATATAATCAAGCTTTAGGACCAGTAAGATTGAGATATAACAAATCTTTAAATTTTATTGAAAACGATGCGTTTGATGAAAAAATAATTAATTACAATTCGGATTACGATAATAGTCAGTCGTATTCCCAAGAATTCAAAAAACACATGATAAAGGTTTTTAATATTATCAAAAAAAATTTACTTAAAAATTCTAAAATTGTTGAAGTTGGATGTGGACAAGGACATTTTATAGATTTAATTTCAAATAATAGTAATTACGAAGTAAGAGGTTTTGATACTTCATATAAAGGTAAAAATAAAAAAATAGAAAAAAGATACTTGACTAAAAGTGATAGTATTTCTGCCGATATGGTGGTGCTTAGACACGTACTAGAACATATTCCAAAACCTTATGAATTTTTGCTATTATTAAAATCTGTTTTTAAAAAATCAAAAATCTACATCGAAGTTCCTGAATTTAATTGGATAAAAAAAAATAAAGCTTTTTTTGATATAACATATGAACATGTAAATTATTTTACCCAGACAAGCTTAGGAAAACTTTTTAAAAAAAAAAGGGAACAAGGGCTTCTTTTCAATAAACAATATCAATATTTAATTGCTGATATTAAAGATTTAAATGAAAGTTTTAAGTCAGATTATTATTCTCATAATTGGGAATACAAATCTTTTGAAAGTTTATTTCCAGACATAATCGATATAATGAATAAAGTGAAAAAAGTAGCAAGAAATAATTCTATTTATATTTGGGGCGCTGGCACCAAAGGATGTATATTTTTAAATCACTGTAAAAATAGTAATTTACTAATTAATAAAATTAAATTTGCTATCGACATTAATCCTAATAAAATTGGTAAATATCTACCTGGATCATTAATCCAAATTAAATCTAAAGAATTTTTTTTTAAAAAAATTAAAAATAATGATACTTTATTAATTTCAAACCCTATTTATAAAAGTGAAATAATAAAAGAAATAAAAAAAAATAGCTCTATAAAGTTAAATATTATTACAATTTAAAGCTATTTTTGATTATTTTTTAGTTATTTTTAACTTTGGCTCAAATGTTAAAAATTTACAATTTTTAAGAAAATATTTATAGTCATTAATAATTTCTTTTTTCAAATTCCAGGGAAATATTAATAGATATTCTGGATAATTTTGTTTCAACTGATTTGCACTTAGTATATCAATATTTGTACCTGGAATCTGTTTGTTTTGTTTAAATTCATTTTTATCTACAATAAATCTAATATCTTTTTTACTTAACTTCATCACATTACAAAAAATTGTTGCTTTAGCTGCTGCTCCATAACCAATAATTTTAGATTTATTTTTTTTGAAAAAAAACTTATTTAAAGTTATCAAATTTTCCAACCTCTTTCGAAATTTTTTATAAAAATTAATATTTGTTATTCCGATTTTTTTCTCTTTTTTTATTATCTTTTTAATTTTTAAATTTTCGTCAAATGTAATAGCATTTTTCTTTTTTAAAAAAATTCTGATACTTCCACCATGTGTCTCCGTCTCCTCAAAATCAAATATTGAAATTTTAGTATCTTTTAATAACGCTAAGATTGAAGTAACCGAAAAATAAGAATAATGTTCATGATAAAGAGTATCAAATTGAAGTTTTTTAAAAATATTTAGAACATATTGAATTTCAAAAACTGCAACTGAATTATCACTCATCAACTTATCTAATGTAAAGATAAAATCCTTTAGATTAGGTGTGTGTGCTAAAACATTTAATCCAATTATTAAATCTGGACTTCTTTCGATCTTTTGTGATCTTAATATTTTTTTTCCAAAGAATGAGTTTAAAGTCGTAATTCCATTTTTCTTCGCAATATCATTAACACTTTTACTTGGTTCAATACCTAAATGTTTTATACCTTTTTGTTTAAAGTTTTTTAGTAAATATCCATCGTTTGATGCTATTTCAATCACATATGATTTTTTTTTTATTCTAAATCTTTTAATTAAAAGCTTCGATAGTTTTTTTGAATGATCAAGCCATAATTTTGAATATGAGCTATGATATAAATATTTTTTATTAAAAATTAAATTTTCTTTTACAATATTTTCATTTTGAACTAAAAAGCATTTCTCACACACGAGAATGTTCAATTTGTATTTTTTTATTTTTTTATTTTTTTCTTTTTTAACAAATTCATTAGATAATGGTAGATTACCAAAGTTGTAAATGGAGTATAATTTTTTTGAACTACAAGAAATACATTTTTTCATGAATTTTTGTCTTTTTTAGAAATAATGTGCTTTTTTATCGGCCATTTTATATTTATTTTTTTGCTAAGTGGGTTAATTGATTTCTCATATTTTTTCGAATAAATATTACTGTGTAAATAAATTAAGACTGTGTTGTTTTCTAAAGTTTGAAAACCGTGTGCGTAGTCTTTGGGAACAAATAAAAAATAATTGTCTTTCTCATCCAAAAAAAACTTATATTTTTTATTATTTTTTAAATTAATACAATAATCAATAATTTTTCCTTTTAGACAATAAACTATTTTTTTTTCTTTAAATCTAGACTGATAGTGTAAGCCTCTAATAGTACCTTTTTTTTTGTTTATTGAAATATTAACTTCTAAAATCTGATCTTTAAATATCTTTTTTTTTTGTTTAAAACTTATAATTTTTAGAAAACTTCCTCGGTTATCAGTCGTTTTTTTTATTTTTATTTTTTTAGGTATGATCACAAAATTTTTCTTAGTTTATTAAGTCTAACGAGGTTACCATTTCTAAAGTTTTTTTTAATATTACTATTTTTATTCATACATTTAACTAATTCTTGAATACTTTGATTTATACTTTTATTTTTCAAATTAAACTTAAGTAAATTCTCATATTTTTTAAAATTTACTAGATAGCTTCTTTTGTCTTTTGAGTGAATTTTACTAACTTTAATATTTACTTTTTTATCCAAAATTTTCTTAAAATTATATTTTACTTTTTTTGCGATTTGTAAAATTGAGTAATTATTTTTAGTAGAGCCAACATTATAAATTTGTACATTATTTTTCATAGATAATTTTCCCTCAATAGCATAATTTATTGCCTTGCACATATCTAGAACATCTATCAAGGGCCTTTTTGGTTTTCCGTCACTTAAAATTTCTATCTCATTTTTTTTTAAAGCATTAGCGACAAAATCGTTCAAAACAAGATCCAATCTTAATCTTGGAGACACTCCACAAGCTGTAGCATATCTTAATACTACTGATTTAATTTTTTTTTTTTTTAAATATTTTTCAATTATAACTTTTGATTTAGAGTATTCAGTTAAAGGTGCAGTTTTGCTTTTCTCTGTTTTAAAATTAGTCTCAGCAAATCCATAAACACTACATGAAGAAGCAAATACAAATGTTACGTTTTTAAATTTTGAAACCTTATCTATAAGTTTTTTTGTCTCTATAACATTAATTTTTTGAGTAATCTTTTTAAATTCATTTCCAATTGGATCATTGGAGACCCCTGCTAAGTGAACTATACAGTTTACCTCTGATATTTCCTTTTGTGTAATGCTTGAAAATGATTTTAGATGTTGTTTAAATTTGGCTTTTTTGTTCTTTATAACTAAATCATTTTTAAACCATCCTAAATCAAAACCTACAACTTCATAATTTTTTTTAATCAAATAATCTGTTAATACTGAACCTACATATCCTAGGTTTCCTGTGATGATTATTTTTTGCTTGATCTTTTCCATGGTGCTATTCCTTTTTTCCAAATATTATTTAATTCATTTTTATCTCTAAGCGTATCCATAGGTTGCCAAAATTTTTTAAGTTTGTATGCATTCATTTTTTTATCTTTAGCAATTTTTTTTAATGCATCAATTTCCAGTGAATCACTTTTATTTTTCAAATATTGAAATATTTCCTTTTTAAAAACAAAAAAACCACCATTAATCCAAACATCTTTATTATCAACTTTTTCCTGAAATTTATTCACAAATGATTTATTAATTTTTAGTACTCCAAATCTACCAGGAGGTTTAACTGCCGTGACAGTAACAATAAATTTTTTTTTATGGAATTTTAAAAGACTTTTTATATTAATATCGGCAACACCATCTCCATATGTTAAAAAAAATGTTTCATCTTTTAAAATATTTTTAAGAAATAGTAATCTACCACCTGTATTAGTCTCTTTTCCGGTAAATACTATATTTACATTCCAATTTTTTTTCTGTGAAAAAAATATATTTTGATTTTTTTTTTTATTAATTAATTTAAAATCGGAAAATTTTCTAAAATAATTTATAATCTTTTCATGTTTATACCCGCCACAAATAATGAAATCTTTGTATCCGTAAAAACTAAAAATATTCATAATATGAATTAAAATTGGGTATTTTCCAATCTTAACTAATGGTTTTGGTATCTTGTTAGTTTCCTCAGATAGTCTTGTACCTAGTCCTCCTGCTAATAAAATTACTTTCATTTATATATTAAATAATATTTTAAATTTTATGATAATTTTTATACCATAAAACAAATTGTTTTATTCCAAAATCTAAAGATGTTTCTGATCTAAAACCAATTTTTTTTATTTTTGAAATATTAGCAATTGAAGATTTCACATCACCTTTTTGTAGCTTAGTTAGATTAATCCTAGCTTTTTTACCTAACTCTTTTTCGATAGCCATTAAATACTTTTTTAAATAGATTTGTTTGCCACTTCCTATATTATAAATCTCGAATTTTTTTTTTTTTGGTGCTTTATTTCCAACCAAAATTAAACCATCAACTACATCATCAATATACGTGAATGATCTTTGATGGTTTCCTTTATTAAATAAATCTATTTTTTTTCCACTAATTATATTTTTAACAAAAATATAAAGTGCCATATCAGGTCTGCCCCATGGACCATACACAGTAAATAACCTACATACTGACGTTGGAATTTTATACAAATAACTATAAGAATATGCCATTATCTCATTTGATCTTTTTGTAGCACCATAAAATTGTATCGGAAAATCTGCGTTACTTTTTTCAGATAGTGGCGAATTATTTTTATTTCCATAAACACTACTTGAACTTGACAAAATCAAATGCTTAATTCTCTTATTTCTTGAGAGCTCTAAAATGTTTGAAAATGCAATCAAATTATTATCAACATAATCCTTTGGTTTTTTTATAGAGTGTCTTACCCCTGCTTGTGCTGCTAAATGATATAACTTGGTTATTTTATAACTGTCCAATTTATTTTTTAATTTTTTATAATTTTGTAAATTATCTTTTAATATTATTAGATCCTTATTTATTTTCTTTAGCTCTGAAATTCTTTTATATTTGATTTTTGTATCGTAATAAGTATTGAATGAGTCAATTCCTATAATCGGAACTTTATTAATAATAAGCTTTCTAGCAAGAGAAAAACCAATAAAGCCTGCTATACCAGTTATAAGAACAAATTTTTTTTTCATTTGATTAATTTATTTGGATCAAATTTTTATTTTCTAATTTATATATTTTATTAAAGATATCATTATTTACCTCTTCGTGAGAAATAAGTACAATTGTCATTTTACCTTTTAAATTTTTTAATGATGAATAAATTAAATCTGAGGATTTTTGATCTAAAGAGCTTGTTGGTTCATCTAAGATTAATATTTCAGGTTTAAATAATATTGACCTACAAAGAGATATCCTCTGTTTTTCTCCACCAGACAATTTATCACCTTTTTCTCCGACATTGGTCTTTAATCCTTTTTCTGTATTATAGATAAATTCACAGTTGGAAATTTTAATAGCATCTTTTAAGTCATTATAAGATAGGTTATCTTTTGCAAAAGTTAAATTTTCCTCAATAGTAGAGTTAAATAAATATGGATCTTGAGAAACATATCCAAAAAAATTTCTAACTGAAGTTAAATTTAATTTTTTATAGTCGAGATCATCAAAATTGATTGAACCCTTATTAGGTTGCAGGAAACCCATCAATAAATCAACAATAGTTGACTTACCAATACCTGAGCTTCCCTTAATTAATATAAAATCTTTTTTATTAATTTCTAGATTAATATTTTCTAGAATAGAATTATTAGTTATATATTCAAAACTTACATTTTTAAAATTAATTTTTTTATTAAAAGTATTTATCAATTGACCAGAGTTACTTTTTTCAATTTTCTTAGTTTCATTAATTAAATTATTATATTGCTCAATATTAGGTTCTAAGTTTAATATTTGAAAATTACCTCTCAATAGGTTTGATATTATTGGTATGCCTGAAACTAAACTCCAGAATATTGCCGCCAAGGCAGATAATTGACTTTTATCATTGTAAAACATTATAAATGCAATAGACGCTCCCAAAATACCAATTGGTTGAAAAAAATAAACTAACAAGGTTGAAATTAGTGCTGATTTTTTTGCAAAATAAATAGATTTTCTGAGATTGATTAAAATTTTATCCAATATATTTTTTTGTAAACTATATCCAAATATTATTTTTGAGGCAGTAAAGCTTTCGCTTAAATTTTGAATCAATTTATTATCATATTTTAGATTTTCTTTACCAAGATAATTACCAGTCCTATTCAAAAACTTAAATGGTATTGCAATTATGATTGAAACAAAAATTGTTAAAGTCGTAATTTTCCAATCAATTAGCAAGGGGATAGACAAATAAATAAATATTTTAGTAATAAAAGATATCTGTAATGCAATTTCTTGAAAACCATTGGAAATGTTCGTAATAACCTTGGTAAAACTATTAAGATAGGAACCTTGATTTAAATTATTAAAAATTCTCCAGTTTGAAGAAAAAATATTTTTTAATAGGTAATCTGTAAAATTATAAGTTATTTCATACTTAATTTTAAGCACATAATAATAAATTAACACTGTCGTTATAGCTTTAGCAAAATTAAATATTACAAATGCACCTAAAAAAACATATAAGTTTTCTGGTAGTCCTAAGGTATTTATTATTAATTGAAACTTTTTAGTGACAACATTTGGATTTGTTAAATTTGGATCTAGAAGATAATCAGCTAGAGGAATGGTTAGTACAACTGTTGATGAAAGTACTATCATTTCTATTAATAAAATCAAAAGTAAAAAAGCAAAATTTTTTTTTTCACGAGCTATCAATTTAAAAAAAGTTTGGTAGCTTTTAAAAAGTAAGTTTTTATTTTCCATTTATTCAATAATCGATATTAGACCAACTATAATGAGTTAAAATTTTTTTATTTTTATAATAATCGTAATCTTTTACATGCTTTTTTTTTGCTTGCAAAAATAAATCCCAAAATTTATCTGATATTTTTTTATTTTTTTCAGAATTTTTAAAATTATTATTGATTAAATATTCAAGATCTTTAAAAGCTTTGAGAATTTCATCATCACTATTTTCACCAATCAAAATGTTTTTATTTTGAAAATCTTTATATTTATATTTAAATGATAAATCAAAATCATTGATGATTTCATCTATTGAAATTTTCGAATTTGAAATCTTTTTAAAATACGGTCTTAACAGATAAACTATATTAGGCCTCTCAATAAAATAGTCATTGATAGTAGGAGTATTTATAAACATTGGTTTATTTAATGCAAAAGCCAAATGATCCAAACCAGTTCCTGAGGAAATATAAGCCTGGCAATTATTTAAAAAAAAAATATCTAAAGCGTCATCTATCTCATCGTGACTTAAGTCTATAAAGTTTGAAAAATGATTTAACTGGGTACGATTATACGATCTACCTATTTTAAAAATGTAATAATTTTTTATATCTAAATACTCAATTAATTTAATGAATGGTTTAATTGAAATTTTTCGAAAAGAATGATGATTATGATTAACATTATCGATATGTTTTGATGTCCAAAGATTAAGACAAATAAATTTTTTATTAATATCTAAATTTTTTTTACTTAAAAATTTTTGTCCTATAGTATTAATTCTATCATGAGAAAATTTAAAAAATACTTTGTCTGAAAAATATTGATATCCATCTTTTTTACTATTTCTTTCATAAGCCAAAAATTTTCTAACAAAAGAATATTTTTTAGAAACGATATTAAAAAAAAAGAAAAAATGTTTTACTAAAAAAAAAGGTAAAATAATAACTTCATCAGAAATTAATTTCCTACATTCGATGTTTGCTTTATGTAAAGTTTCATCTATCGCGAAGAAATCAATAATGATTTTTTTTTTATTTTTTTTTTCTAGATTTTTTTTGCACTTGTACAAAAAAAAATCTTCAGAAATATGGCCTATTCTAGAATTTATAACATAAAACCTAATAAGTATTAAATTCGATATAAGAAGTAGTAAAAAAAATATTGGTAAAACAAATAAGATATAAATTAGATAATTAACAATACGTCTTAACATGTTTCTTTTATTAATTTATTAAATGAAAAATTATCATCTATTAGACCATAATTTATTTTAATTTTTTTTAAAAAATTTTGATTTTTTTTAGAGTGCCACCACATTCTTAGGTTTTTTTTCATAATAAATTTGCCAAATTCTTGGACATTATCAAATAAAATTTGATTTTGTTTTAATTCATTCGCAAAATTTAAACCAAATTTTGAAAAAAAATGATCTTCTCGCCTAACAATAATAACAAAAGGTTTATTTATTTGTAATAATTCAAATATCATAGTTGAGAAATAATTAAAAATTACCAGCTCAGACTTTAAAACATCACTAAAATCTTTTACAAAATATGATTTTTTAATTTTACATGTTTTTGAAATTTCTTGTTGAGGGATAATATTACTGTTTTCTTTTTCATAATGAAGTTTAATGGAAAAACTTTTTTCATTTAAATTTTTAAAAAATTGAACTATTTCTTTCAAATCTTTTATTGGCGAATTGATCTTAAAAAAATTTATATAAAATTTTCTTACTGGTTCCAAAATAATACAATAATTATATTCTGAAATTTCATGATTAATAAAATTCTTTTTAAATTTATTTAATCTCGTAGATGGGAAATATATTTCCTTTTTAGATGCTTTTTTTTTGCCCCAAACTAAAATTTTATTCGAAATTCTATTTTCTAAAAGATCATGGAAATTTTTTTTGTATAGTCTCATATTTCCACCATGCTGAATAATATTTAGATTTTTTTTTTTTGATAAAAAACAATTTATTTTGAAAAATTCATCATTTACATAAGAACTCTCTGTTAGATAATAATTAGATCTAGGAAAATTTAAATATATGTAATTTTTAATAATAGAGAAATTTTCAAGGTAACTTGATGGCATTGTGTGCATCAAAAGATCAAACAGTTTTTTTTCTACAAAATTTTTTTTCATTAATTTAGAAAAGAAGACTTTTCTTGTTTTTGAGTTTTCAATTTTTATTGAGCTTTTTACTAAATCCTTTGAATATAAAGGAAGAAATTTAAATAAATTGAATAAAATTATTTTGACTGTATCTATTTTTGAAATCTTGAGACTATTAAATATTATTGTTTTATCACTTGAAATTTTTTTAGTAAAAAGGTTTAAATATTTTTTTAAAAATGAATTTTCATTTATTTTCGTGATTTTTTTGTAATAGATATCAGATGAATCAATATCATGTTTAAAAAAATGATTTATATAGAACTCATATTTTGAAATTAAAGTATAAAAATCATTAAAATCTGTAGGTGCTATATAGCTTGATTTATTTTTATTAAACTTTTTTTTTAAGAAATATTTTTTTGAACTGAAATCATTATAAAAAAAAAAAATATTTGAAATATAAAAAAGCCAGGGGCCAATTATTATTTCCCAGTCCTTTTCATTACATTTTAACCTATGAAACTCGTTCAGCTGAATTTTAAAACTTTTAAGAAGACTTTGATATAATGAAATAAATTTTTTATTATGCTGTTTTCTTAATCTTAATTGATTTTTTTTTAAGTATTTATAAAAAATTAAATATTTATTTTCTTTAACTAGCTTCATTTATACTTGAATTATTTTTGGATTCTTTGAAAACGCAAATTTTCCTCTACAATCTAATATTAAATTTGAATTTTTAAGAATTTTTTTATAATCGAACCAATCATGATCAGTAACAAGTAAAGAAATAGAGTAGGATTTTAAATTTTTATAATTAATCTTTTTTGCTTTATAAATTGACTTAATATTCCTTGTTTGTATAATTTTAATATAAGGATCCATAAAATCAAATTTAATATTATATTTAATTAAAAGTTGAATAATTTTTAAAGCTGGAGACTCTCTTAAGTCATCGACATTTTTTTTATAAGCAACGCCTAAAATTAAGATTTTTTTATTTTTAAAATCTTTTATTCTATGTCTCAAAGTTTTTACTATACTTATTGGGATTTCATTATTGACCTTACCAGATAATTTTATAAACTTTGTATTAAAATTATATCTTTTCGCAAGCCAAGTCAGATAGAATGGATCAATTGGAATACAGTGTCCTCCATAACCTGGTCCAGGATAAAAAGCTTGGAATCCGAAAGGTTTAGTTTTTGCAGCTTTTATTATTTCAAATATATTTAAATTCATTTTTAAAGTTAATTTCTTTATTTCATTGATCATTCCAATGTTTACTGATCTGTAAATATTTTCTAATAATTTTGTAAACTCAGCGATTTCAAGAGACGAGACCTCTACTATTTTTATTTTTAATAAACTATAAATTTTGGATCCAATTTTTCTACATTTAGTTGTATAACCTCCCAATACTTTTGGGACTTTAGTAATTGGAAATAGTTTGTTCCCTGGATCCTCTCTTTCAGGAGAATAAATCAAAAAAAAATCTTTTCCGACCTTAAATTTACTTAAATATGGGAGCAATATTTCTTTTGAGGTTCCAGGGTAAGTTGTGCTCTCGAGAGAAATGGCTTGTCCCTTTTTTAAATAAGGTGCAATTGTTTTCATTGAGTTTTTAATAAATTTCATCTCTGGAGATAAGTTTTTTTTTAGTGGCGTCGGTAAGCAAATTACAATTACATCAACTCTATTAATATTTTTAAATGCATTAAATGCTTCAAAACCATTTTTTCTCATTTTTTGAATAACAGTATTGCTATAATAATTTAGGTAACTTTTGCCAGATTTTAATTTTAGAATTTTTTTTCTATCAAGGTCAAATCCCATAACTTTAATTTTTTTTTCTGAGAAAGCTTTAGCTAAAGGTAAACCTACATAACCAAGGCCAACTATACCAACGATAATTTTTTTTGATTTTATTTTTTTAATAAAATTTTTTATGTAATTTGTAACCATTTAATTTTGAAGTAAATTAATAATGTTGTTTTCACTTGTTTCGACAAATCCACTTTTTGAATTAAAAAAATTTTTTTTATAAACAAGATATGACCAAAAAGCCAATGTAGTTTCATCAAAATTATAAACTATCTCATTTTTATATTCTAAATCTGAGAATCTTCCTGCGTTTAAGATCTTTAATTTGTTATTTTTTAGCATAAATGATGGATTTCTTTGTTTTGTGACTGAAAAAACTATTTCGTTTTTACCTAATATTAACTCTTCCTTTAACCTGTCCAGCTGATATTTATCTTTAGTGATAGTGTGAAAATTTTTAATATATACTATATCAGATCTAAAATTATATTTATTAACAAACTTTTCATATACAAATTTTATAGATTGTTGAAATGATGAAATAGAATAATCATATCTCTTTGGTCTTAACATAAAATAAATTTTAGAATTAAATTGTTTTTTATATTTTTTTTTTACGTATTTCTTAATAGATATATCGCTGGAACTGATAATGAGTTTATCTAATGATTTATTTTGCATCACCAAATCAATATTAATATCTAAAATTCTTTTTTGCTTATATTTTTTAAAAGCAACATTTTTCTGATGTTTATAATTATTTTTTATAGGTATAATACATATACTTGTTCGACCATGATCACCAATTTTTGATTTAAAAAAATTTTTTACTATTTTGCTTCTGTCATTTAGAATATTTTTATTTCTAGTTAGAGACTCTGTATGCTGTCGATAAAAAAATATTGAACTTGTAATAGAAACAATCTTATATTTATCTCTGATTTTATACCAGGCCTCCCAACCATCTTGAGATTTTATATCAACAGAGTAGCCACCCATCTCTTTTAAAGCTCTGTTTTTAAATAATGTGCAAGCTCCATGTGGAGGAAGAAGATTGATGTTTTGACTCGGATTTTTTTCTTCCCCAATTATATCATTATTGTTATTTACATAATAATAACCTCCATATACGGCTCCAATCTTTGGATTAGAATTTGCTTTAGTGACTAAATTCAATATTGCATTTTCATCTAGCCAATCATCTCCATCTAACCTTAATATATATTCTCCATTACAATTTTTTATGACTTCATTGGCAATTTTTTGAAGTCCTTTGGTCTTTTTGTTTTCAAAAAATTTAATTTTCTTTTTATTATTTATAGTTTTGCTAATTATACTTGATGTTTTATCTAACGAATTGTCATCAATAATATACAATTCCAAATTATTATAGGTCTGACATAAAGCACTTTTAATACATTTGGCAATATATTTTTCGTGATTTTTTGACACTATATATAGTGTCACTAATGGCCAGTTTTTAAAAAAGTTTTTTTTCATACCACGTAGAAGTCTCTTTAATAATTTCTCTAATATTGTTTTTTATGTTTATTTTTTTACAAACATATCTTGAACGTTTTAAATCTTCTAAGTTATCTATTGTATATTTAAAACCTTTATAAAAATAATCTGGAGATTTTAAATATAATATTCTAAATTTTCTATAATTATTATAAAATGATTTAGTAATATGTTCTTTACTTATAATTTTTTCTTTTCTGTTGTGATATATGTCTTTTAAAGATTTACATGATACAATTTCAATGGTTAAACCAGGATCAATTTTTTTACCATTATTGTATAAATTTGTTAAAATATCGTGTTTCTTAATATCTTTCTTATATTTTAACAAATAATTACTTATTTCTTTGTGATCAAAAAAAACTCTGTCAGCACAAATTCTAACAAAATAATCAATATCAAATTTATTTATACATTTAATTGTTCGGTCTAAAACATTATTTTCACTTCCTCTAAAAGTAAAAATATTTTTTTTTTTGGCTATTTTTATAATACCATCATCATTTTTATTAACTGTTGTCGCGACTATGATTTTTTGGATACCTTTAATTTTTTTTGTAGTCATTATTACTCTTTCAAGTAAGCTCAGTTTTTCAATTTGTATAAATGGTTTATTTTTTAATCTTTTTGAGTTTGACCTACAATAAATAATAGCTGAAATATTTAATTTTTTTTTAATCAAATTTATAAATAAATAAAGTTTTTGTCTTTATTTTAATTATTATTTTAAAATTTATAATCTTATGGATTTTTTGTAATAACATATTATGAAAAATAAATATTTTTTTAAGAATATATTATTATCATTTTTGCCACCTTCCTCTATAATTTTTATAAACATCTATTTCTACATCTTGCAGACCATAATCTGTCTCTTTTTTTTCTTTAATCATTTTCAATTTTTTTTCATAATCACAAATTATCTTTAATTCATGTGGTAAAATTGCAAACTTATTATCTCTTCCATCTAGTGATTTATCTATAGTAAAATGTTTTTCAATAACAGTAGCACCATGAGATAAAGCAAAAATCGCATCTTCGACCCCTTCGGCGTGTCCAGAGTAACCTACTTTATTGAAATTTCTTTTAATATAATAAAATTTTTCAAAATTTAAGTTTTTATAATCTAGTGGATAAGAACTTACACAATGCAAAAGTGTTAAATTTTTAAAATTTTTTAATTTAATTAAGTTATCTAATTCCACCCGCTTCAATGCTCCAGTTGAAACTATTACATTATCAAAATCTTTTAAACTTTTTTTTATCAAATCAAGATCATAAGCCTCTACAGATGGGATTTTTATAAATTTCCTTGAAACACTTTTTAATAATTCGTACCCCTTGCTATTGAAAACAGAGGCAAAACAAATTAAATTTTTACTATTACAGTAATTGTATAATTCTCTATATTTTTTCTCATCTAAATAGGCCCTATTATAAATCTCTCTTCTACCATCTTGATCCCAAGCACCTTCTACAAGATTTTTTGGATCCCAGATTTGAAATTTTACACACTTGCAGCCTGATTCGGATGCTTTATCGATCATTTTTTTTGCAAGCTTTAAATCGCCCAAAAAGTTCCAACCAATTTCAGCAATAATCATAAGTGTGTGATATCTTAATTTAAAAATATTTGTTTATAATAATTTAATATTTATCTTATTAAGTAATATGTTAACTAATATCAAGTATAATTAAAAATTAGTATTGTTGATCTAAAATTATGATTAAATTGTTGAAAAAACTTTTTCCCATAAACAGAAGTTTAACAGGCAAAGGAACAGAATTAACACTAAGACTTTTGAAAAAAAAAATTCCATCGTTAAGAATAAAGAAGGTAAAGAGTGGAAAAAAAGTCTTTGATTGGATAATTCCAAAGGAATGGAATGTGTCAGAAGCTTTTATAAAATATCAAAATAAAAAAATTATCGATTTTAAAAAAAATAATTTACACTTGGTGGGATATTCCTATCCTATTCACAAGAAATTATCCTTTACAAAGTTAAAAAAAAAACTTCATTTTTTAAGATCACAACCCAGTGCGATACCTTATGTAACATCTTATTACCAAAAAAATTGGGGTTTTTGTTTAAGTTATAATAATTTTAAAAGACTTAATAAGAAAGGTCTTTACGAAGTAAAAATTAATTCGAAACTTTCAAAAGGCTATCTAAATTACGGTGAATTAATAAAAAAAGGTAAATCAAAAAAAGAAATTATATTGACGACTTATATATGCCATCCCTCAATGGCTAATAACGAATTATCTGGACCGTGTGTTTTAACATATCTATCCAAATGGTTGATAAGAAGAAAAACTAAATACACTTATAGAATAATATTTGCTCCAGAAACTATAGGTGCCATAAATTATATACATTCTAACATTAAAAAGTTAAAAAAAGTATTTGCAGGTCTTAACTTTACTTGTTTAGGTGGTAAAGACATATTTACTTTTTTGCCATCGAAATTTGAGAATTCATACATTGATCAATTAATCTTAAATACTCTAAAAAAAAATAATATAAATTATAAATTATCCAATTGGTTGAATAGAGGTAGTGATGAGCGACAATATTGTTGGCCAAAAATTAATATACCAATGGCATCGATTATGAAGTCAAAATATCATGATTATAAAGAATACCATACATCATTGGATAATTTAATATTCGTCAAAGATAAGAATTTATATAAATCTCTTAATATTTATAAAAAAATAATTTTAGAAATTGAAAAAGATATGTTTCCAATAACAAATACAATTTGTGAACCCAATCTTGGAAAAAGAAAATTGTATGAAACATTAAGTAAAAAAAAATTTAGACACCAAAGGTCTAAAACCTTATTAAGTATTCTATCCTATTCAGATGGTAAAAACGGGATTTTTAATATTTCTAAAAAAGTTAAAATAGAAACAGAAAAATTTAATTCTTATATAAAGATTTTAGAAAAAAATAATCTAATTAAATTATCCGATACTATAAACTTTTAAAATTTTATTAGTTAAAATTTTAAAACTTACGTTTTTAAACTTACTATCAAATCTCTGAAAATCAGCTAAATCTTTTTTGATAAACTCATGTTTAAAATCTGGAAATTTCGTGAATTTTATAATTTGTCTTTTATTCAAAATTTTTTTAATTTTTCTAAAATAATTTATAAATAATGCGTAAGTTTCTAATTTATTAAAAGAATTATAATTCTTAATATCTTTATTGAAATTAATTTTACAAAAATGGTCAACAATATTTTCAAAACTAAGTTTTTTATCAATAATCAGATCAATTCTATAATCAAACTCATTTTTCTCAATTTTATATGTATGTTTAAAATTGTCTCTAATCAAATTCAAAACTTCCTCATTTTTTGAAGCTTTTATACCTAAAGAATTCACAAACTCAGAATCAAAATTATCTTCATAAATAGTTGGAACAAATGAAATTACTTTTTTTTTGTTAACAAAAGCCTCAATTGCAGAAGTGCAACCTGATTGGATTAAACATTCTGAGAAATTAATGAATTCAGATAAGGTTTCATCCTTAATTATTTTAATATTTGTTGATTTTGTTCTTTTTAACAATTTATTCCAGGTTTCAATATCCTCGTTTGGGTGTGGTCTCACAACTATGTCATGTCCAATTAAATTTTCCGATAAATAGATTATCAATTTAATAAAAAAAGGGATCTGTTCTAAATTCTGTCTAAATTTTTGAAAAAAATTTTTCTCCTTATATAACAAAAACTCTTCTTTCTCAGAGTCTGGATTAATTCTAATATCATACTGTGAAGCCAAACTTCTAAAACTTATTGGGTATTGAATGCTGGAGGATATAAGAATAAAATTCCTTAGATTTTTCTTTTTAAGAAAAGAACTTTTTTTTTCATAGAAATTCTGACTACATAAATCAAATCTTGGAGAGCCGGTTCTGTAAAAAATTTTTTTTTCAAATTTTTTGTTTAAAACTTCAAAATCACGTCGACCAAAGCAAAAAAACTTTTCTATATAATTTAAAGACTCACTAGAAGAAAACCTTCTTTTAATAAATTCATAATAATCATCATACATTATACCCGCTTCTTCATCTTGAGTAGTAATTAAACAACCTAATGATTTAAGTTTTTTGTAAAATTCAATGTTAAACTTAGAGCAATTAGCATCTTTAAGATGATAAATTCCTGGTAAAAGTTTATTTTGGTTTAACAAATTTAAAGTTTCTTGTCTGGATAATAAAAAAACAGTAAATCCTTTTAGTGCTGCTTCAGCAGCTAATAATAAACGTGCTTTAAATTCTCTAGTATAAACTTCTACCTCAAGATAAAGAATCATAAATTAAAAAGTTTTTTTGTTTTTTATAATACTCAAATACAATTTTTTTTATATTTGTGAGACTTATTAAGCCAAAATGACCATAACCATACTTATTTGTTATGAAATATTTTTTTTTTACCGCTACTTTATGTAAATTTTCAAAATTTGCATGAAATAATTTTTTATCTTTTCTTAAATAAATAATACTTTCTAATTTAATTTTTTTTTTTTTAGAAATCATTATTCCTTTATATTTTTTGTCTTTTCTGTAATCTACTTTTAATAATCTCTCAAAATAATGGACAAATGTTGTTCCCGAGTCCATATTAATATTCAGGATTTTTCCATTGAGTTTTGTAAATTTTTCAAAAAAGGACCCTTTTCCATAAGAATTAATCGTTGGATTTTTAGCTAAAAAAAAAGCCTTTTCACCGATAATGGCTACGGATAAGTTTGGATCAACATATTTTTTTGATACATTGAGTTTACGACAATATTCTGAGAAATAACCACACTCAGATTTTGAGTTTTCTACATCGTAAATTTTTTTTTTACAAAAAGAATATGTATATGTTGGTATAGCCAAAGTTCCTCTAGGACCAATGACTTCTAAAATTGCATTTAATAAATTTTTACAAGTTAATTCCATATCTTCAGCACTCTCAAATTTTTTCAAAAGACTTACATCGCAATGAATAAATATATTATCTTTTTTTTTTAATCCAATTTGTTTTAAACACTTAATAATTTTTTTCATTTTGTAAATTCTAAGATCTCATAAATAACATTGCCCTCAGATCTAATTAATAGAATTTTAAGTTTTATTCTATTAATTACAAAATTAAAAATTTTTGAGCATTCAATTTTGTGCTTCAATAATTCTTTACTTATTTGTTTTAGATTAACAGCAACGAAGCAGATTGCTACGCAACCGACATTATCCAAATAATACTTATTAAAAAATTTTTTTTTTAATTGAAAATTATATTTCTTATCATCAAAAATTGATTTAAAGGGGAAATTATTTTTTCTAATTTTAATCTTCAATATACCCTCTAAAAATTTTTTTTCTTTTTTAACAGAATTTGTATTAATAATTATATTATTTTTTCTATGTACAATAACATCTACCTTGTTGCCAAATTTCTTATAATTCGTAATTTCAATTGAAGGTAATTTATTTTTTGGCTTAAAAAATGTCAAATCATGATCTTTATTATTATATAAAAGGAACTTATTTTTTTCAGGATGGTTTTTTTTTCTTATTTTAAAAATTTTTTGATAAATTTTTTTTGATAAAAAATTATTTTT
Source organism: uncultured Pelagibacteraceae bacterium (assembly GCA_902623215.1). Classification (GTDB taxonomy): domain Bacteria; phylum Pseudomonadota; class Alphaproteobacteria; order Pelagibacterales; family Pelagibacteraceae; genus Pelagibacter. The sequence goes on from CACNSS010000001.1 coordinate 28,175, forward strand.
TTTACCATCTGAATTATATATTATGTGATCAATTCCTATTATCATTTTTCTCTAACAGCTTAGTTTTTTGAATCTTGCCGATCTTATTTTTAGTAAATTTGTTTAAATATATAAATTTATTAGGCCAATGTACTTTTGAAAGTTTATCATATATTTGGTTCTCGATTTTTTCTCTCCATTTTTTTTTATCAACTTTTAAGAAACATACAATTTGTTCATTAAGTGTTTTATTGTTTTTTTTTCCAACTATAGCAACCTCTTTAACTCCGTTTATATTTTTTATTTTATCCTCTATATATTTTGGGCTAATATTTAATCCATCTTTAATGATAATTTCTTTTTTTCTATCGAGTAAAATTAAATCGTCATTTTGTAATTTTCCAATATCTCCAGATGAAAAATAAATTTTTGTGTTTTTTTGAAATTTATTATCTCTGAATGTTCCTTTAAATTTATATTTAGACTTAATTAATAATTCTCTTGATCTAGAAAGGTTTATTTCAACTCCCGTCAATAGTTTTCCAGAGCCTTTTTTTTTATCAATGCTGCAAGAAACCAATAACATCTCTGTTGACCCGTAACTTTCTAGTGGATAAATCCTAAAATTTTTGAAAAATTTCTTTTTTTCATCTAGATGAAATGGAGCTGTCCCTACAAATATTTTTTTTAAAAATTTATTTCTTTTTAAATCAATTGCGCTCATTTCATTTAAAAAATTTATTATTGATGGTGAAAGCCAAGTATAATCTATTTTATAACTTTCAATATAACTCCAAAAATTTATCAAATTATAATTTGGAATTTTTTTTGAAATTATTATCTTTGAACCAGCTAACAATGGGCACAAAGTTGAATTAAGAAAACCTGCCATATAAGACATTGGAAAAACCTGTAGGAAATTTCCTTTTTTAATCTTATTAAGTCTATTAAATGCCAAAGCATTTTGAATTAAGCTTTGATGTGCATGTAGTATTGCCTTAGGTTCTGACGTTGTTCCAGATGTAAAAAAAATTCCAAAGTTTTTCAATTTTGTTTTTTTTTTCGTTAAATAATCGATAGAATTTTTTTTAATTATGTAATTTGGCCGAGTAATATTAATTAAATTTTTTTTCTCCATAGAACTGTAATGTTGTCCTAGAGGTAAGAAGCCAATTTTTAATTCTATACAAGCTAAGTAGGCTACAACAAGCTCTAAACTGTCCTCTAAATTCAATGCAAAAATTTTTTCTTTATAAAACTTAAGTTTTAGTATTTTATTACTGAAATTATGAACTCTCATCATCAATTCTTCATAAGTCAATGACTTATTTGATGTCACTATACAGGGTGAGCTTCTAAATTTTTCCAGATAATTTAGTATCATCTATAAATTTTGTTCATTTATATAAAAATGATTATAAATCTTTTTCCAGCTGCCTTTGTTTTTTTTATTTTTCTGTAATTTGTTACAAATTTTTTTCACCAATTTTTCCGGAGCATCAATTTTCGTAATTTTAGTAATTTCTTTTATTAATATTCTAGGATCAATTTTATACTTTTTTGAAAAATTTTCTATAATTGGCAAATAACTACTATGAAATTTTGAAATCCCACATAAAAAATCGATAGATGAAAAACCCCTAATAGCCAATGGTTTAATTTTTTTTTCAGAGAACTCCGTTAATCTTAAATAATCATATTTAATTTTATTTTTTTTTGATAAATGATATGAAAGTATTTCAGTATTTGCATTTCCCGAACTTCTACCTATTCCCTGGAGTGAGGAGTCAATCAAAGAAAACTTTAATTCATTGGCTAAGATTGAGTTTTGTAAAGCAAAACCAGTATTATTATGACCATGGAATCCTAATTTAATTTTTTTATTTATTTTTCTTATCTCTTTGTGATATTCTAAAATTTCTTTTGGCATCATACCACCAGCAGAGTCAACGATATAAATTATATCTGCTCCATTTTTGTAAGTTTCATTTGTAATTTTGGCGAATTTTTTTGAGTCCATTGCATAAGATTTCATAAAATTTACACAAGTAAATAATTTCAATTTTTTTGATAAATTTATATAATCAAATGCTTTCTTGTAATTATTAACGTCAATACCTATTCTTATAAAATCTAAACCATTACCCTTTGCAGAATAGAAATCATCTTTATTAGCTATTCCAGGGATAGCAAATACTCCAATCATTGATTTTTTGGTACTTTTTTTTGCTTCGATTATATAGTCTTCATCGGTTTCAAAAGCTCTAAATTTTGTTGACCGTGAAGCACCGAGTCCAATGCCGTGCCCAACTTCAATGAAATTAATTCCAGACTTTTCTAATGTTGCACAAACTTCTCTTGTATTTTTTTTTGTAAAGCCAAAATTGTTTAGATAGCTTCCATCACGCAGTGTGCAATCAAGTATTTGGGGGGACAAAAACATAAGTAATTACTGTTTACATCATTAAAAATATAATTAAAAGATAGAATTTGTTAATAATATCATTCATATTAATTAATAAATCATATTAGATAAAATTTATGAATTGGATATTTGTAACTCTAAAATAATGAAATTTAAGAAAATAAATCAAAATGTTCTTTTTCATCATTTTCATTCAAAAAATAAATTTTACTACAGTCCTGGCTCATTAACGAAAGATAATTTTTATAAATTTATAAAAGAAAATAAGAATAAAATAAAAAATTCCAATAATATAGAGAAAAAAAATAATAATAAATTCTTTCTAACATTTGATGATGGTCTAAAATCTCAATACGAAATAGCTCTTCCAATATTAGAGGAAAATAAAATTAAGTCTTTTTTTTTCTTTTTTACAAATCATTTTAATAGTAATGACTTCACAATCGAATGTATACGATATTTTAAATACAAATACTATTTAAATACAAAATTATTTTTTAATCATTTTATGGAAACTTTTAAAGACAAACACGATAAAAAAATAAATTTTGGGAATGTAAATTTAAAAAAGTTATTTAAATTTTATAAAAAACACTCTCCATATTATTCAAAAGAAGAAATTTATATCAAAATTTTAAGAGATAATATTTTAAGTGAATCACAATATTTAAAAATTATAAAAAAAATGATGAATGATAAAAATGTAGATATTTCTAAACTTTCAAAAAAGTTATATATGAATAAGTCAGAGATAAAAAATCTTTCAAGACTACAACACACTATTGGTTTACATTCACACTCACATAACCACAAAAATAAAAATTTTGGTTACAACAGAGAATTTAATGAATTTAAAAAAAATAAATTAATTTTAGAAAAAATAATTAATAAAAAAATTATCTCAGCAAGTTATCCTTTTGGAAATTTCACCAATAATTCAGAAAGAATTTTAAAAAAACTTGGTATAAAATTTTCTTTTCTTAAAAATGAAAAATTTAAGAATACTTATAAAAATAATAATTTATTTTTACCAAGAAAAAATATATCAGAGCTTTTATTAAAATGAATATTACTATAATTACTGGTAACTCCGAAAGACATAAATATTTAATTAAAATCTTATCTCATCATAACTTAAAACTAATAATTGAGAAAAAAAAAAATTTTAGTTATTTGTTTAATAACAAACAAAAAATAAGCATAGAAGCTAAAAATTATTTTAAAAAAGTTTTACACGCAGAAAAAAAAATTTTTGGCAAAATCATATTAAAAAAAAAAATGTATAAAAAAAAAATTGTAGTTGAATATGGTGAATTAAACGACAAAAATTTTTCTGACTTAAAAAGTTTTTTAGAGAGCGACCTGTTTATCGTTTTTGGCTCCTCATTTATAAAAGGTTCCTTAGCAAAGTTTTTATATGAAAAAAAATGTATAAACATTCATATGGGTATATCGCCTTATTATAAAGGCACAAATTGTAACTTTTGGGCGACAATTGACGGAAATTTTCATTTGGTAGGTGCAACTGTTCACTTGCTGTCAAAAAAAATTGATGGTGGACCAATTCTTTACCATTCAGTTTCCAAACCAGTTAGTGATTCAAATTTATATTCAATGAAAAATGTAAAAAGTGTAATTTTAAGTTTAAAACAAAAAATAGATAACAATTCATTACTCAAAATTAAACCAAGAGAACAAAAAAAAAATCAGGTAATTAGATATACAAAAAATAAAGATATTGGTATAAATAATTTTAGAAAATATCCAAACAAAGTAAAAAAATTTAGTTTTAATAAAAAATTACTTATAAAACCTGTAATGATGATTTGAATGATATGAAGAAAAAAATTGCAATTACAATAAATAATAGAGCAAACTACGCAAGGATTAAGACCTTTATTTTAGCAATGAAAAAATACAAAAATGTTGAATTAATTATTATTTTAGGTGCATCAAGTGTTTTAGAAAAATTTGGCAACTTAGAAAATATTTTAAAAAAGGATGGAATAAAAATTAATCATAAAATTTATACGATTGTTGAAGGTGACAAACCAGTGGCAATGGCAAAATCAACAGCTTTAGAAATAAATGAACTGTCAAATATTTTTGAAAAAGAAAAACCAGACATGGCTTTAGCTATCGCAGATAGATTCGAAACAATGTCAGTAGCAATTACAGCGAGTTATATGAATATTTTTTTAATACATACTCAAGGAGGTGAAATCACAGGGTCTATAGATGAAAGTGTAAGACATTCAATAACAAAATTAGCTAACCTTCACTTTCCATCTAATAAGAAAGCTGCCAAAAATATATTAAAAATGGGAGAGGAAAAAAAATCAATTTTTATCACTGGCTGTCCCTCTGTTGATTTAGCAAGATTGGTGTCTAATAAAGAATTAAATATTAAAAATTTATTATTGGAAAATAAATTTTCTTATTCAGGAGAATATCAAATTGAAGACTTCAAAAATTACTGTATTGTAGTACAACATCCGGTAACCACAGAATATAAAAGCACTAAAAAACAAATACTTGAGACTATAAAAGCGATTAGTCAATCAAATAAAAAGTTTTTGTGGTTATGGCCAAATGTAGACTCTGGTTCCGACATAATTTCTAAACAATTAAGAATTTTTCGAGAAAAAGGTGATCTAGATAACGTAATTTTTATTAAAAATTTAAGTCCAGAAAATTTTTACATTTTACTAAATAACTCTAAGTGTATTATAGGTAACTCCAGTGTTGGAATAAGAGAAGGTGCATATCTTGGAATTCCATGTTTAAATATTGGTAATAGACAAAATTTAAGAGAGAAAGGTCCAAATGTTAAAAATTGTATCCACAATTCAAATGAAATTTTAAAAAATTTAAATTCTATGTATGGTAAAAGATTTAAAAAATCTTTAATTTACGGAAATGGACAAACTGGTAAAAAAATGGCAAAAATAGTTTCGAGAATTAAAAATTTTAAAACACAAAAAACGTTGAACTATTAAAATGAATTCACTCGATCAACATGAAAAGTATCTAAAAAAAAACGTATTTTTTACAAAAAGTAAATGGCCTCATTTCAATTTATTATTTGAGGACATTAACATATTAAAAAAAAAAAGGATTGATAATATTCTATCTTTAGAAAGAGGTGGTTTATACGGATCTATAAGTATTTTCAAACCATATTTTGCTAAAAAAAATTTTACCTCAATAGATTGCAGTAGCCATAAAATTAAAAAAAGAGGTGCCTATAATCAAAAATATGTTTTGTCAGATAAAATTATAAAAAAAAAAATTGATTATTTCAAAAACTATAAAAAACTTGGGCTTAAAAAAAATTTTTATGATCTAATAATCATTCCAAATTTATTACATCATATTTTTGATATCAAAAAATTACTTGACCAATGTTACATCTCTTTAAAAAAAGGGGGTGAACTTTACATATTTGAGCCAACTGTGCGCGAAATACACCAAATACCAGATGATTATTTTAGGTTTACACCCTTCGGATTAAAAGAACTTTTAAAAAAATCTAAATTTAAAAAAATTACTTATAAATTTTCCGGTGGTCCATTTTCTGCCTCACTCTATTGTCTAGATCAAGCAGCACAATTTTTACCAAGAAAAAAATCTGAAGAATTTAAAAAAAAACTAATTAGTGGAAATTTCAAAAATTTTCTTAATATGGAAAGTAAATTTAAAACAAATCGATTTAGAAAACATACGGTTTTTCCAATGAGTTTTTCAATTATATCGAGGAAATAATTGTACAAAAATAAAAGAATTATTGCAATCATAATGGCCAGATCTGGTAGCAAAGGATTGAGGAATAAGAATTTAAAAAAAATCAATAATATTTCATTAGTTGGATTAACAGGCAAAATATGTAAAAAAATTAAAATTATTGATAAAAAAATTATCTCAACAGATTCTTACAAAATTGGACTTGAGGCAAAAAAATATAATTTAGATTTTTTTTTTAAAAGACCCAAAATTTTATCTGGTGGTAAAGTTCCAGACAATAAGGTTTTACTCCATGCACTAAAACAAAGTGAAAAATATTATAAACAAAAATTTGATATTATATTGTCATTACCACCAACAACTCCTACTAGATCTAGTTTTGAAGTAGAGGCATGTTTAAAAAAATTAATGAATAAAAAATATTCAGCTGTTTGGACTATAAATAAAACAAATGATAAATTCCATCCTGAAAAAGCTTTAACGATATCAGGCGGTAAATTAAAATTTTATGACAAATTTGGACACAAACTAAGGGCAAGACAAGAATTATCAAATATTTATCATAGAAATGGTGTTGCATATGCAGTTACTAGACGACTAATTATTAATGGTAAATTAATAGATAATAAATCAAGTTACTTTGAATGTAAGAAAAAACATTTGTCAATTGACACTATCGAGGATCTTAATATTGCTGAGAAATTATTTTAAACTGACTATATATAATAAGCTAGTAGATAGCATATGTCTTTCAATATTTTTTTCTATAACTTTAAATTTTCTCTTGGGAATTATTTCTTCATAGAGGCCTTTTACTCTTTTACCTATTTTCATGTATTCTATTAAGTGATTTATATTATATTCTTGTAGTCCCCCTTTATAAACCACTTTCATATTTAATTTTTTAAAAATATAATCTAGACTTTTTTCATTAAAATAAAAATTATGAGACAATCTAAAATCAAATCTTAAAAAATCAATGCCAATTAAGTACATGTATATATTGTTAAAATTTGGAACTCTAAAAATAATTTTACCCTTAGCCTTTAAGTTTTTTTTTAACTGGCGAATAAAATTAAGCGGATTTTTTTTATGCTCTAATTCAGCTAATGATATTATTAGATCAAACTTATATTTTGATACTCTTAAATCCTCTAAATTTGAAAAAAAAAGATGTTTTTTTTCAACATGGCTTCTATAAATTGAGGAGTCTAAACCAGCAGTTAACTTTGCATCTTTTTTAAGATAATCCAATATACTAGCTGCTCCACAATTACTCTCAAGAACGGATTTATTTTTAAAATTAATTAAATTTTGTATTTTTTTTATCTTTTTTATTTCACGTGGCCTATTAAAAGATTGATATTTTAAAACGCTATTATCACCGTCAAAAATTTTTCTAAAAATTTTATTATCTTCTAAGAAACTTTGTCTATCTTTTAGATAACCAACATCGCAATTAATACATTTCAAAATCTCATATTTTTTTTTGGAGAATTTTTTTCCAATTCTAATTTTATCATTCCACAGTATTTTAATGTTTTTTGATCTACATAAAGGACAGGAGTTTATTTTCATTCAATCTATTTCTTATATTTAGTTTGAATTATAATTTTAGCAAATTCTTCGATATTTCTGTAATTTCTTTTTTTAAAATGATTGTTATTAAATTTAATTTTATATTTTTCTTGAATTGAAAAAATAAAATTTAAGAAATTTAAAGAGTCAATTAGTTTTTTATTAAGATAATCTAATTTAATATTTTTTTTTGTATGTTTTACATTTAGCTTTTTAGCAAGCCATTTTTCACAATTGATTATCTGTTTATTTTTCAATTAATACATTCCTATTGCTCGTAATGGAGATCCATCAGAGCTATTAATATTTAATGGAGCTCCACAAAATAAGAAATTCTTTTTTTTAATCTTTTTAAGACTTGTCAAATATTCAACTATTAAAATATTATTAGATAATAAAATTTTGTGATTAATTCCATCATTCATGATGTTTTTATCGTTTGGATTATCTGGCTGAGGTGAGTCTAATCCAATAAATCTTATTTTGTTTTTAACCATCCATCTGCAGGATTCACTTGATAAGTAGGGGTGATCTGTGTAAAAATTTTTTTTTCCATAGTATCTATCAGTCCAATCAAACCTAAAAATTAAAATTTTATCTTCAACTTTTGTGTTATTTAATTTAGATTTAAGCTCACTTAAAGAGATCTCAGATCTTTTTTTTTTTGATACAAAATTTAATAAAATTGCTTTACCTATGAAATGTTTCGCTGGGAATTTATCAATAGTAAATGTGTCTTTACAAAAATGTATAGGTGCATCAACATGTGTACCACTATGACTTCCAATTATTATTTTTCTGATTTCTCTTTTATCCTTTTTATGTGTAGCTGTTTTTGTAATTTTTACTGTTGGATGTTTAGAGGAGTATTTTTGCATTCCACTCTTAAATTGTAAAGATAAATCTATAATTGTTTTTTTCATTAATTATAAAAATTTAGGTTATTCATAAATAACAGATCATAAAGATCTTACAAATAGTATTTTAAAATTAGTACAATGATATAAATGTATATATGTTATGAGAATATAGTGTTAAGTTAAATCTAAACAAAATTTGTCAATTTAAATCAATTTAAGAATTCGATGAGAAAAACTCAAAATTTTTTTATAACTTTGACTTTAGCTAAAGTAATATTATTAATTAAATTTTATACTCTTTAAATAATAAATTTATTTTATCTAAAGACAAAAATTAACCTTTTAAATCATATTTTAGATATTCGTCGTTTAAGTCTAGATAGGGCATTCTTGAGAAATCTTCAAATCTTATAATTGAACTCCATCTTATTTTTTTTTCACTCACATTTTTATTACTCCCGTGAATAGTATACATATTTAAAAAAATTGTTTCACCTTTTTGTAGATTAAATTTTTCATTACTTAAGTTTTTAAAATATTTAGGGTTCACAAATTGATATCTTTTATCCTTTTTTGTATTTGGAATTAAGGGGCCAAGTTTAAAACTTTCTGGATAGAGTGAGATTGCACCCATATCCTTTGTTGTTTTTGTTAGTGCTGTAATAAAGAAAATTAGGTTATCTGATTTTGTTCCTTTAATTTCTTGATGAGGAGGTATCAAGAATTTTTCAGAAAATGGTAAATCCATTCTTATTTGATTACTTTTTATTGTAGGTGCATTGAGCTTTAAGCTTTTGCAGATTTTATAAAAGTTTTTGTTCAAACATAATCTTTTATTTGATGGCAGATCTTGTATAATTTTATATATCCTCTCTCTAAATTTATCATTCTTTTTTGATAATTTTATCAATTTTTCATCAGTTGTTGTTTTTGTATCAGAAAAATATTTAAAATACTGTTGACTAATAATTTTTCTCAAATCAAAATTAATTTCTTGGATATGATTTTTACCAATTAAATTTTTATAAATTACAAAACCATACTTTTTATAAAAAGTTATTGATTTAGAAAAATTTTTATTAAAGTCAAAAACTTTTTTATAATATTTTAAAGATTTTTTTTTCACTAATATTTTTTTTTAAAAGTAATTTTTTTATATCACTAAACCATGACGTTGCGAAAATAATGTAGATATTATTACTGTCAATCATTCTATCTGGATTATAAATTTTTAAACTTTTTCCCATATAATTAAAATTGTTAAATTTAGAAAAATTTAAATCAACAATTAGTACTGATTTCCTTATTTTATTCGATAAAAAATCATAATATTGAACACACCTTGTATTAAATCCCCAAAAAATTATTTTTGAAGATTTATTTTGATTTATTATATTTACTATTTTTTTTGAATTTTTTAAAATGTTTTCTTTTTTGCTATTCAAAATATTTTTGTAAATCAATTTTAAGTTAATCTTATTTTTGTTTTTATAATTTGGATTTTTGTTAAGTTTATTTACTTTTTCAAAAACTAATCTAATTGAATTTGGCCTAGAAATTAATTTTTTTTCTAAAAATAAAAATTTTAAATTAAATTTTGAAAAAAGATCAATCAACGATTTTTTTGAAAAATGATATAAGTGCTCAGTTGTTAAAGCATTCAAATATTTATGTGAATACTTATTTAAATGTGGAACCTCTACAATTATTTTACTATTCATTTTTAAATCTTTATTCAATTTTCTCATAAAATAATTCAAGTCAGAAACATGTTCTAAAACATGATTTAGTATCAGAACATCAAAATTAGAGACACTTTTCATACTTTTATTATTCAAATCATATCCTTTGCAGTAAAAACCTTTTTTATTTAGTTGATTTACTAAATAATTATTTGATGAACCAATTTCTAAAATTCTTTGTTTTTTATGAAAGTATTTTTTTATAAAATTTATTTGATTTTTTAAATTATAGTCAGGCTTTAAATTTTTTGGAAGAATTTTATTTTTATAGTGAAAATTTAAAAAAAATTGAGTTGGTTTCTTATAAGAAAATACATATTCACACTTTTTACAATAAGAATCTCTATTTTCTATTTTATAAAAATTTTTTGGTGAACTAAAAAAGGAAACTCGTGAATTTTTTAAATTATCATTAACAATTTTTTCACATATAGGACAGGTTCTATCAATACTATACTTATTCATTTTTAATATATTAAAATTTTTTAATGAAGTTTTTTTTAATCAAATTTAATAAAATTTTATTTGTTTTTTTTTTCAAATAAATAGATTTGTCATCTATGTAATAATCAGCACTCGGTTTTCCAAAAAAAAGTTTGTGATACTTTAATCCCCAATCATCAAGTTGTTTCTTTGTAAATTTATATCCACATTTTTTGGCCTTCAAAGAGTTATTTTTGTTTCTTCCCATATGTCTCGCTGTAAAGAAATTTATTTCATGTCCAAGATCAAATAAATTATTTATCAATTTTATAATTTTTCTTTTAGGTTTAGCTTTTTTATATTCACTCTTAAAAGTGGTACATATTGTATTATCGATATCAAAACAAAACGATTTTTTTTTCATTTTTTAAGTTTCATTTTGTCTATTATTGATAAAAGAACAAATAATTGAGAAAGTTCGACTTTGTTATACGATTTTGAGTCGATCCAAATAAAATTTTTACTAATTTTATTGAGTTTGTTTGTTTCTAAAAAACCAGTAATTGAAAAAAAATTTAATCTTTTTATTTTGCAATATTCTGCTGCTTTGATCATATTTTTTGAATTACCAGAAGCGCTTAACAAAATTATAAGATCATTTTTATTTGCAAAAATTTCTATAGTTTTTTTAACCCAATTTTCAAAACCATAATCATTAGCAAAACAAGTTAAATGTGCAGAATTATCAAAAGAATATGTTTTTATTTTACTTGTATTTGACAAATCATTAGCAAAATGGCTCGCTATAGCAGCACCTGCCCCGTTACCAAATACTAATATTCTATTATTTCTACATTTATCAATAAGTTTTTCTAATTTTTCAATTTTGTTATGATCTATATTATTTAAAGCATCGTTGATCCCTTCAATATAGTTAAGGTAGAATTTATTTTTTTTTTTTGTTTTCATAAAATAATTTAAATTGTGGTTTATAACATATTATTATTTTTTTCTTGTATAATTTAATTAAGATATATATCTCACAATCTAAATAACAATGATATACATTTATATTTAAAAAATGAAAAACCTAATCAAGAAAGCATTTAAATTACGTCAAGATACTCTTAAAAGATTTATCGAAAAAGGTGAGGCACATCTAGGTGGAAGTTTTTCAATGATAGAAATTATAATAACCCTATATAATAAAATTTTAAAAAAAAATGACAAATTTATACTTAGTAAATCCCATGCCTCATTTCCATTATGTATTTTATTAAGAGAAAAAGGATTAAAACCTAAAATATCAACTCATTTAGAAATAGATCCAAAAAATGGAATTCATTGCACCACCGGAAGTTTGGGGCATGGTCTTCCAATAGCAACCGGAATTGCTTTTGCTCAAAAATTTAGAAATATTAAAGGTAAGATCTTTGTTCTAATAAGCGATGGTGAGTGTCAAGAGGGAACTACTTGGGAATCTTTGTTGATTGCTTCTAAACATAAATTAGACAACTTATTTGTTCTAGTTGATTATAATAAAATTCAAGCCCTTTCAAAAATAAAAGATGCTTTACCTCTTGGAAATCTTTTATCTAAATTTAAAACTTTTAATTTTAATTGTATCAATGTCAAAAATGGACATTCATTTAAGCAAATAAATAACGCTCTCAAAAAAAAAAGAAAAATAAATAAACCAACAATAATAATATTTAATACCATTAAAGGTAAAGGAATAAAAGAATTTGAAAACGATCCTGTATGGCATGCAAGAAAGCTGCAAGGAAATGAACTAGATATAGCAAAAAAGAGGTTTAGATTATCGTGAGAAGAAGGTTTGGAAAAATTATTTCTGATTTAGCATCAAAGGATAGAAAAATAATATTGATTGTAGGAGATATAGGGTATGGGATTTTTGATGAATTTAGAAAAAAACATCCTGATAGATTTTTTAACTTGGGCATTTGCGAACAAAGCATAATAGGATTTGCATCAGGTGCTGCTCTAAGTGGCTTAAGGCCTTGGGTTTACACAATAACACCCTTTTTAATTGAAAGACCTTTTGAACAAATAAAATTAGATGTAAATCAGCAAAAAGCTAATGTAAATCTCGTAGGATTTGCAGATTATCCATCGTTGGGGCCAACTCATTCGGAATTAAATGCAAAAAAATTGATGTCATTAATGAGTAATATAAAATCTTTTTTTCCCAAAAATAGTATTGAAACTGAAAAATTTGCAAAGAGAATGAGTAAAATTAACGGACCAACGTTTATGAGTTTAAAAACTGATAAAAAAATTCAAAAATGGTAAATTTCTATGACTGAAATAAAAATAATTACCTCGCTTCATAAATCAACAAAAAGAAATTACTTAGAAAGAATGATTAATGAAAAAGTAAAATGTATGAAGGTTGCAAAAAAATATGGAGCAGATTATTGGGACGGAGACAGAAAATTTGGATATGGCGGTTATAAATATATTCCTGGTAGATGGACTATGGTAGCAAAAAAAATTATCAAAAAATACAAGCTGACTAATACTTCAAAAATACTTGATGTCGGTTGTGGTAAAGCTTTTTTACTTTATGAAATCAAAAAAATTTTACCTAATATCAAGATTGTTGGTATTGATATATCTAAGCATGCTCTAAAAAATGCACCAGATGAGATAAAACCCTACTTATTTAAGCATGATATTAATAAAGGATTATCGTTTAAAAAAAATTCATTTAATCTTGTAATCTCTTTAGCCTGTTTGCACAATTTAAAGATAAATAAATTAATACCTACTATAAAAAGAATTCAAACTTTATCGAAAAACAAGTACTTGATGGTGGAAAGTTATAGAAACGAAAAAGAATTATTCAATCTTCAATGTTGGGCTTTAACCTGTGAATCTTTTTTCTCAAAAGATGAATGGAAATGGATATTTAAAATGACTGGATACAATGGTGATTTTGAACTTATTTATTTTGAATAATTAAGTAAACTTAAATTATTTTTAAGGACTTGTATATTTTGCCACTTTGGATCAAATGTATTTTTCAAATTTCCATTTTGAAAGTTTTTTAATAAATCTCTTACAGCATCCTCAACCTTTTTACTAAACTTAAAATTTAGAACTTTTTGAATTTTATCAGAATTAATTTGATAAGATCTTTTATCATCTGAGTGCTCTATTTTTAAATCAATTTCTTTATTAAAGTCATCTTTCATAATTTTTTTAATTTTTTTTGCTATTTCAATAATTTTAAGATTTTCTTGTCCTACATTAAATATTTCACCATTTATATTTTTAAAATTAGTAGAAAATAATTGAATGTATAATTTACACATATCATCAATATGAATGTTCGGTCTTCTTTGTTCTCCTCCAAAAACTTTTATAAACCCTTTATTAAAAGCAAAGTTAGTTAAAATATTTACAGTTAAGTCAAACCTCATTTTTTCACTAAATCCACAGACTGTTGCTGGTCTTATAATTAATCCATGAAAGCTATCATCTAGATATTTTTTTAAGATTGGTTCACATAAAGCTTTATATTTATTATAATCTGTCATGGGTACCAAAGGGTGTTCTTCTGTAACATCTGGGCTACTAGAAACTCCATAGACTGAACAGGTTGATGCATAAATGAATTTTTTTACATTATTTTCTTTTGAAATTTTTACTAAATCCTCAAAACAATCATAATTTATAATTTTTGATATATCACTTTTAAGCTCAAATGTTGGGTCATTAGAAATACACGCAAGATGTAAAACTGTATCTATATTATTTAAATTAATTGCTTTTTTAAATTCATGAATATTACGTAAATCGTTTTTTATATATTTATATCTTTCATGTTTTGGTAGATGTTCATCTCCAAATAAAGAAATATCATAGTTTACTATGTTTACTTTATTATTTTTAAGTAACTTAATACAAAGAGAAGTACCCACATAACCAGAGCCTCCAGTAATTAAAATATTTTTAGATTTCATTTTAAATATTTAAACCAGTTTTTAGTTGCTATTGATATATTTTTTGGAGTCCAAAGCGGAGCATTTTTCCAATAATCAATATTTTCAACCACCTTGTTTACACCTTCTTTTAAAGAAATCTTTGGTCTCCATTTTAATATTTTTTTTGCCTTTTTTATATCTGCATGAGTAATATTTGGTTCTCCGGGTCTTTTTGGTATAAAAACTTTTTTTCCACCAATTATTTTTAAAAGAGTATTTACTGACTGTGGTTTTCCAGAACCAATGTTTAAAATAAAATTTTTCTTTTTTGATTTAATTGCTTTGTAAAAAGCTTCACATACATCAGAAACATAAATAAAATCTCTTTTTTGGTTTCCATTACCAACAACTGTAAATGGTTGATTCGCGATTTTTTGACGTAAAAAAACCCCTAAAGCTGCTCCATAAGCTCCATGAGTTCTTGATCTTGTCCCATAAACATTAAACAATCTCAAAGATATAAAATTTATATTATAAACTTTAGACCAATGCTGAATTAGTTGCTCAGCGATATTTTTTGAAAAAGAATATGGATAACGTGTATCAATTTTATTGTTTTCTTTAGTTGGGTAATTTTTTGGTATTCCATAACAAGATGAGGATGATGAATATACTATTTTTTTTACATCATGAAATCTCATGGCTTCAAGTACGTTCATTGTGCCAATTATATTTGTGTTAATATAATTTTTGGGATCATTTATTGATGGAACAATATCAGACAAAGCAGCCAAATGCACAACAACATCAACATTTTTAAATGATGGAAGTATTGATCTAAAATTGTTTATATTTTTTTTCTGAAGTTTAATTTTTTTTGATTTCAAATGTTTTAGATTTTTTTTTTCACCATCCTCAAGATTGTCTAAAACTAACAAACTCTTAATTTCTTTTTTTTTTAAAAGCTTTTCACATAAATGACTACCTATAAAACCTGCGCCTCCTGTAATTAAAATTCTCATTCTTTTAATATACCTTCTAATGTTCTTGTAACCTCTGATAGATCTAAAAATTTTTCATGGCCTAAAATTGTTGTTTTTATTGCACCAGCAATAGAACTTAATAAACCAACCAACATTTTTTTTTTTGTAGAATTTATAAACATACAGGCATAAGCAAAAGCAGCATCTCCAGCCCCCATAGTATCTACAGCTTTTGTATTTAAAGCAGGAAAATTATAGTAGCCTTTATTTGCTAATTTATCTCTAAGCATCAAACCTTTTATACCCCTTGTTACCATTAAGTTTTTATAATTTTTTAATTCTTTGCTAGTAATTATCTTTTCTAAAGTTTTATACCTGTTTGTTAAGCCTAATCTTATTTCTGGCTCGTCAAGAACCAATAAATTTGCCTTATCGAATTTTTTATATAGATTATAACCTCTATTTCCTGAATTAGTTTGAACGTTAACACATAGAAATTTTGATTTTTTTTCTAATATTTTAACAATACTTTTATTAAACATACCGTGACCAAAATCACAAACTATAACTTTATCATAATTTTGAATATTTTTTTTTAAAAATGAAAAGAATTGAGAGTTATTGAACTCTTGATTATTAAACTCATAAAATTCAAAAAACTTTCTCTTTGTATTTATATCGATAAATCTATTTTTCTTAATTTCTCTATATTTCTCTTCGTGGAAAAATTTAAATTTAATTTTTTTATTTTCTTTAGATTTAATTTTTTTAATAATTTTTTTATCTTTGTAAAAAGAAACAAAAGTAACATTTTTCGAAAGATTAGAAATGTTTAAAGCTACTGGTAATGCTCCACCTATATATTCATCTTTTTTTAAAAAATTAACAGATAAAATATTTTCTTTTGATGGAGTTCCTAATGACTCTGAGTAGTAATAATTGTCTAATATTGTTTCTCCAATTACCAAAACTTTTTCTTTAGATATTTTCTTTAAGGCTCTAGAATAATCATTAATTATTTCATTATAATCAATCTTGTTAAAAGAATTTAACGATTTAATTTTTTTTAAAACTTGAAATTCATCAAAATTATAATTTAATATTTTTGTAGACGAAAATACTTTTCCATGTGTAATTTTTAACTGTCCACCATTTTTAATTACTTCTTTTTTTTCAATATCCAAATTTCCAGCTTTATCATTTTCTTTAATTCTATAGTCAGGACCTTTTACATAAAAATTAGGTTTTAAATTTTTAATTACCTTTACAGCGCTGGCATCAGGACTAAGAACTGTATAATCAACGTCAGAAAGTTCATTTAAAAGCGCAATCCTATTTTTTTCATCAAAATATGGACGATTAACACCTTTATTAACAAATTTATTTGATGTGACTGATACAACCAATATATCTCCCATACTTTTTGCCTCTTTAAAGTATTCAATATGGCCCATGTGTAACAAATCATAAACTCCATGTACTAAAACAATTTTTTTTTTTTTAAATTTACTTCTTAAATGAATAAGGTTATTTATTTTTAAAAGTTTGTTCATCTTAATATATTTATGAATTCTGTCGTTATAGGTGCTAGTGGAAAAATTGGAAAGTATTTTTTTAGCAATAAACAAAAGGATTTATTGCTAACATATAACAAAAATAAATTAAAAAACGGAATTAAGTTTGATGTTTTAAAAGATAATATTGCTGATCTTATTAAGAAAAAAAATATTTCCAAAGCTGTAATTTTATCTGCTTATTCTGATCCTGATTTTTGTAAGAAAAATAAAGAATTATCTGAAAAATTAAACGTAATTAAAACTAAGAAACTTATTTCATATTTTATTAAAAAAAAAATATATTTTATTTTTTTTTCTACAGAATTTGTATTTGATGGAAAAATTGGAAAATATAATGAAAATCATAAACCAAAACCAATTAATCTCTATGGAAGACAAAAGTTAGAAATAGAAAAATATATTAATAAAAATACTAAAAACTTTTGCATTCTTAGAATTGCAAAAACTTATGGTGATGATTTGAATGATAATACTTTAATAAGTGATTTTATAAATAGATCAAAAAAGAAAAACTCAAAAATTTTTGCTGCTACTGATCAAAAATTTTCCCCACTATTTTCAAGAGATTTAGTAAAAGTTACTAAATTATTTTTAAAAAAAGAAATAAGAGGAACTTTTAATGTAGGTGGTCCGAGAGGATATAGTAGATATAACTTGTATAGAAAGTTTAATAATTTAATTAGGAAAAATAAACGATTAAACAGAATTAAAATTATTAAAAGTAAATTAAATGACTTTAAATTTACCGATAAAAGACCTAAAGATGTTAGTTTTAATATCCGTAAACTAAAAAAAAATATAAACTTTAAATTAACTAATATTGAAGATATGTTGATAACAAAAATATGATAAAATTTCTTAAAGAGGATAAAAACGCAAAAACTAAATCTTTTTTTTTAAATTGTGAAAAAACTTTTTTTTCAAAAAAATATTTAAAGTTTATCGAAAATTTTTATCACAGAAATAAAGTAGATTTGAGAATTTGCCTTCATAAAAATTCAAAGTCTAGTCATCATGATATGATAATACTGCAACAGAAACGTAACTTTTATAGACCTCATAAACACCTAAAAAAGGGAGAGACATATCATATAATCAAAGGTTCAATGATTTGTGTTTTGTTTAAAAATAATGGCTCAATAAAAAAAACATGTAAAATTTCTAGAGGTGATATATTTCGAACACCAATAAATGTTTATCACACAATGATACCAACATCACCCCATGTAATATATCATGAAAGTAAAAGAGGTCCGCTGTTAAAAAAAAATGATAGTATTTTTCCTCACTGGATCAAAAATTTTAAAAATCCAAAAGCTATTGCTAATTTAAAAAATAAAGCTATAAGCTTTAAAAATAATGAATAAGTTTAAAGACTACCTTGTAAGAAGAATATCTCCTAAAGAAAACATTGATAGTCTTTTAGAATTTCCAAAATTTATTGAAATTGAGACTGTAAATGCGTGTAATGCTAGATGTCCAATGTGTACTATTAATGATTGGGAAAGAAACTATCCTGTAATGAAGGATGATGTTTTTGATAAAATAAGCGATGAATTGATAGAAAATAAAAAATTTTTAAAAAGAGTAAGCCTTTATAGAGATGGAGAGCCATTAATAGACAAAAAACTTGCTCAAAGAATTAATAAATTTAAAGAAGCAGGAATAAACGAGACATCTATTGCTACAAACGTCTCGCTGTTAAATGAAAAAAGATCAAAAGAAATACTTGAAGCAGGACTAGGTTTAGTAATTATGTCTATAGATAGCCTTAAAAAAGATGTTTTTGAGAGCATTAGAGTTAGACTGAAATTTGATGAAGTCAAAGAGAATGCTATTAATTTTCTAAAACTTAGAGATAAAATTAATCCAAATTGTAGAGTGTGGATAAGAATGATAAGACAAGAATCAAATAAAGATGAGTGGAATGACTATTATAATTTTTGGAAAGGTTATGCATCAGAAAATGATAGGATTTATTACCACAATATTTTTAATTGGGGTGGTCAACTAGATAATTATAAATCTATAGAAAAGAGCTATGAGCCAAATTTGCCCTGTGTAGCATTATGGTCTTTGATGGTTTTTTTCGCTAACGGTGATGTGCCTCTTTGCAATGTTGATTATAATAACAAATTTCCAACAGGAAATATTATGAAAACCAGCATAAAAGAATTATGGAAATCTAAAATTGCAGATGAGAGAAGAAAATTGCATATGGAAAAAAATAAAGCAAAGATTTCGATTTGTGAAAACTGTAATGTTTGGGATGAGGTTACTGGCGATGAACTAATATCACCGGAGTTTGCTGAAAAAGTATCAATAAGAAATAACTAAAATAATGAAAAAAGCTTTAATTATTGGATCGGGTTTTTCAGGTTGTATGTTTGCAATGATGTTGAAAAAGAAAAATTGGGATGTAACAGTATTTGATAGAGCACCAATGGCAGGTGGTGGGGTAAGAACATTTTATCATGGAGGGCATCCATATACATATGGACCAAGACATTTTATTGGTCCTGACAGTAATATGAAGGCATTTGAATTTTTAAATAAGATTGTTCCAATGAGGCATATAAAAAAAATGAATTATAGCTATCAGCAAGAAGAAGATTTTTTTGCTAGTTACCCAATGCATATCGATGATGTAAAGCAATTTAAAAACTCTAATAAAATTTTTGCTGAGCTTGATGCATTACCAAAAGAAACAAAATCTAAAAACTTTGAGGAATTCTGGATTGGAAGAGTAGGTAAAACTTTATACGAAAGGTTTAATAAATATTATAATTTGAAGGCCTGGAATCTAAAAAGTAATACTGAAATGGATTATGGCTTTGAGGCAACAGTTAAAAGAAAACCATTAGAAACAGGGTCAAGATATGAATTTCCAAGTGAACATATTAATGCTTACCCTATAGCTCATGATGGTTATAATAAATTTTTTGATGTATCTCTAAAGGACTGTAACATGATGTTGAGTACAGAAATTACAGATATAGATTTAGACAAAAATATAATTTACACGAATAATGATAAATTCGAGGGTGATTTAATTGTATCGACTACTTCTCCAGATTTTTTGTTTAAAAATTGTTGGGGTGAATTAAATTATGTTGGAAGAGAATTCTACAAAATTGTATTGCCAATTGAGAATGTCCTTCCTAAGGATGTTTATTTTCTTTACTATCCAAATGAAAATGAGCAACAAACAAGGGTGACCGAATTTAAAAAATTTACTCAACATAAAAGTAAGAACTCACTAATTACCTTGGAAGTTCCTTCAATGAAAAACAAATTATATCCTACAATGATCGCAAAAGATGTTGATTTAGCACAAAAATACCTTGATGCTTTACCGCCAAAAATAATGTCGGTAGGTAGAATGGGTACTTATAGGTATGTAGATATTGATGATATAATCATGCAAGGCTTACAATTTTATGAGGAATTATAAACTGTTATTTATTGAAAAAAAAATATTAAATATTAAAATAAAAAATTAATCACGATGTTAAATAAAAAAGAAATATCATCATTTCAAAAAAATGGATATTTAGTTAAAAAAACGAGTGATTTAAAGTCCTTGAATAATTTACAAGATTTTATTTATAAAATTTTATCAAAAGATAAAAAAAATGTTCCAAAAGATAAAATAAAATATTTTGAAACACTTCATAGTTTTATAAAAAAAAAAGAATTAAACAATTTTAGAGTATCGGCAATAACCAATGTTAATAAAAATAAAAAATTCAGAGATTATTATTATAATTCTGCAAAAGAAATTTTAGATGGCTTGGTTGGTAATGAAATCGCAATGCAAAAAAAGATAAATCTATCAATTCAAATACCCAACGACAACAAGTCCATGTTACCAATGCATTCAGATATTTATGCTGGTGAAAGTCCTTTTGAAGTAGTAGTTTGGATTCCACTTATGAATGTTAAAAAATCTACTCATTCAATGTTTATAACCAATCCTAAAGATAATATTAAAATAAACAAAGAGATTACAAAAAGTAAAAATAAAACAATCATAAAAATCTATAATAAATATAAAAAAAAATTTAAATTTTTAAAAATTAACTACGGGGAAATTTTAGTATTTTCCCCAATTATACAACATGGCAATGTTATTAATACTACCAAGGAAACAAGAATATCGTTAAATTGTAGATTTAAGAGTTTGCTATCACCTTATGATGTTTTCAGTAAAACTCATAGAAACATTCCTCATTTTTTTCAACCATACATAGTTAAACCATTAACTAAAATTGGTTTTAACTTTATTGAATCTGTTAATAAGAAAAAATTCCATGGATCATTATAAATCAAAAAAAATTCCAATTTTTGCTGGATATATAAATTTAAAAGCAATTAATGGCGTTATATTTCCCTCATATGCTCAAAATCAAATTAACAAAGAATATATTACTAATAAAATTGGTGGGGAATTCTTTATGTCAACTAATGAAAATACATATGGAAAAAACAATATTGTATTAAGATCTCTGCTTGAGGAAAAATCTTTGAAAGGTGTATGTTTTTTGTCAGTTTTTTCATTACCAGACAACAAAAGTCAAAGATTGGAAATATACAAAATTGCTTTAAAGAAAAAGAAACATCTTCATTTTGTATTTGAGGAATTTTCAATTAAAAAGTTAAATGACTTAGAAAAAGTAGAAGAAATGTTTATATTTAATTCAAAATTTTTTACAGAAAAAAAAAATACTTTATCAAAGTTTGAAAGGCAATTTTTGAATAATTCTTGGGCTTTTGTATAGACAAATTAATATTTAATATACTTCTTTTCAATTTTACAAATCAATCTAACTATTTCTTTCATCTCTCTCTTTTTAAATTTCTCATTAAGGAATAAATTAAAAGACTTTTTGCTTAAATTTACTGCATTGGGTGTAAAAAAATTTGAAAAGTATTTTTTAGCCCATTTCCATTTAGTAACTATACAATTATATTCTGGAAGAAGTGGAATCCCAATTCTGATAAGCTCATTAGCAAATTTATTTTTAGAAATTTTTAATTTTTTTGTATTCACTATTATTGGAAAAAAAAAGGGAGCAAAATCATCGTGAAAATTATACGGAATACATGTTTTTGAATTTTTAACTAATTCGTTAATAAAATAGTTTAAAGATTTTTTTCTTAAGTTATTTGTTTTTTTAAGGCGTTTTAATGATGATAATGACACTGCACATGAAAATTCATTTGTATTATGATTTAGAGCTGGAAATTTTGCTAAACTTGGATCATTCTGATTAACTTTTTTCCAAGGTTGTTTTCCTCTATCAGATGCACTCTGTATATTTTTAAATAATTTTATTTTTTTTGTAAATACTATCCCGCCACTTCCACCGCTTGCTATAGTTTTTCTGTACATAGTTGAAAAAAAAGAAACATCTCCAAATTCTCCAGCTTTTTTAGAGTAACAAGGTTTACATCTAATTTCGCAACTGAAACATTTTGCTCCTGGTGATTGGCTACAGTCTTCAATCAGATAAATTTTTTTTTTTTTTAAATATTTTTTAATTTTAAATATTTGACTAGTTTCTCCTGCAATATGTGAAATCATTACAGCTTTAGTTTTATTTGTAATTTTTTTTTTGATATTTTCAAGTTTAACATTATATGAATTAAAATCTGTATCACATAAACGAGGCTTTAAACCTAGAGAGATAATTGAATTTATAGGACCACTATCGTTTACAGGAGTTATCAAAATCTCTGTTCCTTTTTTTAATTGTAAAGATTGAATTGCGACATAAGATGCTGAGGTCCCGCTAGAAACTGGTAGAGAAAAACCATTATTCATAAAAATTGAAAATTTTTTTGATAATTCTTTTTCAAATTTTCCTTTATACGGAGGGTCCTCCTTTTTTTTTCTATAAAAACTTATAACTCTTTTTAATGCATAAACCTCATTTGCACCAAAAGCCTCTCTTTTAGGATATAAATTTATTTTTTTTACCATATTCAATAACTTTTGTAATTTTTGTTTTCCATTTTTTTTTAAAATTTTTCATAATTTTTTCACTCTCAATACGGTTACGATATAAATTATAATTATAATATTTATTTTGATGATAAGGTTCAAATTTTTTTTTAATTATTTTTTTAAAATTCCTTATAAAAAATTTTTCTAAATTTAAAATTAAATAATCATGTGTTGACTTGAGCGTTTGTTTTTCTATAGATTTAAACTTAATTTTCTTTTGAACTATTATTTTTCCAGTATCAAAATTTTTATCAAGATAATGAATCGATATACCAGATGGAAAACCATCTATAAAAGACCATAAATTTGGCATAATGCCTCTACCAAAAGGGAGGTAAGATATGTGAAGATTTATTGCAATCTTTGTGGATTTAATCACCTGGTTTGTAATTAGATATGGATAGCCTGATGATATAATCATGTCTATTTTATTTTTTATAATAAAAAATTTTGAAACTTTAGAATTTGTGAAGTGTGCAGTATAATTTTCTTTTTCAATAAAATTAATTATTTTACTATTTCTCCATATTGGACCTAAAATAAGAATATTTTTTATCATGATCTATAAAATTTTTTTAAATTAAGTCGATCCAAAATTATTTAAAAAATAAATACAATTATTATAACACAACTTAATACTAATTTTTTTAGGTTTTTTATAATTTTCTTTATGAAGCTTATAACGAAAATTAAAATAGTGTAAATAATTAAGAAATTTATAATAATTAGTCTATAAATTAATCTAAAAAAGCATACTTATAAATGAAGAGCTGGCACTTATAGATACGAGGTTGATATTGATGACTGTATTTTATAATCTTTAGAAATTGGAAATCAAATAAAAAGAAATAATTACTCAGGTCCACTAATTAGTGGAGATCAGTTTAAATTGTAAATTTAATGTGTATCGGATCTAAATATTAAAATTTTAATATCAATTAAATTAAATTTTTTTCAGTGCATAAATCAAGCCAATTGAGCTATTAGTACTGGTCAGCTGCACGCATTACTGCGCTTCCACATCCAGCCTATCAACGTGGTGGTCTACCACGGCT
>CACNSS010000001.1:55000-153153 GCA_902623215.1 uncultured Pelagibacteraceae bacterium
GAATTTAATTTAAAGTACCACATAAAGTGGTGGGTTTCCCCATTCGGAAATTTTCGGATCAAAACTTACATACAGCTCCCCGAAACTTATCGCAGTATATCACGTCCTTCTTAGTCTTTCAGTGCCAAGGCATCCGCTACACGCCCTTAAACGCTTGATTTATGCACAGAAAAAAATTCTGTGTTGAATCAAATTTTTATTGAACATTAGCTAATAACATTTCTAATGTTCGGATATAGATATTGATATTAATTATTTCTTATTCACAAATTATATAGCTAAGTGTTTCTGGTGGAGGATAGCGGGATCGAACCGCTGACCTCCTGAATGCAAATCAGGCGCTCTCCCAGCTGAGCTAATCCCCCAGGATATTAATTTGGTGGGCCGAGAAAGACTCGAACTTTCGACCCCACCCTTATCAAGGGTGTGCTCTAACCAACTGAGCTACCGGCCCCCATGCAAGAGAAACACAATTTTAAGAAGAGAAATGAGGACGGTCAACATTAACCTGTTAATTATTTAGAATGAAATAAAATTTCATTCATCCTTAGAAAGGAGGTAATCCAGCCGCAGGTTCCCCTACGGCTACCTTGTTACGACTTCACCCCAGTCGCTGACTATACCGTGGTCAAGGGTTTAAAACCTTGCCTTAAGGTAGAACCAACTCCCATGGTGTGACGGGCGGTGTGTACAAGACCCGGGAACGCATTCACCGTGGCACGCTGATCCACGATTACTAGTAATTCCAGCTTCATGCACTCGAGTTGCAGAGTGCAATCCGAACTGAGGTATTTTTTTAGGATTTGCTAAACGTCGCCGTTTTGCTTCCTTTTGTAAATACCATTGTAGCACGTGTGTAGCCCAACACGTAAGGGCCATGAGGACTTGACGTCATCCCCACCTTCCTCCAGCTTATCACTGGCAGTTCTTTCAGAGTGCCCAACTAAATGATGGCAACTAAAAGTGAGGGTTGCGCTCGTTGCGGGACTTAACCCAACATCTCACGACACGAGCTGACGACAGCCATGCAGCACCTGTGTTTCGTCCGGCCGAACCGAAAACTTTAATCTCTTAAAGTCGCGACGAACATGTCAAGTGTTGGTAAGGTTCTGCGCGTATCTTCGAATTAAACCACATGCTCCACTACTTGTGCGGGTCCCCGTCAATTCATTTGAGTTTTAACCTTGCGGTCGTACTCCCCAGGCGGTGTGTTTATCGCTTTCGCTGCGACACTGAAAATAAATTTCCAACGTCTAACACACATCGTTTACGGCATGGACTACGAGGGTATCTAATCCTCTTCGCTACCCATGCTTTCGTTCCTCAGTGTCAGTAATGATCCAGAAAGCTGCCTTCGCAATTGGTATTCTTTCTAATATCTACGAATTTCACCTCTACACTAGAAATTCTGCTTTCCTCTATCAAACTCTAGCTGAAAAGTTTTGATGGCAGTTCCAGAGTTAAGCTCTGGGATTTCACCACCAACTTTTTCAACCACCTACGAACTCTTTAAGCCCAGTAATTCCGAACTACGCTAGGTCCCTTCGTATTACCGCGGCTGCTGGCACGAAGTTAGCCGGACCTTCTTATTCGGGTACAGTCATTTTCTTCCCCGACGAAAGAGCTTTACAACCCAAAGGCCTTCTTCACTCACGCGGCATCGCTGCATCAGAGTTTCCTCCATTGTGCAAGATTCCCCACTGCTGCCTCCCGTAGGAGTTTGGGCCGTGTCTCAGTCCCAATGTGGCTGATCATCCTCTCAAATCAGCTATTGATCAAAGTCTTGGTAGGCCATTACCCCACCAACAAACTAATCAAGTGCAGGCTCATCCAATGGTGCATAAAGCTTTCTCCGTAAAGACTTATCCGGTATTAGCACAAGTTTCCTCGTGTTATTCCAGGCCAAAGGGTAGATACCTACATGTTACTCACCCGTCTGCCACTAAGTATTGCTACTTCGTTCGACTTGCATGTGTTAGGCGTGCCGCCAGCGTACGTTCTGAGCCATGATCAAACTCTCAAGTTTAAAAACGGCGCACACTAGCTTCTATACAAATCCTAAGAATTAAGAAATGTATAATGTTGAAGTGTGTACGACAAATTTTGGTAACCTTAACCGTCCACACTTCTCTTCTTAAATATTTACTTTTCAAACAGCTAATTGAGACTTTAAGGGCTCAATAAATCCAGAAAAAAACAACTTTATAAGTGATTTTTTTGAGGAAGGACTGCTTATAGGCTAAAATTTAGGGAAATCAAGCATTTAACAATAAAAAATTAAAAAAAAAGCCTTATTTTACAAGCTTTTTTTTGGTATTTTGAAAATTATATAACTACCAATTATATAATCAAAAAATTTCTAAATGTTAAATAGATTAAAAAAAAAATTAATTAATAATACGGAAATCGTCGCTTTAGGATTATTAATAATTACAACAGTATTATCAACGACTTATTATAATTTTAATAAGCAAAAAATTTTTAAGAATTACAAAAACATTATCAACAACGTTTACTTTAAAAAAACAGTTAATAACATTTTTGAAAACCTTGAGCCAAAATTTAAGACTATCGCTCACAAAATTAATGATGGAGAAACATTCTACAAAATTTTAAAGAATTACAATATAAAAGAAGAAGAAATTTTAATTGTTAAGAAAAAATTATCAAAAAAAATTGACCTTAATAAATTAAATACAAATCAAAAAATACAATTTACCATCAATCAGTCTAACAATCAATTAAAAGAATTTATTTTTCAAATTTCAAACACTGAAAAGATTTTGCTCACAAAAAACAAAGAGAAAAATGATTTCAATAAAGAAATTATCATAACAAAACTTAATAAAGAAATTATTTATAGAGAAAATATAATTTTAAATAGTCTGTACAACTCAGCGTCTAAAAAAAAAGTACCAATCAATACAATAGTAGAATTTGCACGTATATATGGTTTTGAGGTTGATTTTCAAAGAGATATAAGAAAACGTGATAGCTTTCAAATAATGTATGAGGTCTTCAAAAATGATAATAAGGAAGTAATAGAAACTGGGGAAATTCTATTTGCAAATTTAAAATTAAGTGGAGAAGACAAACCGCTATATTTTTTTAACTTAAATAATAGTAAAGGGCATTATGACAAAAACGGAAAAAGTAGTCAAAAAGCACTTATGAAAACTCCAATTAATGGTGCAAGACTATCTTCGCCATTTGGTATGAGAAAACATCCGATTGATGGATTCAACAAAATGCATCGTGGGACTGATTTTGCTGCGCCTATGGGAACTCCAATAATGGCATCTGGTAACGGTGTTGTAAAGAAAGCTGGGTGGTGTGGGGGAGGAGGAAATTGTGTAGTTATCAAACATAATTCGACTTATCAAACAGTTTATGCACACATGTCAAAATTTGCTAATGGAATACGAAATGGAGTAAGAGTAAAACAAGGACAGACAATCGGATATGTTGGCTCAACAGGTAAGTCAACAGGTCCACATCTCCATTACGAAGTTATAGTAAATGGAAAAAAAATAAATTCTCAAACTCTAAAATTACCCTCCGGAAAAATACTTAAAGGTAAAGAAAGAAAGCTTTTTGAAACAGCAAAAATTAAATTAGATGTTTTAAAATCAGAAAAAATTATTGGACTTAATTAACTTACTTTAGTCTCAATTTTATTATCAACTTTGTTTTTATCTTGAGAAAAATTTTCAGTATTTTTATCATCACTCTTTGATGAACTTTGCTCAGAATCTTTAAATGATTTACTGTCTAGTTGTTTTTTCTGAATTTCTCTCTCACTTAGTATTCTTGTGAAATGATCTGCATATTGAAAGTAGTTTTCTGATAAAATTTTATCACCTGTTGATAATGCCTCTCTTGCTAAATTATTATATTTCTCAATTAGCTTCGAGGCGTTGTGATTATTTCTTCCTGGCAACTTTCTTTGAAAAGTGTCATTATTAGAATAATTATTATATTTATTTCTTTCGTTACTAACTTTAAAATTTCTATCGTTTCTTCTAAAACTGTTTCTTCTAGTATTATTATTTCTGAAAGTTACCATAATTTCAATTTTTAGTACTTATTATACATCTGTTATTTTTGGCTAAATCTTTAATAACATTTTTAATATAATATCCATTATTTATTAAAACATTTTTTACTTTATCCATTTGATCAAAACCTATCTCAAGAATTAATATGCCACCTTTTTTTATAAGCTTTGACGAATTATAAACAACTTTTTTTATCTTGAGCAACCCATCTACGCCCCCATCTAATGCCGATATAGGCTCATAATCATAAATATCTTTATCCAAATATTTTAGTTTAAATTTTTTAATATATGGAGGATTAGATACAATTAAATCATATTTGCCATAATTGAAATTGTCAACATCTGATTTGAACAACTTAACTCTATCATTTAATTCGAGTTTTTTTATATTTGACTTACAAATATCCAGAGTTTTCTTATAAATATCAATCCCAGTGCCATAAAAACCTTTCCGCTCTTTTAGAATAGATAATAAAATACAACCTGATCCAACACCAATTTCTAAAATTTTTAGTTTTGATTTATTTTTTGTAAATTTTAAGACTTGCTCAACAACAGTCTCTGTATCTGGCCTCGGAATAAGGACATCTTCTGTGACATCAAACTCATATTTCCAAAACTCCTTTTTACCAAGTAAATAGGCAATTGGTTTTCTTTTTGAGCGCTCTTCAATTAAATTATTAAAAATTTTGATTTCGTTAATTGATAAATTCATATCAAAATTCAGAATTACATCTATACGATTTTTATTAAAAATTTTTGACATTAAAATTTCACTATCTAGTTTGTGAGACTTAATCCCTTTTTCTTTCAAAACGTTTTCCCCTTTTTTTATAGCCTCTAAAATGTTCATAAGTTCTCCTTAAAGGTTGCTTAAACTCTCTTCTTGAGCTTTAAGTGATAAAGATTCGATCATTTCGTCAAAAGCCTCTCCTTCTAAAAATTCCTCAAGTTTATGCAAAGTCAAATTGATTCTATGGTCCGTAACTCTTCCCTGAGGGAAGTTATAAGTTCTTATTCTCTCGGATCTATCACCTGTTCCGATTTTACTTTTTCTATCTTTTGATCTTTGTTGATCAATTCTAGATCTCTCCTGCTCGTACAATCTTGCTCTTAAAATTTTCAAACCCTTGGCCTTATTTTTATGTTGAGATTTTTCATCTTGCTGAGAAACAGAAATTCCACTGGGTAGATGTGTAATTCTTACCGCACTATCTGTTGTATTTACAGATTGTCCTCCAGGTCCACCAGCTCGAAAAACATCAATACGTAAATCAGACTCATTTATTTTTAAATCAACTTCCTCAACCTCTGGCAATACAGCCACGGTTGCAGCCGAGGTATGGACTCTTCCTTGTGTCTCTGTATCGGGTACTCTTTGAACTCTATGAACTCCACTTTCGTATTTTAACGTGGAATAAATATTAACTCCTTTTATAGATGCAATAACTTCTTTCAATCCCCCCGCTTCACTTTTTGAAATCGATATTATCTCCAAAAACCATTTTTTTTTATTACTGACTTTCTCGTACATTTTAAACAGGTCGGATGCAAATAAACTAGCTTCTAGACCTCCTGTACCTGCCCTAATTTCTATAATTGCATTTTTTTTATCAGCCTCGTCCTTAGGTATCAAAAAAAGTTTTAATTTTTTCTCATTCCTTTCATGTTGAATTAATAACTCCTCAAGTTCTATTTTAGCCATTTTTAACAACTCAGAGTCAGAACTTTGATCGTTCAAAATTTTTTCTAGTTCATCTTTATCTCTTTGAAATGATAAAAATTTTTTTGCATCACCAACTATTTCATTCAAATCTGAATATTCTTTTGATTTTTCTGCAAAAAATCTTTTATCTATATCTTCAGAGGACAATTCTTTCTCTAGATTAGAGTGCCTACTTATCAAATCTTTGATAGTTTTATCAGGAATCATTTTAGCTATTATCAGTTTCAGAAACTTTTTTTTCAACTTCAGATACTACTTTTTCAATCATGTCACTTGTCAAAACTTTTTCTGATTGTATTCCAGATAAATAAAGCATATTACTACCTTTGTTGCCGCCAGTTATCCCTACATCTGTGAGCGCAGCTTCTCCCGGGCCATTAACCACACAACCAATTATAGAGAGTGTTATAGGTTTGGTAATATGTGCAAGCCTTTTTTCTAAAACTTTTACTGTTTCAATCACTTGAAAACCTTGTCTTGCACATGATGGACAGGAAATGATCTTAACTCCTCTTTCCCTTAGGTTTAATGATTTTAATATTTCATTTCCTATTTTAACCTCTTTGACTGGATCATCAGATAATGATATTCTAATTGTATCCCCAATTCCCTCTAAAAGTAATGTTCCTAAACCAATAGATGATTTTATACTTCCTGTAACAAAACTTCCTGCCTCAGTTATGCCTAAATGTAAAGGGTACTCAATTTTCTTTGAAAGTTGGCGATAAGCCATGATTGATAAGAATATATCTGAAGATTTAACACTAACCTTAATATTGTCAAAATTTTCATCTTCTAAAATTTTTATGTTTCTTAAAGCACTTTCAACTAATGCCTCTGGACATGGCTCTTTAAATTTTTCTAAAATATCTTTTTCCAAAGAGCCAGCATTAACTCCTACTCTTATAGAACAATTATTTTCAGAAGCCGCTCTTACTACCTCTTTAATTCTATTTATATTTCCAATATTTCCAGGATTTATTCTTAGACAGCTAGCTCCATTTTCAGCTGCTTCTATTGCTCTTTTAAAATGAAAATGAATATCTGCAACTATAGGAATATCCACATGTTTTATGATCTCTTTAAGTGCTTTTGTTGATGCTTCGTCTGGGCAAGAGACTCTCACAATATCAGCACCCTCACTTTGAATATCATTTATTTGGTTAATGGTAGCTTTTATGTCTGTAGTCAAAGTATTTGTCATTGACTGAACTGAAATAGGATTATTTCCACCTACTTTTACTTTGCCCACGTTTATTTCTTTGGTTTTTCTTCTTTTAATATCTCTAAACGGTCTTATGCTCATAATTAATTATCTAATTTAAATTCTCTATGTAAAGCAATTAATGCTTTATCTGTATTCTTTTTATCAATCAAAACTGAAATTTTTATCTCAGATGTTGAAATTACTTGAATATTAATTTTTTTATTTGCAAGAGCCTGAAACATTCTAAATGTAACCCCAGGTGTTGTAATCATTCCAACTCCTATAATTGAAATTTTGGAAACATTTTTTTTTAATAATAATTTTTTAAATTTTATATTTTTATTGGATTCAATTATTTTCTTTGTTTTATTTAAATCATCAGATTTAATAGTAAAAGTTAAATCTGTTTCTTTACCATTTGGTGAAACATTTTGAACAACCATGTCAACATTTATTAAATTTTCTGATAGGGGCTTAAAAATTTTTGCCGCAACTCCCGGTTTATCTTTAACACCTACTAAAGAAACCTTGGCATCATTTTGGGTTGATGAAATGCCTGCAATAATCTTGTTATTAGTAATGTTTTTTCTTTTAGTAATTAATGTGCCTGACCCTTTTTTAAATGAAGATTTGACCTCGATATTGATCCTATTCAAACGTGCGTCTTGTATTGAAACCGGTTGCATTACTTTTGCGCCAAGAGAAGCCATTTCTAACATTTCCTCGTAGGAAATTACTTTTATTTTTCTCGCTTTTTTTAATTTATTTGGATCAGTTGTATAAACTCCCTCAACATCGGTATAGATTATACATCTCTCAGCTTTAAAAAATTTTGCTAATATAATTGCACTTGCATCTGACCCACCTCTACCTATTGTGGTAATTCTATCCTCAATATTAATTCCCTGAAAACCAGCAACTACAGGAATACCTCCCATTTTAAGGTAATCTAAAATTTTTTTTTTATAAATTGATATAATTTTCGAATTTTTATGATTGCCTATAGTAATAATTGGTATTTGCCATGATAGCCAGGATCGAGATTTTAGACCTAAATGTGACAATCTTGCTGCAATTAAAGAGCAAGCTACCTGTTCTCCACTTGAAACAAGGACATCATACTCTGATGGTGAAAAATCATTACTTATATCTTTAGATGTTCTTATCAGTTTGTTAGTTACTCCGCTCATTGCTGAAGATACTACAATAATTTTATATTTTTTTTTATGATACGAATTTATAATCTTGGCTACATTTTTTATTCTTTCTATGCTACCTACAGAAGTCCCCCCAAATTTTAAAACTACAATTTTCATGAATTAATTTTTTAAATTTAAATATTGATTAAATACATCTTGAATATAAAATTAATTAAAATGAAAACTAACACAATAAACAAAAAAGAAA
Source organism: uncultured Pelagibacteraceae bacterium (assembly GCA_902623215.1). GTDB lineage: Bacteria > Pseudomonadota > Alphaproteobacteria > Pelagibacterales > Pelagibacteraceae > Pelagibacter. Next base: position 63,401 of record CACNSS010000001.1, read on the forward strand.
TAGAAAAATTTTCTAAAATTGCTGAAGAATGGTGGGATCCAGATGGACAATTCAAACCTTTACATAATTTTAATCCAATAAGAATTTCTTATATTAAAGAAAATATTATTAAAACTTTTTGCCTTAAGGAAAAAGACAAAATTCTATCTGGTGTCAAAATTTTAGATATTGGTTGCGGGGGTGGATTATTATCTGAGCCAATGTCAAGACTTGGAGCTGAGGTTTATGGAATTGATGCGTCTAAAAAAAACATTGAGATTGCAAAAATTCATGCAGAAAAAAGTGGTTTGAATATTAAATATTTTTGTTCTACTCCTGAAAAATTTAAAAATAATTTAAAATTTGATGTGATATTAAATATGGAAATCGTTGAACATGTTGAAAATGTAGTTTTTTTTTTAGAGTCATGTTCAAAGTTATTAAAAAGAGATGGTATTATGTTTATTGCAACTTTAAATAAAACTTTAAAATCTTACTTATTTGCAATAATTGGAGCAGAGTATATTTTGAAATGGCTACCAATAGGAACTCATGAATGGGAAAAATTTATTAAACCAGAGGAATTAATTAAAATATCTGAAAAATTTGATTTAAGTTTAAGTGATTTACAAGGGGTTAAATTTAATCTGATTAAAAACAATTGGAATTTAAGCTCAGACAAGTCCGTAAACTATATAGCAAAATTTATCAAAAATTAATTCAAATTAATTATTTTTATCCTCGATCCATGGAATAATTTCGGTCTCAATCCCCTCTTCTTTTAAATCCTTAATTTCTTTACTTGATGCTGTACCATATATACCTTTCGCATTTTTTTTACTTTTGTAGTGGATTGATCTTGCTTCATAAGCAAAATTCTTGCCAACATATTCAAAGTTATTTCTAATAAATTTTTGATACTCCCTGATTTTTTCATTAATCTTTTTGTATTTGTTATTTTTGATATTAATATTTTTTTGCCAAGACTTTTTTAATAATTTTGGTGCCATAAGTGTTTTTTCAATAGTTATTGATCCACAATTATGACAATTCAAATAATTTTTTTTTTTTAATTTTTCATATTCATGAGAGGATGCAAACCAACTATCAAACAATATTTTGCATCTTTTACATTTTAGTTTGTACTTAATCATGAGTGATATTTAATAATTAAATTATATAATTCAACGTAATTAACTTCTGTAATCTGAGTTAATTTCTATATATCCCTTTGTGAGATCCATTGTGTAAGTAGTAAATTTTTTTGATCCAACAGAGATATTTATATTAATTTCAATGTTGTCATTTTTCATATAATTTGCAACTTCAGTTTCATCGTAGCTTATACTTAATTTTCCGTTATTTATAATTGGCAATTCTCCAAATTTTATAGATAATTTTTCTAAGTTTATCAAAACATTCGATTTACCTATTGCCATAACTATTCTGCCCCAATTTGGATCTTGTCCAGCTATAGCAGTTTTTACTAAAGGCGAATTAGCAATAGAAAAACCAATTTTTTTTGCATCAATTTCATTTTTACAATTCTCTACATTAATAGTTATAAATTTAGAAGCACCCTCTCCATCTGAAACTACTCTTTTTGCTAAATTTAATAAAACTTTTTTTAATGCCTCTTCAAAATCTCTAATTTTTTTATCATTAAAACTTTTAATTTTAGTGTGTTTAGCTTTACCAGTAGAGAAAATACTAACCATATCATTAGTGCTGGTGTCCCCATCACAACTTATTGCGTTAAAAGTAGTTGAAATATTTTTCTTAAGGAGCTTTTTTAAAATTTCATTAGGTATATCTGCGTCTGTAAAAATATAAGCTAGTGTAGTCGCCATATTTGGTTGTATCATACCAGATCCTTTTGCAATTCCGAAAATTTTAATGAAAGATCCACCAATTTTACAATTTTCCATAGACATTTTTGGTTCAGTATCTGTTGTCATAATTCCTAACGCTGCTTTCATCCATATATACTTATTCTGGGTATATTTAATATTATTGACCAAGACTGATATTTTATTTCTTATTTTTTCTTCTGGAAATACTTCTCCAATAGTACCAGTGCAACCAAAAATTATATCCTTAGCTTTAATTTTTTTTGGATTATCTTCATCTTTTTTCTGTTTTTCGGTTAATTCTTCTGCAATTTGATCTGCTATTTTTTCGAGACTCTTATATCCTTGTTTGCCTGTAAAACAGTTTGCATTTCTCGCATTTACTAATAATGAATATATTTTTTTTGGATTATGATTTAAGTTCCACTTTATATTCTCAGAAATTATCTTTGATTGGGTATAAACGGAGGCATAATTTGCTCCATCTCTAAAATAAAACATTACAAGATCGTCTCTGATTTCCTTGTAAAGGTTTGCGCATACACTGGAAATGGAAATACCATCGATATGGTCCAAATCTTGATACTCTAACATTCTCTTATTTCTTGATTTAGATAATAAAAAGTTAGATAAATTTATGCCCATACTATTTAAAAATATTTATTTATTAATTATATTAAAGGATATAAGTAAATAATAAATCAAAAACTAATGTTTAATCCTTTAAATCTTTTCTCAAAATTTATCAAATCAGGTAATCAAAAAGAGCTAGATAGGTTGCAAAAAACTGTCCAAAAAATTAATTCTCTAGAGCAATCTACAAAAAAACTTAAAGATAATGAATTCCCAGGAAAAACTAATGAATTAAAAGAAAAATTAAAAAATGGCACTAATATAGACGAATTATTACCTGAGGCTTTTGCGTTAGTTAGAGAGGCGTCGAATAGAACTAGAAATGAGAGGCACTTTGATGTTCAGATAATTGGAGGAATAGTATTGCATGAGAGGAAAATTGCAGAAATGCGTACTGGAGAAGGAAAGACATTAACAATAACTTTAGCTGCATATTTAAATGCCCTTCATGAAAAAGGAGTTCATATAGTAACTGTTAATGATTATTTAGCAAAAAGAGACTGTTTAGAAATGGGAAAAATTTATAATTTTTTAGGTGTATCCTCAGGTTTTATTAATAATTATCAAAACGATACAGAAAGAAAAGAAAATTATAACTGTGACATAACTTATGCAACTAATAGTGAATTGGGTTTTGATTATCTAAGAGATAATATGAAATATTCTAAAGAGGAGATGGTTCAAAGAGATCATTTTTTTTCTATAGTCGATGAGATTGACTCATGCTTAATAGATGAGGCCAGAACTCCATTGATTATTTCTGGGGCATCTGAGGATAAGACTGATAAATACCTTGCAGTAGACAAACTGGTTAAGAGATTAAATAAAACTGACTATGAAATTGATGAAAAAGATAAAAATATTTTATTGACAAATGATGGAATAAATAACGTGGAAAAAATTTTTTCTGATACAGGAATATTGAAAAATAATAATTTTTATGATCCAGAAAATTTAAATTTAGTTCATCATGTGAATCAGGCTCTTAGAGCAAATCATTTATTTGAAAAAGGAAGGGATTATATTGTTAAAGACAATTCTTTAAAAATTATTGATGAGCTGACTGGAAGAATTTTAGATGGAAGACGGTTTGGTGATGGACTACATCAAGCGCTTGAAGCTAAAGAAAAAATTGATATCCAGGATGAAAACCAAACATTAGCTTCAATAACATATCAAAATTATTTTAAACTTTATAAAAAAATTTCTGGATGTACTGGCACAGCATTGACAGAGGCAGAGGAATTTTTTGAAATATATAATTTACCAGTAGTTGTTATTCCAACAAATAAAAAAATGATAAGAAAAGATTTTAATGATCAAATTTTTAGAACTGAAAAAGAGAAAAATAATGCTATTATTAAAAAAATTAAAGACCTTAATAGAGCAGGACAGCCATTATTAGTATTTACATCTAGCGTAAATAAATCTGAAATTTACTCAAAATTATTAAGTCAAGATGGAATAAAACATGCTGTTTTAAATGCAAAAAATCACGAGAATGAAGCTGAGATTATCTCAAATGCTGGCAAAAAAGGATCTCTAATAATTACAACAAGTATTTCTGGTAGAGGGGTTGATATTCAGTTGGGAGGTAAAAAAAATAGCATTGATGAGGAGAAATACATTCAAAGTAAAAAAAAAATAAAAGAGTTGGGTGGTCTATTTGTAATTGGAACTGAGCGAATGGAGTCACGCAGGGTGGATAATCAGGCAAGAGGTAGATCAGGGCGTCAAGGAGATGAGGGTAGTTCAATTTTTTATGTAAGTTTGGAGGATGATTTAATGCGAATTTTTGGATCCGAGTCTATGAAAAGTATGCTTGAAAAATTGGGTTTAAAAGATGGTGAAAGTATTGATCATCCATGGATTAATAAAGCTTTAGAGAGAGCACAACAAAAAGTAGAGGCAAGAAACTTTGATATAAGAAAAACTCTTATTAAATTTGACAACGTATTAAATGACCAAAGACAAGTAATTTTTTCACAAAGAAAAGAAGCGATGAATAGTGATAAGATATTTGATTATTCTAATAATTTTTTAGATGAAATTAAAAAAGATGTAATTAATTCAAAGATACAAAAAATTGCAAATCCAAAAAGTTCTTATTTTGAAAGTCAAATCAAAACTTTAATGGGTAAAAACTTTGATGAAAAAGACCTAGAGAGTTTATTAAAAAAAAAAGATGATGAATTAATCAAATTAATTTCTGACAGATTTAATGAATCCAGAGAGGAAAGAATTAAACTTTTGGGACTTGAACAATCTAAGCAAATAGAGAAAAGAATTTTTCTACAATCTATCGATATCAATTGGAAATCTCATATTCAATATTTAGAACAACTTCGTCAAGTAATTGGATTAAGATCCTATGGACAAAGAGACCCTCTTGTAGAGTACAAAAAAGAGGCTTTTTCATTATTTGAGGATTTGTTAAAAAAACTTAAACAAGACTATATAAATATTCTTATGAATCTTAAATTTGTTCAGACATCAAGTACAAAACTAGACAAAGACTTGAATGAGGAAAAATCGATAAAGGAAATTAATAAGAAGATAAAAAGAAATGAACCTTGTCCTTGTGGATCTGGAAAAAAATATAAAAAATGTTGCGGAAAATTATGAAATAATTACCAAAAATAATAAAATTAAAATAGATAATGAGATTAATGCTAATTTCTTTGAATATAAAATTTTGATTATTTCATTTTGTGGTGCTTTTAAAGAACCTGTATCACCTGCATTTGTAGCAAATCCTTTATTTCTTCCTATTTTCAAAAACTTATTTTTTCTATTATTAAAAATTTCTTCTCCTGACATTGACTCGAAGTCACTCAAACTTTTAATCAAAGATTCTTTAACATTTAAAAGAATTTGATCTTTATCTCTGTGTGCACCACCTGGTGGTTCTTTGATAATTTCATCAATTACACTAAGTTCTAGTAAGTCTTTTGCTGAAAGCTTCATTGCCTTAGCAGCATCCATCATTTTTTTTGGATCTCTCCATAAAATAGTTGCACATCCTTCAGGAGAAATGACAGAATAAATAGCATTTTCAAACATTAAAACTCTACTTGATGATGCTAAAGCTATAGCTCCTCCTGAGCCACCTTCTCCAATAATGATTGCTATTGTTGGAACTTTTAATTTCATGCAACATTCTATTGATTTTGCTATTGCTTCCGCTTGACCTCGTTCCTCAGCACCTACTCCTGGATAAGCGCCAGGTGTATCTATAAATAAAACTATTGGGATTTGAAATCTATCGGCTAGCTCCATTAAACGTATAGTTTTTCTATAACCCTCAGGTCTCATCATTCCAAAATTTCTCTCAATTCTACTATCTAAATCATCTCCCTTTTCTTGACCGATAACCAAAATTGACTGATTATTAAATTTTGCAAAACCTGCGATGACGGACTTATCTTCGCCATAATATCTATCACCCGATAATGATATGAATTCATCGAATAAATTATCGATAAAAAATTTTGATTTTGGTCTATCTTCGTGCCTTGCAACCATAGTAGTTTGCCATGGATCAAGGTTTGAATAAATTGATTTTAATTTATTATTAATCTCATCTTGAGTTTTAGAAATTTTTTGAGTATCTACCTCAGAAATACCACTTTGATTGTAGGGATCCTTAAGCTTTTCTAGCTCTTCATCTAATTCTTTAATATCTTTCTCAAAATTAAGGTAATTTTTCATAATAGATCAGTAATGATCATTTATTTAACAAAAAAGGCGATAAAATGATATTGAATTAAACGTATATTTGATATTTAATGAATTATTCTTTATTTAATAAAGTTTTACAATCGGGAGAGACTATCTATTAGCGCCGAAGGAGCAACCACCCCGGAAACTCTCAGGCAAAAGGACCGATCGAAGCATAACACTCTGGAAAGAGATTGATTTCCGCCGAAGGAGCAAAACTCTCAGGCAAAAATACAGATGGGGGTACGAGTTAAAGTGCTATGCAAGAAAAATACATAAAAATTAATAATCTAAAAGTATCTGAAAAACTATCAAATTTTGTAAATGATGAATTACTAAAAAATACAAATGTATCTCCTGAAAATTTTTGGTTGGGTCTTGAAAAAACTCTTGATGAGCTTGCACCAAAAAACAGAGAATTAATTAAGTTTAGAGAAGATTTACAAAAAAAAATAGATAATTGGCATATCAAAAATAAAGGTAAAGAATTCAATTTAGTAGAGTATAAAAAATTTTTGCTAGAAATTGGTTATTTAAAAAATGAAGGGCCTGATTTTAAAATAGAAACTAAAAATGTTGATGAAGAAATTGCAAATATAGCTGGACCTCAATTAGTAGTACCCGTCATGAATGCAAGGTATGCGTTGAATGCTGCGAATGCAAGATGGATGAGTTTATATGATAGTCTTTATGGCACGGATGTAATTGAACAGTCTGAAGACAGCGTATCTGAAAGGTATGACCCTTTAAGGGGTGAAATGGTTATTAAATATGGTAGAGATTTTTTAGACAAGCACTTCCCATTAGCTGGATTGAGTTGGAATAAAATAACTAGCTTTGCCGTAAAATATGGAAAATTAAAAATTTTAAAAGGTGCTGATGTTTTTGATTTAGAAGATGAAGATAAATTTATTGGACACAGAGGTGAAAGTGACAATCCATCTGCAGTTATTTTAAAGAATAATAATTTACATATTGAAATTCTAAAAGATTCAAGAGCGTTTGCTGCTCAACAAGATCATGCAGGAATTAGTGACATAATAGTGGAATCTGCAGTTTCAACAATTTGTGATAATGAGGATAGTGTTGCTGCAGTTGACTCGGAAGATAAAATTATTTGTTATCGAAATTGGCTAGGTCTTATGAAGGGTGATCTTAAATCAAAATTTGAAAAAGAAGGTAAATTATTTGAGAGAAAGCTAAATCCAAATAGAAGTTATATTTCAAAAGATGGTAAAGGTTTAAAGTTACATGGTAGAAGTCTTTTACTTGTAAGAAATGTTGGTCATTTAATGACAAACCCGTCGATTTTATTAAGTGATGGAAATGAAATACCAGAGGGAATTATGGATGCATTTCTAACAACAGCGGCTGCACTTCATGATATTAAAAATAAAAATAACTCAAGAACTGGATCTGTGTATATAGTAAAGCCTAAAATGCATGGTCCAGATGAGACAGCGTTTACAGATTTAATTTTTTCTAAAGTTGAGGAAGTTCTTAATTTACCTAAGTATACTTGCAAGATTGGTATTATGGATGAAGAAAGAAGAACGTCTGCAAATTTAAAAGAGTGTATTAGAAGTCTTAAAAATAGAGTTTTTTTCATAAATACTGGTTTTTTGGATAGAACTGGCGATGAAATGCACACATCTATGGAAGCTGGCCCAATGATTAAAAAGGGTGATATGAAATTATCTAAATGGATAAACGCTTACGAAAATAATAATGTTGATATTGGTTTAAAATGTGGATTTTCAGGAAAAGCTCAGATTGGAAAAGGAATGTGGGCAATGCCAGATAAAATGAAAGATATGATGGATCAAAAAAAAGGGCACCTAAAAGCAGGAGCAAACTGTGCATGGGTTCCATCTCCAACAGCAGCTGCCTTACATGCTTTACATTATCACGAAATAGATATTTTTAATGAACAAAAAAAAATAATAGATAGAGAGCGAGCAAAAATTGATGATCTCTTAACAATACCAACAGCAGACCGACCTAATTGGTCTGTGGAAGATATAAATAAAGAAATTTCTAACTCTGCACAAACTTTATTGGGTTATGTTGTAAGATGGGTAGATCAAGGTGTGGGTTGTTCTAAAGTGCCTGATATAAACAATATAGGTTTGATGGAAGATAGGGCAACTCTTAGAATTTCATCTCAACATATAGCCAACTGGATCCATCATGGAATTACAACAAAATTACAAGTAACTGAAATAATGAAAGAGATGGCGAAAATAGTTGATGAACAAAATAAAAATGATCCATTATATATTAAAATGAGTAGTGATTATGAAAACTCTATAGCATTTCAAACTGCTTGTGATCTTGTCTTTAAGGGTAAAGAACAGCCTTCAGGTTACACCGAACCATTACTTCATTTAAATAGGTTAAAAAAAAAATCTAATCTGAGTTCGAAATCAAATTAGATCGATTTTTAAAAGCAGAAATTAAAGTCCCATCATCTAGACTTTCTATCTCACCACCTACTGGCAAGCCTTGCGCAAGTTTAGTAATTTTTACTTTGTAATTTTTTAAACTTTCTTGAATATAGTAGGCAGTCGTTTGACCTTCTATTGTTGCACTAGTGGCTAAAATTACCTCATCAATTTTTTCTTTTTTGACTCTTTCTACTAAAGAATCGATTAATAAATCTCCTTTTCTATTCCCTGCAGATGAGATTGTGCCACCAAGGATGTGAAAATATCCTTTAAAGATATTAGAATTTTCGATGGACCATTGATCCGCTATATCCTCAACAACACAAATTTTATCGTATTTTTTGTCTAAAATTTTACAATTTTCATAATCACACTCTATTAAAATTGATTTTAGAGCCCCACAAATTTTACATCTAGAAATATTTTTATAAACATCTGTTAATGATTTTGCTAGAGGCTTTACTAGTTCGTCTTTATTATTTATTAATTTCAAAAGAATTCGCTTTGCTGATTTTGGTCCCAAACCAGGTAATTTTGATATTAGTTTAATTAACTGATCTATCTCATTACCATTTTGCATATTCTATAAAGGCCATTTAAATCCAGGAATCCCAAACCCACCCGTTGCTTTTGAAATTTCCTCAGTTGTTTTTGATTTAAGTTGAGATTTAGCACTATTATGAGCTGCAACAATTAAATCCTCAATTATGGTTTTATCTTCTTTCATAATTTCATTAGATAACTCTATTAATTGCATTTCCCCATCTCCATCTAAAGTTATCTTTACAGAATTTGATCCTGAAATTCCCATAACTCTAATTTCTTTAATCTTTTGTTGGCTTTCCTTCATCTTTGCTTCAAGCTCTTTCGCTTTATCTAATATTTTACTAAAGTCAGTCATCATTAACTCCGTTTTTGTTTGAATTTACGTCTATTAGTTCGGCATCAGGAAATCTTTCCAACACACTTTTAAATATTTCTGAGTTTTTCATTTCATCAATCAATATTTTCTTAGCATTTTTTTGTTTATCATTTATTGACATTTGTCCTTTTAATTTACTAAATGTAATAATCCATCTTTCGTCAGTCCATTCAAAAAGTTTTGATGATAAATTTTTTACAAAATCTTTATCTAAACTCTCATTAAAAGATATTTCAATTCTATTTTCTTCAAATTTTACAAGATTAACATTTTTTTCTAATTCATATTTTAGTTTAATTTCCTTTTTTTTTGAACATACATCAATTAAGTTCTCAAAAGTATTTATATTAATTTTATTCTCTGCTTTGATCTCTGTTTGAACTTCTGGTTTATTTTTATCTTCTTGTGCAATATTCTTTATTTGATTAATTGTTTTAGATGTTGACTCGCTTTCCTTGTTCTTGACTAGATTTTCACTTTTTGCATGAACTTCAATTTTTTCAACTTTATTTTTAAATTTTGCAGAATTTAAATACATTAATCTTATTAAAATCATTTCAATTGAAAAGTGTGGATTAGAAACCATATCTAATTCATCAAGTGAAGAGATAACAAATTGCCAAAATAATATTAATATCTCTGGGTCTATTTTATTAGTTAAACTTTTAATTTTAAGAAATTCTTCATCATTCAGAGAAAAATTTGTGCTTTCTAAGGTTAACGAATTAATATTTTTGATATAATAAAGTATTTCTAAAAAATCATTAATAAAAACTTTTGGTTCAACACCTTGATCATAAATTTTTCTATAAGTACTTATTACTTTTGTTTCCTCACCTTTTAAAATTAGCTCAAACAAGTAAATTAATTGAGATTTATCGAAATATCCAAAAATTCTCTGTGCTGAATTTAAATCTATTTCTTTTTCCCCATCCAAGCTTAATAATGCCCTATCTAACAAAGACAAAGCATCTCTAACAGAGCCTTCTGAAATTTTTACTATAAGTTTTAAAGCATCGTCTGTTATTTTTCCATTTTCTTTATCTTTAATTTTTTTAATATATTCAAATAATTCAGATGAATTAATTCTAGACAAATCAAATCTTTGACATCTAGAAACTACAGTAACTGGAATTTTTTTTATTTCTGTTGTTGCAAAAATAAATTTCAAATACTCTGGTGGCTCTTCTAAAGTTTTTAACAAGGCATTAAATGCTTGTTTGCTCAACATGTGGACTTCATCAACTATAAAAATTTTATATTTGGCGGATGTTGGCCCATATCTGGAGAATTCAATTAAATCTCTTACGTCATCTACACCTGTTTTGCTTGCTGCATCCATTTCAAGAACATCAATATGACTTGAGTTCGTTATCGCATCACAATTATCACATTTTATTTTACATTTATTTTCTATTCCATTTAAACAATTCAACGTCTTTGCAACAATTCTTGCTGTTGTAGTTTTTCCAATCCCTCTTATTCCAGTGAACAAGTATGCATTTGGTATTTTGTTAGCTTTAATTGAGTTTATAATGGTTTCAACAAGAACCTTTTGACCAATCAAATCGTCAAAAGTTTGGGGTCTATATTTTAATGCTAATACTTTTGATTTACTGTTCATAAATTCTATAAGGAGACTAGAACCTGAATAACTGTCTCTACGACTGCTTCTGTTAAGATCTGGTCGGGTTCAAGCGGCATCCACCTCTAGCCTCCGAATATATTATAGCAGTAATGTTTTCTAAACCACAAGAAATAATAAGAATTACTTTTCTCGTATTTTGTCAGCCTCAAAGACACCTAAAACGTGAAAATCTTGACAATGCAAACCTAATTCCTCTAATGATTTTTTAACTTTTGCATCCTCTATATGACCATCAAGATCGCATAAAAAAAAATAAGAATCGAAGGAATTTTTTTCAGGGTAACTTTGGAGTTTGGTTAAGTTTACACCATTGATAGCAAAGCCACCTAGTGATTGATATAAAGCTGCAGGTTTACTTTTTAATTTGAACAAAAAAGATGTAATATATTTTTTGTCACCATATTCTGGTTGAAAAATGTTTTTACCCATAATTAAAAACCGAGTAAGATTTCCTTTTTCATTTTCAATATTTTTTTTTATTATTTCTAATCCATAAGTTTCTGCACTTAAGGTAGAGGCTATTGCTGCATTTTTATTATCTTTAATTCTAGATATCATTTCAGCCGATCCAGCAGTATCTGCGCTAACGTATTCAATTAGATTATTTGATTTTATAAAGTTTGAACATTGAGAAAGTGCTTGAGAGTGAGAATAAACATTTTTTATGTCAGAAATTTTTGTACCAGGGATTGCTAACAAATTATGTTCAATTTTTTGAAAATATTCTGAGTAAATATTTAATCGATATTTAAATACCAGATATTCAATTCCTATATTTCCAGTAATTCTATTAGACTCTGGTATAATTATTTTAGAGGATGAGTCCTCAGAAGCTTTTAAAAAACATTCATCAAAAGTCTTACATGGTATTATCTTGGCTTTTGGAGCAATAGACAAAGCAGCAAGATGTGAATATGCTCCAAATGTTCCTTGAAAATAAATTTTTTCCATCAAGTTTTATATTCCATAATCTTTTTAATAGCCACAAAATCCTCTTTTGTGTCTATTCCAATTGAGTGTGATCTAGCAAGAGCAACATTTATTTTAATTTTGTTTTCTAAAGCTCTCAATTGTTCCAACTTATATTTAGCCTCATTAGGGGACTGTTTGTATGACACAAAATCTTTAAGGGTTCCTATTTCGTAACAATAAATACCTATATGATGATATGTGTTTAAATCTTTTTTTAAGGTTTTTCTTCTGAAATAAATTGCCTCTGGAAAATTTTTATGATTCAATTCTTCTTTTGTTTTTACTTTAACCACATTTTGGTTATCATAAAATTTTTTATCTATAATTTTTGAGGCTAAAGTTCCTATTTTAGAATTTGTATTTATCATAAGTTGATTTAAATTCCTTATATCATTAACATCTATTAAAGGCTCATCTCCTTGAAGATTCATTACTAAATCAATATTTGAAATCTCAATTTTTTGTATGGCCTCATAAATTCTATCTGTTCCTGTATTATGTTTATTGCTAGTCAAAACTGCTTGACCACCATTTTTTTTTACATCATCAACGATTTCTTGATTTTCAGTTGCGACTACTACATTCCCAATTTTTGCTTTTTCAGCCTTCTTAAATACGTGAGAAATGATGGATAAACCATTAATTTTTAGAAGTGGTTTTCCAGGCAACCTGGTGGCACCTAGTCTTGATGGGATTATAATTAGTGTTTTCATGCGTCATTGTTATTTGTTAATACACTACAAGCAGAGGCAATAATATACATTAAATATATAAGCAATTTTTAATTTATAATGTTATACGTTCAAAATAAAATTTTATAAAATGGATTCTTTTGAAATAAACAAAATAGTGGCTGCAATTTTACTTGTTGCCCTCCTTTTAATAGGTATTAGCAAACTATCTAGTGTGATTTTCTATGTTGAAAAACCCAAAACGCCGGGATACGCAGTTGATGTTGAACAGCCAGTTACTGCACAGTTAAAAACTGAGGGTGAAACCGTAGAGCAAAAAATAGATATCGCTGCTTTAATGGCAATGGGAGATATCGCGACTGGAGAAAAAGTTTTCAAAAAATGTGCAGCTTGTCATTCAATCGTAAAAGGTGGAAAAAATAATATTGGGCCCGCACTATACAATGTTGTTGGAAGAAAAATTGGTGCTGTAAATGACTATAAATATTCCAAAGCATTAGCTGGATATGGAAAGGAGTGGACATTTGAGGAGTTAAATGGGTATTTGATCAAGCCTGCTAAATGGATTAAAGGAACCAAAATGGCATTTGCAGGATTAAGAAAAGAGAAAGATAGGGCTTCGGTGATTAAGTACTTGAATAAAAATTCAGACAACCCATTACCCTTACCTTAATTTTCCAAAACAATAAAGCAAGATAGATTTTTGCACATGTACTCTGTTAAGTGCCTGTATCCAAACTTTTGATTGTTTACTAGAAAATATTTTTTCGTCAACTTCATTTCCCCTTGGTAAACAGTGGAGAAAAATACAATCTCTCTTTGCATATCCCATCAGTTTTTTATCAACCTTAAATCTTTTAAAACTTTTTAATTTTTTTGTTTTATTTACTTTGTCGTTGATAGATATAACTTTGTCAGAAAATAGAACATCTGCATTAAAAGTAGCCTTTTTAGGATCAGAATAAATATCGATTTTTTTATTACTTTTTTTTATGTAGTCCATAATGATTTTACCTGGCATATATTTTCTAGGACAACCAATTTTTAATTTAAATGAAAATTTAATTGATGCTGCAATTAAAGAATTTAAAACATTATTACAGTCCCCTATCCATGCAATATTTAATTTGTGTATAGGTTTTTTCTTTATTTCTTCAACCGTAAAGATATCTGACAAAATCTGAGTTGGATGAGATGAAGGGCTTAACCCATTAATTACAGGAATTGATAAATGTTTTTTGAATTCTTCTAGTTTTTTATCACTATCCGTTCTCAACATAAAAGCGTTACCAAAATTAGATAATATCTTAGCAGTATCCTCTATACTTTCACCACCTTTAGACAAATGAAGCTCATTAGGTCTTAATGTCAAAGTGCTTCCACCAAGTTGTTTAATAGCAAGATAAAAACTTAGTCGTGTCCTTAAACTTGATTTCTCAAACATTTGAATTAATAATTTTCCTTTAAGAGGAGCATCTTTATCCACGTCAAGATAACTCAGTTTTCTTCTTAATTTTTTTCTTTTTTGTGCATCACTAACAATTTTTCTAAGATCTTTAGCAGAAATATCTTTTAAATTTATAAAATGTTTCATTTTAGCTCATTTTTGAACATACATAATCAATGATTTTTAATGCTTGATTGATTTCTGTTTTTTTGACATTTAGCGGGGGTAGAATACGAACAACATTTTCAGCCGCACGTATGGTTAGTAATCTATTATCCATCAATTTTTTAATAAAGTTTGACTGATCTGTATAAAGCTGGATACCAATTAATAAACCTTTACCTCTTATCTCTTTAATAATCTTCGGATATTTTTTTTTTAAAAGATTTAAATTTATAAAAAAATATTTTGACAATTTTTTTACATTATTCAAAAATTTTTTACTTGAAACTATATCTATTACTGAATTTCCAACCGCCATTGCTAAAGGATTCCCACCAAAAGTTGAGCCATGAGTACCTGGAGTCATTGCAGAAGCTACCTTTTTATTCATTAAAACTGCACCAATAGGAAATCCACCACCTATTCCTTTAGCGATAGGAACGATATCTGGTGCTATTTTTGAGCTTTCAAAAGCCAGAAAATCTGCTGATCTTGAAATTCCCGTTTGTACCTCATCCGCTATTAATAAAATCTTTTTTTTAGTACATAATTTTCTTAATCCTTTTAAACACCAATCAGGAATCACTTTAATTCCTCCTTCTCCCATAATTGGTTCGATCATTACAGCTGCAGTATTTTTTGTGATATTCTTTTTTAGAGATTTGTGATCTGCAAAAATAAAATGATCGAAACCTGGAACTTTAGGTCCAAAACCTTCTACCATTTTTTTTGATCCACTTGCAAAAATTGCTGCGATAGTTCTTCCATGGAAAGAATTTTTTACACACAAGATTCTGTTTTTATGAGGTTTTCCAATTGAATAAAAATATCTTCTAGCAACTTTAATAGATGCCTCAGTAGCCTCTGCACCACTATTTTGGAATATTACATAATCAGCAAAAGTTTTTTGACATAATTTTTTCGCTAACTTTTCCCCCTCAGGAATTTTAAAGGCATTTGATATATGCCAAAGTTTTTTAGATTGATTTTGTATTGTTTTGACTAGTTTGGGATGTGCGTGACCCAAACAATTTACAGCTATTCCTTGAACAAAATCTAAATATTTCACTCCTTTAGAAGTGTAGAGATAGCTTCCTTTACCCTTTGTAAAAGAAATTTTTTTCCTATTATAATTTTTTGCCAAATAGCTCATTTCAATATTGTTCTATAAACAAAAAAATTAAATACAAGTTGGGATTGAATATCATAATAAATAATTCAATTTAATTAATGTTGATAACTGTAAATAATATATTGTTTATTTCTATATTTTATCAGTATATTGTGTTTATATATTTTCTAAATACATTATATAGTTAGTTATGAGCTGGACCGAAGAAAAAGTCAATAAATTGAAAGAGCTTTGGGGAAAAGGAAACACAGCGAGCCAAATAGCTGAAATAATAGGTGGCATTTCTCGAAATGCTGTAATTGGAAAAGCTCATAGACTTAATCTTTCTGCTAAAATAAAGACTAGAACAGCATCATCAAAGGAGACCTATAATGCTGCGACAGAGAGAAAAGATAATAAGATTCAGAGAGGACGAAGAAGCAAATTCAAATCGTTAATTATTGAGAAAGATTTTGAGCCTGAAAATCCAAAACAATTAGAGGAACTTGATGAAAATTCTTGTAAGTGGCCAATTGGTCATCCGAATGAAAAAAGTTTTTATTTTTGTGGAAGAACTTCACTAAAAGATTTTTCATATTGCAAACTTCATTTACTTTACGCTTATCAACCTAAAGGCAAAAAAGAGGACGTGGTCAATAAAGAGGAAATGTCAGAATTTTTCGGAAAGAAAATTAAATCTGCCTAAAAAAGTTTCAGTCTAAATTCTCTTTTTTCTAGAATACTCACCTCCTTCTGTCCACATATAAGAGTATTTTTTAACCTCCTCACCGAAAATTTTTTTTGCAGGTAAACCAATATCAAAATTTGTTTTATATTTACCTGATACAATATTGTTATATTTAAGCAGCATTAACTGATCAACTGTCAATAAAGGATTTGGTAACAGTTGAAAAAATTTCGCAGTTAGCAAAGCTAATTGATTCGGGAACGGAAGCAAGAGCCTTTTTTTATTAATCAATTCTTGTAAAGTAACTAAAATTTCTTTAAATGAAAGTATCTGAGGACCAACGCATTCAATAATATTTGAATTCACTTTTTTTGAGATTGCAAAATTGATTACATCAGTCAAATCTGAACAATGAATAGGAGTAAATTTTGTTTCACCATTATAATAAAGTGGGAAAACTGGTAACCTGCTTAGTAATGTCATTAAATTACAACTAAAATTATCAGATGATGAATAAACTATTGAGGGCCTTAACACTGTTGTATGTGGAAATATCTTTAAAATGTTTTGTTCTCCTTCTAATTTACTTTTAGCATAAATAGAGTCGACTGCATCATTGATTCCCAGTGCAGAAACGTGAATAAATTTTTTTAACTTGTATTCTTTACAAAGTTTTGCGAGTAGGGTTGGAAAAACAGTATGAATATTCTTAAAAGAATTACCATTTTTTTTTTCAAATAAAATACCAATTAAATTTATACAAATGTCTGTATTTTCAAAAAGTTTTCTTACTTTATCTTCTTCAAAAATACTACACTCCTTTATTTGAATGTAGCCAGCGTTACCCTGGGTTTTTATTAAATGACCTTTTTGGTGTATATTTCTAGTTACTACAGTTACAGTATAGTTATTTTTTGTTAACTTCCTTACGAGATGAGTGCCAATCTGCCCTGTACCTCCCCATATCAAAATTTTTTTCATAATAGTAATCAAAAAATAGACATTATTATTTAGTCTTATATATATATAAATATATATGAGTAATATCAAAGTCTTTGAAAATGATTTACCTGAAGATTTAGATTTATCAAATGAAAAATTAATCGGTCTAGATAATGAAGCATTAGGTTTAGTTCTTGGTAGAGACCCCCTGACACTAGTTCAATTAGGGCTTGAGTCAAAAAATTTTTACTTGATCAAACTTAATAGAGAAACATATCACGCACCTAATCTAGTAAGAGCTTTATCTAATATAAATACTCAATTTATAATGCATTATGCTAGACAGGATCTTTTATGGTTAAAATATCATTTAAAGGTCCAACCAAAAAATATCTTTTGTACAAAAGTTGCATCGAAAATAGCAAGAACGGCGAGCTCGTACCATGGTTACAAAGACCTAGTAAAAGAGTTTTGTGGAAAAGATATCTCTAAAAAAGAGCAACAAAGTGACTGGGGTGATCCAAATCTTTCTGAAAAACAAATTAAATATGCTGCATCAGATACGGAACATCTCTTTGAAATAAGAAATAAGTTGATTAAAATGCTAGAAAGAGAGAAAAGAATAGATCTTTTTAAAAAATCTATGAAAGTAATACCTGTGTTAGTTGATTTAGAAATAGCTGGTTATAAATTATCAACTTTTGAACACTAATAATGAAAAAAAATTATATCAAATTTGCTAAAGATGTAATTAATTTAGAAATTGCTGGATTAATCAAATTAAAGAAAAGTTTAAATAGCTCGTTTAACAAGGCAGTAAATGAAATTGCTAAATGTAATTCTAAAATTATTCTTTGTGGTGTTGGAAAAAGTGGATTAATAGCAAGTAAAATTGCAGCAACCTTTTCATCAATTGGAACACCCTCTTTTTTTTTATCTGCAAGCAATTCATCTCACGGAGATCTTGGAAGTATTACTAAAAAAGATATTTTAATTTTGATTAGTTACTCTGGTGAAACAAATGAACTAAAAAATATAATACAGTATGCCAATAGAAATAAAATTTTGTTAATTGGAATTGTATCAAAAAAGGACTCAACTCTATACAAAGCCTCAGATATTAAATTATTAACACCTCAAGTTAAAGAATCAGGAGGAATAATTCCTACTTCAAGCACTACAGTTCAATTAGCTCTAGGTGATGCATTAGCAATTTCGTTAATGAAACAAAAAAAATTTAATAAATTTGATTTCAAAAAATTGCATCCAGCAGGATCATTGGGGGCAAAGTTGAAAACTGTTGAAGATATAATGCTAACTGGAAAAAAAATACCTTTTGTAAATGAAAATTTAAAAATGAAAAATGCTTTAAAGATATTAAGTGACAAAAAACTTGGTGTTTTGATTGTTCTTAATGATAAAAAAAAAACTACTGGAATTATTACCGATGGCCAAATAAGACGGTTTAATCAGAAAAACCGTAATTTACTATCTACGCGGGTTAATGAAGTAATGACTAAAAATCCAATAACTATTGAAAAAGGTGCCTTGGCTGCAAAGGCTTTATCCTTAATGAATAATAAAAAGATAACATCTTTATGCGTCTTTGACAAAAAAGATAAAAAAAAAACAATTGGAGTTCTTCACGTTCACACAATACTGCAATCAAATATATATTAAATGACTAAAAGTTTAATGATTAAAGTTTTAATAGGGCTTTTTATAATATCCGTTATATTTTCTTTTTATTTAAAATTAGCAAAAAAAGAGGAAAAGGTGACTCTTTCTGAGCAGTCAGTTGTTGAGGATTCAGTCACAACCACAAATATTATAAACGATGTGAATTATTCATCAAAAGATGCTAAGGGGAATGAATATATTTTATATGCATCTCAAGGACAGGTAGATATAAATAATAGCAAGATAATATTTCTTACTAATGTAGAAGCTAATATATATATGGTTGATGGACAAACAATTAAAATAAAATCGAACTACGGAAAATATAATATTGATAACAATGATACTATTTTTTCAAAAAATGTATTTATCAACTATAGATCTGACGAAATCAATAGTGATTACGTTGATTTTTCTTTGATTAGAAATTCGTTGATAATTTCAAAAAATGTTGTTTATTCAAATCAAAAAAACACTCTAAAAGCTGATGTTGTTGAAATTGATATAATATCTAAAAATACTAAGATATTTATGCATGATGAAAAAAAAAAAGTTAAGATAAAATCAATAAATATTTATGGCGATAATTAAAAAATTCCGAATTAAATCATTTAAAAATGTAAACACAATAATCGAATTTAAGAATGTTTCATTAGCATATGGAAATAGACTTATTCTAGATAATATAAGCTTCGGAATAAATGAAGGGCAGATTTTTGGGATGTTGGGGCCTAATGGAGTTGGTAAATCAACTATCTTTAATCTTATAACAGGATTAATCAAACCAAAATATGGCAAGATATTAATTAATGGACATGATGCCACAAACTTTCCAATTTACTTAAGAGCAAAGAAATTCAAAGTTGGGTATGTTCCACAATATGGTGGTTATTTCAATGATTTATCATTAAATGATAATTTGAAAGCAATAAGTGAAATTGTAATTAAAGAGAAAAATTTGAGATCTGAAAGAATAAATTATGTTATTTCAAAATTTGAATTAGATAATTTAAAAGAAATAAGAGCTAAACATCTTTCAGGTGGCCAAAAAAGAAAATTAGTTCTAGCATTAGCTTTGTTAAGTGAACCAAGAGTTTTACTTTTAGACGAACCATTCGCTGCTCTTGACGTTCTTACTATCAAAATGCTACAGGAAATAATTGTAAGTTTACAACAAGAAAATCGTATTTCGATTTGTATTTGTGACCATCAAGCTAGAGATCTTCTTGCGTGTGTTGACGTGGCGATGATCTTAAGTAACTGCAAAATTATAGCACAAGATACGCCTTCAAACTTAGTAAAAAATATAAATGCTCAAAATGCGTATTTTGGAGATAGTTTTAAAATAAACTAGTCAAAATGGCTAACGAAATAATAATAAAAAAAAAAATTAATAATTTCAGTAAAAAAATTTTTGTTAGTGGTGATAAAAGCATTAGTATTAGATGGGTCTTATTTGCATCAATAGCTTCTGGTGTCTCTAAAGCAAAAAATTTATTAGTATCTGAGGATGTCTTGGCAGCAATTGAAATTATCAAAAAATTTGGGATAAAAGTTATTAAAAAAAAAAATTTTTTTATTATTTTTGGAAAAGGTATTGATGGTTATAATTACAAAAAGAACATTGTTATAAATGCAAAGAACTCAGCGACCTTAGGAAGATTGATCCTAGGATTACTAATTAATTCAACTAAAACTATTAAATTAATTGGAGATAAAAGTTTATCAAAAAGAGATTTTAAAAGAGTCGCATCTCCCCTATCTAAATTTGGGGCAAAGTTTAAATTAAAAAATAATTATCGTTTGCCACTAACAATTAAGGGATCAAAAAACCTTAATCCGATTAAGTATAATGAGACAAGAGGTTCTGCTCAGTGTAAGAGTTCAGTAATACTTGGAGCATTAAGAGCTAATGGCACTACTTATATAAAAGCAAAAAAAAGTCGTGATCATACAGAAAAAATAATGGAAGATCTGAATTTACCAATTAAAGTTATAAAAAAAAAAAATTACGATCAGATCAAAATAAAAAAGATAAAAAAAATAAGAAATCTCAATTACAATATTCCCTCTGATATAAGTTCAAGTGCTTTTTTTATTGTGCTTACAGCTCTATCTAAAAAGTCTGAACTAGTTATTAAAAATGTAAATATAAATCCTTCAAGAATTGGCATTATTATCATCCTTAAAAAAATGGGGGTTAAAATATATTATCAAAATAAAAGAATTTATAAAGGTGAGGAAATTGCAGATATCAAAATTAAAAGTTCCCGATTTATAAAACCAATTAATTGCCCATCTAAATTAAATACAAGTGCTATAGATGAATTTTTAGTTATTTTTTTAGTAGCTGCTAGAGCTAATGGAATTTCTTATTTCAAAGGGTTAGCTGAATTAAACAAAAAAGAAAGTCCAAGACTTAAATGGGGTTCAATCATATTGAATAAAATGGGTATAAAAAATATAATAAATAAGGATTCTATAAAAATTTTTGGCAATCCAGATTTAGAAATTAGAAAGAAAATCGTTATCAAAAATTATTTAAAAGACCACAGAGTATTCATGACAAGTGTAATAGCAGCACTTTCATTTGGGGGCTCGTGGACTATTCATGATAGTCAATCCATCAAAACTTCCTTTCCAAATTTTTTAAAGATTATTAACAATTTAAAAAAATAATGATAAAAAGAAAAAAACTAATTAAGGTTGCGATAGACTCGCCAGCTGCAGCTGGTGCCGGCACACTAGCAAAGCTAATTTCTAAACATTATAATTTATTACATCTAGATACAGGTCGATGTTACAGATACGTAGCAAATATTAAAATCTCAAAGCCATCTCATTATAATTATAAGTATTTAAAAAAGAAAATAAGTAATTTAAAAATTACTGATTTAAATGACAAAAAATTAATATCCGATAAAGTTGCAACTGTTGCATCTTTAATAGCCAAAGATAAAAGAGTCAGAAAGTTGGTTCATTCTTTTCAGAAAAATTGTGCCAATAATCCTCCACCAGTATATAATGGATCATGTCTTGATGGTCGAGACATCACATACAAAATAATGCCTAATGCAGAATTTAAATTTTTTATAACAGCTAATGTCAAAACTAGAGCATATAGGAGATATAAAGAGTTAAAAAAGATAAAAAAAAATATTTCATTTAATGAAGTTCTAAAAAGCATTAAAAAACGTGATAAAAATGACTATTCTAGAAAAGTCTCCCCACTTAAGAAAACAAAAGATTCAGTATTGATTAACACCACAAATTTATCTAAAAGAGCGTGTTTTTTAAAAATTAAAAAAATTATAGATAGAAAAATTAAATATTAATGGAAATTTATAAAGATCTTAACAATCCGGATATTCAACAATTCGAAGAACTACTAAACAGCCAATTATCTAAAAACAATATTGAAGAAGGAAAAATTATAGAGGGTAAAGTTAATAAGATTACTGAAAAGTATGTCTTCTTGCACGTCGAAGGACTTAAATCTGAACCTGTTTTAGATATAAATGAACTTAAGAGTATGGGGTTGAGTGAAAAAATTAAAATAGGAGAAAAAATTTCAGTCTTATTAGAAAAATTGGAAGATAAAATGGGTGAGGTAGTTGTTTCTGCAAGTAAAGCTCAAAAGATTAAAGGTTGGGATAAATTAGTTGAAGCTTATGAAAAGAAGGAACCAATAATGGGAAAAATTACCTCAAAATGTAAAGGAGGTTGTATAGTCGAGCACATAGACACAGGTTCCCTTATGTTCTTACCGGGTTCTCAAATAAGCGACAAACCTCTTAAAAATATTGATCATCTAATGAACGAACCACAAAAATTTGCATTAATTAAATTAGATAAGATTAGAGGTAATGCTTGTGTGTCAAGAAGAGAAATCATTTCATCTTTTAAAAAGGAAGATAAAGCAAAAATAATAGAGAAATATAAAGTCGGAGATATTATTAGAGGCGCAGAGGTGAAAGGCTATAGCACATTTGGATGTTTCTTCAACGTGAATGGAGAACTTGATGTTTTGGCACACACAAGCGAACTGTCATATTCAAGGGTAAACCATGCTGATGAGCTATTTAATATTGGTGATAAAGTTGATTTAAAAGTCATATCTGTTGACAATGAAAAATTGCAAGTTGGATGTTCAGTAAAACAAATGTCACCAGATCCATTTGATCAAATTGATAATTATGAATTGAATAAAACCTATAAATTTGTTGTAAAAAAACTTCAGGACTTTGGAGCTTTTTGTGAACTCAAAGAATTACCAGGTCTTACAGCATTACTCCATTCAAGTGAACTTAGCTGGACAAAAAAAAATGTATCGGCAAAAAAAATGTTTAAGATTGGTGATGAAATCGACTGCGTAATTACTGAAAAAGATAAAGAAAAAAAAAGAGTTGCAATTTCTCATAGATTGACTTTAGAAAATCCATTTGAAATATTTAATAAAAAATACCCTGTTGGAACTATTGTCGATGGTGAAGTCATTAATAAAAATGAATACTCTTTGTTTGTAAAAATCGACGATATTAATGTAGACACTTTTTTACATTGTAACGATCTTACATATTTAAATAATGGAGAAGAGGAATTAGCAAAATACAAAAAAGGAGATAAGATAACAGTTAAAGTATTAGAGATAAAAGTTGAAGAACAAAAAATAAGGGTTGGATACAAACAGACACAAAAAGATCCTTTAGATTGGTTCAGTGATAAGAAGAAAAATCAAACTATTACAGTCAAAA
This sequence comes from uncultured Pelagibacteraceae bacterium, assembly GCA_902623215.1. Classification (GTDB taxonomy): domain Bacteria; phylum Pseudomonadota; class Alphaproteobacteria; order Pelagibacterales; family Pelagibacteraceae; genus Pelagibacter. The sequence continues at coordinate 87,048 of CACNSS010000001.1, forward strand.
TTATTTCAACAGATAATAAAGGACTTACTGTGCGCCCTGAAGGATGTGAGATGGATTTTGTGATTAAAAAATCTCAAATAGCAATCAATTCAGAAGATGCAAGACCATCAAGATTCACTGGAGGAGAAAAAATAGACTGTGCAATTTCTGAAATAAACTTAGAAAAACGTAAAATTTCTTTGAGCATGAAACTTTTGGAAGAAATAGAAAAAAAAGAAGCTCTTGAAAAATATGGAGCTGAGGGATCAGGAAAAAACCTACCTTTTTCATCTTTGTCAGAAGACTTAAAGAAAAAAGATAAAGAAAAATAATTGAGCTAATTAAAAAAGAAGTATTAAATTGGGTGTTGTAAAATCAAAACTTTTAAAACAAATTTCTAATAGCTTCCCTAATTTCGCAAAAAAAGACTTAACAAAAACAATAAATATAATACTAACCGAGATGAAAAGAGCTCTTAGACGTGGAGATTCGGTTGAGTTAAGAGGATTCGGGAGGATCTCTGTAAAAACTCAAAAGGCTTCTATCAGAAGAAACCCTAGAACTATGGAGAAAGTTGCTGTTCCAGAAAAAAAAGTAATAAGATGGAAACAAGGAAAAGATTTGTTAAAAAAGATAAACAATGAAGAGTAAGATATTTATAGCGGTAGATACAACTAGCGTTTCAAAAGTAAAAAAAATAATAAAAAATACCCAAACCTCAAAATTGAAAATTGGTTACAAATTTGGACTAGAATTTTTGAACTCTAAAAATGGAAGAAAGTTTGTGTCTAAATTAAAAAATCAAATCACATTTGGAGATTTTAAGTTTTCAGATATTCCTAACACTTGTGTATCAGCAGTAAAAGCAATTAAAGATCTTAATTTTAATTATTGCACTATGCACATAAGCTCAGGTTTAGAAGCGTTAAAAGCAGTTAAAAAAGTTTCTGGAAAAACTAAAATAGTTGGTGTTTCAATTCTAACTTCTTTAGATAACAAGGCTTTAAAAGAAATAGGTTATAATAAAGACGTAAAAAAATTAGTTGTTCATCAGGCAAAACTTGCTCAAAAAGCAAAGTTGGATGCTATTGTTTGTAGTGCAAAAGAGGTTAAAATTGTAAGAAAAGTTTTTAAAAAAGAAATTATTACTCCTGGAATAAGATTTAATTCAGATAAGCTAGATAAAGAGGATCAAAAAAGAGTTCTGACCCCGAAAGAAGCATTTAGAAATGGAAGTGATTTTTTGGTAATTGGAAGACCTATAACTAAAGCAAATATTAAAAATAATATTAAAAAATTAATTGATCATTTAAAAAGATGATTAAGGGGTGCAAAATTTGCGGGATTTCAGATCCTAAAACTCTAACTTATATTGTTGATCACCCTTACCCACCTCAATTTGTAGGTTTTATTGTAAATTGGAAAGCAAGCTCACGTTATGTTGAACTTGATAGATTAAAGGAACTTTTAAATATAGATAAAAAAAAAAGTAAATACGTAGCTGTTATTGTAAAAAATGATGAGTCTACTCTTGAAAAAATAAAGGATTTACCTTTTGATTACTATCAAATGTATGACTGTTCTCCAAAAGAAATATTTAAGATTAAAGAAAAATATAATAAAAAAATAATTGCTGCTCTTACCGTTGAAAATAAAAAAGATGTAAGAAAATATAAAGGTTATGAAAATATATCTGAGATAATTTTATTTGATAGTAAAGGTTATGAGAAATCAATGAGTTTTGATCATAATTTACTTGATGAGGTAGAAGATCACATAAAAAAAATGATTGCAGGAAATATTAAAATAGAAGATGTTGCCGATTTTAAAAATAAACCCTATATATTGGATGTAAGTGGAAATTTAGAAAGCTCAAAAGGAGTTAAAGATATTAATAAAATTGATAAGTTTTTAAATACAGTCCATGATATAAATTCTTAAAAATTTACAAACGATATGAAAATACCTCCATTTAAAGAATTGAATCCTCCCAACTCTTTGGGTTATTGGACAAATAAAAAAACAGGGGAAAAATATGGAGGGCAATACATAAGCCCATTACTTATTCCTAACCTTAAAAAAGTAGAGACTGGATTCAAAAAAGCCATGAAAAATAAAAAGTTTATATCAAACCTTGAGGAACAGTTAGTAAATCATATTGGTATCGTTACACCAATTTTAAGAAGTAAAGAATTAGAGAATATAATTGGAGGAGAAAAAAAAATTGGAAAAATTTTTTTAAAAAGAACAGATTTACATCACGATAGTTCACATAAACCTGTTAGTGCTTTCAGCTCAGTATATTTTGCAAAACATATTCTAAAAGCCAAAAAAATTATAACAGAAACAGGAGCTTCTATGAATGCTCGAGCTGTTGCATCAGCCTGTGCTAAACTTGGTTTAGAATGCGAAGTTCATATAGGAGCTGTCGATGCTGAAAAGGTAAGTCTTAACAAGGACATAACAGAACTATATGGGGCAAAAATAATTGAATGTCATGACTCGACTAAGACTTTGTTGCCAGCAATGGCAGCTGCACTTCGTAGTTGGCAAAGTGATCCATCTGCTATGTATGTAGTTGGATCATGTTGTGGACCACACCCTTATCCACTTATGGTGAGAACTTTTGCTAGTATTATTGGAAGAATTGCAAAAAAACAAATGCAAGAATTAACCGGAAAATTACCATCGACTGTATTTGCAGTATGCGGAGGTGGATCAAATCTTTCTGCAATTAGCTATCCATACTACAAAGAAAAAAAAGTACATATTTTTGGAATTGAGTCAGCAGGAAAAGGAATATCTTCTGGTGCTCATGCAGCAACAATCACTGGTAAGGCTCCTATAGGAATTTTATTAGGTGCACGTTCTAACGTTTTAATGGATGAAGATGGTCAAATAAATGAAAGCCATACCGAGGCATCAGGACTTGATTTCAGTGGAACTGGTCCGGAAATTTGTTACATGGCAAGTACTGGAAAAATAAAATTTCGAGCAACTACTGATAAAGAAGCACAAGAAACCTTTTTAATGATGTGTAAAAAAACTGGTATCTTACCTGCTATAGAAGCTTGTTATGTTATTAATGCTGCACTTAAAGAAATTAAAAAAAGAAATAATCCAAGAGAAAATCATTTAATTCATCTTTGTGGCTCAGGGGAATCAAACGTTGGAAGAATGTTAAAATACAAAAGAGATAATGAATAAAACTTTTCAAAAAGTGTTTGCAAAAGCAAAATCAGAAAATAGATCTTGTTTTGTCGCTTTTGTTACAGGTATGGATCCAGACTACGAGAGTTCTAAACAAATTTTAAAAGAACTATCAAAGAATTGCGATGTGATTGAAGTTGGAGTAAGTTTTAATACCTCGACGTCAGATAGTTCAATTATAATGAGTGCAAATGATAGAGCAATTAGATCTGGGGCTAAAACTAAAAAAATATTTCAACTTATTAAGGAGGTAAAAAGTGAAATAAATAGTGACACTGCATTTGTAACTATGGGATACTTAAATCAAATACATGTCTATGGAATAAATAAATACATAAATGACTGTAAAAAAAGTGGGGTAGATGGATGTATAGTGGTTGATAGTAATAACGAGTCACCTGAAGATGATCAAATTTTTAAAGGCTTGACTAAAAATAACATGGCTTTCATTAAGTTAATTGCTCCAACTAATGACAGTAATTATATTAAAGAGTGTTTAAAAAAAAGTTCTTCTTGGCTTTACATAGTTTCTTACGCTGGAGTGACAGGATCTAAAGATGTAAATTTGGCTAACGTAAAAAGATTATCTAAGATGATCAGAAAACAATCGAAGATTCCAATCGGTGTAGGATTCGGAGTAAAAAATTATGATGATGTAAAAAAAGTTTCTAAACTCGCTGATTTGGTTGTTTGTGGAAGCTCAATAGTTGAAAAAATTAAGGAAGGTAGTCAAAAAGGTCTATCTAATCAAAATTTAGCCCAATTTGTTGGAGAATATGTTAAAGTATTATCAGAAGGAGTAAAACATTGAATTGGATCACGCGCATCAAATCAGCAGCTGAAAGGATCAAAACTGCTGTACGTAAAAGAGCTTCTAAAGCTGAAATAGCTGCTTCGAAGTACATTAGTTGCCATGGTGTTCCAGTTGAGAAAAAAATAATTGAGCAAAATAATTTTGTTTGCCCTGAATGTAATTTTCATCATAATCAATCTCCAGAACAGCGGTTTAATATGTGGTTTGGTGAAAATAATTGGAAAAAAATAAATACACCTAAAGTTGCGGACTCAGACCCGTATCGATGGACGGATACAAAAAAATATACTGATCGATTGAAAAATGCAAAAAAAATTACTGGACAAGATAATGCTATTTTGTCATGTGAAGCTAGAATAAATAATATTGACGTAGTTGTGTCTGCTGTAAACTTCAGTTATATCGGGGGAAGTATATCCTGTGATGAAGGAGAAAATGTACTAGCATCAGTTCAAACAGCGATAGATAAAAAATGTCCCTATATATTTGTGAGCGCCTCGGGGGGCATGAGAATGATGACAAATATGTTAAGTCTTATGCAAATGACTCGAATGACAATTGCTATAAATGAATTAAAAAAAAATAATTTGCCTTATATAGTAGTTATTACTTCACCGTCTACCGGAGGCCTTCAAGCAAGTATATCTTCTACAGGAGATTTTTGTATTGGAGAAAGAAAGGCCACCATGGCGTTTGCAGGAAAAAGGATAGTTCAAGCTACTGAGAATACCGAACTTCCAGAAAATTTTCAAACGGTTGAATGGCAAATGGAAAAAGGTCAAGTTGATATGGTGCTAGATAGAAAAGATATAGCGCCTACAATAGGAACTTTATTATCTATCATATTAAAAAAACATAAATCTGAAAGCATTGAAGAAAATAATTCTTTAATTGAAAACTCTGCTCAAGAAACTAAAGAAGCATCTTAGTAGTTAATCAAATTTATCATGGTTAATTCAGAGATTTATTATAATCAGTTACAAAAAAAATATAGTCGAAGAATAACCTTAGGATTATCTAGAATTAAAAAAGCTTTAAAGCTCTTAGGAAACCCTGAAAAAAAATTAAAAAGGCCAATAAATATTATTGGCTCTGATGGCAAATTCAGCTGCTTAACTTCACTTAAATATTTTATTGAAGCAAATAAACAATCCACATCAACTTTTGTTTCCCCACACCTTTTTGATCTACGATCTCGAATATGTTTAAAAAATAGATTTATTTCATTAAATGAAATTAAAAAACATGAAAGACAGATCAGTAAACTAAATGTTATCTTAAGTTTATTTGAAGTCTTAACTCTTATATATGTATTAGCTGCCTCAAAAAGAAAGATAGATTACAATATTTTGGAGGCAGGTTTGATGTTTTTTGGAGACTCGACTCGATTATTTGATAAACCTTTGATTCAAGCAGCTACAAATATAAATCTTCAACATGTTGAATGGATATCACCAAAAACTATCAATGAAATTTGTAGACAAAAAGTAGGATATTTAAGTAATCAAACAAATATCTATATAGGGAAACAAAAACCTAAAACTTTGAGAATAATAAAAGGAATATTAAAAAAAAATAAGAGTAATATTACTTATCCTTCAAAATGGAGAATTATTTATAAAGGAAAAAATATTTTCTACAAAGATAACAAACATAAAATTCCCATTAAGTCTAACTACATTCACAGCAAAGGATTAATAGACAACTTAGGTCTATCTATAAAAATAGCCTTGGATTTAAATATCAAACCAACTGTTATTCAAAAAACTATTCCTAAGGTCTATTTTGAAGGTAGATTGCAATATTTAACTAAAGGTAAATTAAGAAAATTTGTAAACAAAAAAGAAAAGATTCTTTTAGATGGTGCACATTCCAACGTTTCAGGTAAAAATTTATACAACTATCTTAAAACGTTAAATTTACCAATTTATTGTGTGTGGGGGATGCAAAAAAATAAATTCCCAAAAGAATTTTTAAAAGAATTTAAAGGGATATTTAAAAAAATTGTTACTGTAAAAATTCCAGGTGAACCAAATTCATGTACAGCTAATGAATTAAAATCTATTGCTGTTAAACAGAATTATAAAGTTGAAACTACTATTGGAATAAAGGAAGCTCTTAAAATAATTTCATCAAAAGAGAAAAAAATAATTGTTGTAATGGGAAGTCTGTATTGGTGTGGATCAGTTCTAAAAGAAAATTAAAGTTTATAATTTATCAAACTCTAATTAGTTTTAGTTTTGTATTTTAATAATTTATTAAAATTATTTATCATCTTAAATTCTTCTAATGCTTTTGGTGGAGCTTCTAATAATTGAGGATTAAGCAACACAATGCTTGAACACTGAGCTCGAGATACAGCTACATTCAATCTGTTACGGTTAAAAAAGAAAGATTTATCTCTTGGTAAGTTTTCTACATCACTGCTTGTCATACTTATAATCGTAATCGGTGCTTCTTGTCCTTGAAACCTGTCTATTGTACCGCAGCGGGTACCGTTGGGAAGTCTTTCTAGTAAAAAATTTACTTGGGCATTATACGGAGAAATAATTAAAAAATCTGATATCGTTAAAGGTCTTTCTGTTTTGTCTGAATCTATAAATTTTTGACCTAGTAATTTTTTAATAATTTCATCTATTTTTTTAAATTCAGCCTCACTTGTTTGACTACAATCAGTGTGATCCATTAAAATAGTATGAATACCATCATTATTTATAAAAAAATTTTTTGGGTAATTTACTTTTCTTCTTTCAGCGGAAATATCAGTTAAAAGTTTATTCTCATAAAAATTTTCAGATATAAAAACATTAATGTTAGGATGCATTCTATATGTTCTTGTTAAAAATATACCCATATTAGCAGGTACTGTATCTTTTCCTTCAAGCAAATAATCTAAAACTGAATATCCAGAATAATTTGGGTGATTCCCCTGCGTTGGCTGCCCCAGTTGAAGTTGATCACCAACTAATACAATATTTTTTGTAATCCCACCTAATGCAATTAAATCTGCTAAGGAAAACTGACTTGCCTCGTCTATAAAAAGATAGTCAATCTTGCCTCGATAATACCATGAAGATAAATGATATTTTGTCCCTGAATAAAGTAAAATTTTATTATCATTTAATCCATCAATATATTTCTTTTCATTGCTCTCTGTTTTAACTAGTTTGCCATCATAAAAACTATCCCCATCATTTGGATTGCCTTTTTTAAGACCTTTAAAAACAAACTTTTGTTTAGTTGATATATTTTCTACCCTTTCTAATAAGTTGTGAATTACTTTATGAGAGTTTGCGGTAATAGCAATTTTTTTATTTTTCTTTAATAACTCAACTATGGCATTAGCACTATGAAATGTTTTACCAGTACCTGGTGGACCTTGTAAAAAAATGTAGCTTGAATTTAATCTTGAAATTATATCAGGAATTTCTTTAATAAAATTTTCAGATTTAATAATTTTATCACCCGATTTTAAACCATTTATATTTGGTATATCTCTCTTAAGAAAACTTTTTAAAGCTTCATAACCTTTTTTATTTTCTAAAATATTTTCACAAAAGTCGTATATATTTTTATTTAATTTATCAAAGAGTGAGTGTTGCATTAACTTTTTACCGATCGATAAAATTTTTGGAAGTTGTTTTTTTTCTCTTGAGATACCTTTTCTTAACACTACAGATCTATTAACCTGATCTAACTCTTTAATTGTACCGGCACTGTCGTCTCTATCTGGATCGTTATTATTAGCGATGATAACTCCATCTCCTTTCTTTAATTTATATTCTTGCGGCGGGAACAAAAATTTGTATTCAAAACTTCTCTTATCTTGAAATTGTGAAACTAATTTCATATTTCCTATACACTCATTTTCATCAATTAACTCTTCGTGAGACAAATGTTTTCTATCAAAAAATTCACGCCAAGATGGTTTCATTTCCCTAGAGTAATATCCTATTATATCTGAAAGTAATTTAACTATTGGTAGATCTTTCAACTTTGTTTCATTGAATCTTTTTTGGTATTCCAACAACTTTTCCTCAAAGGGCCTAAGTTCGATATGTTCCTTTTCAGGGACATGCCACTTTGTATCTTCTGGTTTAATTTTTAATAACCAGTTTCTTAACTTAAAAGTGCTTACACAATCTTGTTTATTATATTCTTCAATTTCATTTAAAAGTTTTTTATCTTTTGTCTCCATCCATTGAATATAATACTCTTCAGAAACATCACCTTTTCTTACATCTCCACTTCTTTCAAATGCGTAATATTTTTCAATTTCTTTAATTGAGTAACTTTTTTGAGAAACATATATAGCTTGTTTCACTACTCTAAATAGATCAACAAACCGCTCGAGATTTAAATAATGATCATAATCAACTTGAAAAACTTTGTGTAAAGACGTCAAGCGCTCAAGTGCTGTGATTTCGTATGAGGCGTAATGATAAATTTTAGCATTAGGATATTTTTTAAAATGATTATTGGTAAATGAAAAAAAATCAATTACACTTTGCTTTTCTTCTTTTCTATTATGAGCCCAGAAAGGTTTGAATATTTTCTTTCCATTCTCCTCATAAAATACTCCAAAGAGGTATTCTAACTTTCCAGAAAAAATGTGATCTTGCACAGATTCTATATCAAAGAATAGATCACAATCTGATGGCTTGGGTAATAAATTAAATCCTTTTTTTAAATAGAGATTCTCTTCATTAATTTTAAATATTGGATATCCTTTCTTCTCAGCTTCTATCTGTAATTTTGCCTGTTTTATTATTTTAATCTTTGCTTCTTCTCTTAGTCCCTCTATCTTTTTTTTTGGATCTAATTTTGCTAAATCATCATAATTTTTAATCCCTACTTTATTTAGTTTCTTAGTATTTTTTTTATTATTGCCCAAAACTTGATTCAAATGTCTATTTTTAACCCATTCTTCTGAACAATTTTCTTGCCAATCGCACAGAGCACAAAATGAACATTTTTCAGGTTTAGTTTTATTTAATTCGTTTAAAATAAAATCTTCATAAGAATTTTTATGTAATAAAAAGGTATCATAAACTTCTCTAAGTTTAATTGCTTGTTTAGTTTTGTCTTTTAATAAAATATAAAAATTATTAGGTAATACTCCCTGAGTCTCTTTCAATAAAAAAGAATATAGGCCTACTTGATAAATGTGGTCTCCTTTAACTCTTGCAGAATGTTTAGTATCAGTAACCTCATAACTCCAATTGCCTAAATTAGATTTTAATTCTGTATTAATTTCTAAAAAATCTAATTCTCCACTCCATTTATCCGACTCTAGCCACCCCCCATAAATTAACTCATATCCATGTTTTAAAGCTCTAATGGTTTCTTTAATTTTTTCTTTTTTAGATAAGCTTTTTAAATCTTTAATATTTTTTATTTTTTTATATTTTTTACTTAATTCTTTAAAATAGTTTAATTCATGAGTAAAACCTTTTTTTAATCTTAATTTGTCAGAATTTGTTTTTTCAGTTCGCTTTAAACTTAATTTTTTTTCATTAAATTCGTTAGTAATTATATGCTTACAATTAACAAACCTTGTAAGCATTGTTGGTGAGTAAAAATTTTTATTCAATTTTAGTCTTTTTATTATTTGATCGATCTTAAATGTTTAAATTTATACTGAAAGAAAATTTTTTATTAAATTCAGTTAAAAATTACTTACTGGAAATTGAATTATCTAAAAATTCTTTAACTTTAGCAGGGCCTGGAAAACCTACGAGTCTATCGACCTCCACGCCTTTACGAAAAATAATTGTACTTGGCACACCTCTGATACCCATAGCGCTGCCAGTATTAATTGCGCCCTCCTCAACGTCAGCGTAAAAAAATTTGCATGACGGATAACTTTCGCTAAATTGTTCAAGTACAGGAGATAATTGCTTACAGGGTGCGCACCATGACGCTGAGAACTGCACGCAAATTACTTCCTCTTTGGATATTTTATCTTCCCAATCTGAATCTTGAAATGTATGAATCATATTTAGTTATTAAATTTTTAAATTTACTTTGTCAATTAAGATAATTGTTTAATTTCAAATTTTTTTAAATTTTTATTCATGTCGAATGTTTCTTCATTTTTGATATAAGGAATTGATATGTTTATTGCAGATAAAAATTTTCCTTGGTCATCTAAATATAACCCCGAGTCAGACAAACCATTTATTATGTCTCGTTCTAAGATAGATCTATACTTAAAATGTAAAAGATGTGCCTATCTAGATATGCGACTAGGAATAAAAGGTCCAAAACCCTTCCCTTATAATTTAAATTCTCGTATTGATTATTTATTAAAAGTTGAACACGATATTGCTCGAGAAAAGAAAGAAAAAACAAAGTATTTAGAAGAATGTAATATAGATGCTATTCCGTTTAGTCATCCAGAATTAGATGTTTGGAGGGAGCCTTTTAAAGCTGCAAGGTATCACCATAAAGATACAAATATAGTTGTAGCTGGATCTGTAGATGATCTTTGGGAAGATAATGGAAGTAAAAAAATTCATATAGTTGATTATAAATCAACACATACTGAAAATTTTGACAGATTAAAAAACTTCGATGCCCCTTATTTGATTGGTTATAAAAGACAGGCTGAAATTTATGCTTGGATTTTATCTAAGTTAGGTCTCGATATTCATAAAACAAGTTATTTTTTATATGTAAATGCTACTTTAAAGCAAGAAACATTCAATAATAAACTAGACTTTGAGTATGCATTAATTCCCTATGAAATGAGAGACTTTAATTGGGTTGAAGATACTATTATAGAAATCAAAAACTTTTTAGAAACGAATAAAATTCCAGCAGCTACAAACGATTGTGAACTTTGCAAATACATGCATAAGTTTTTTGAATTTATTAAAAAGAAAAATTAAAATTTATTATTTTCCTTTAAGCAATCTTATTTAATTTATCTAGTTTAGAAGATCGCTTATCAGTTAATACACTTTGAACTAATTTTCGATTACAATTTACTCCTAATAACTCTGCAACTTTTCTTGCAATACTAGTTTTAGTTTCACATTTGCTGTTTTTTTCATCTCTTATTTTTGATTTATTTTTTTCACCCACAGCTGCCTCTATATTTTTTTGATATTCTGCTGCACTTGGGGCTTTGTCAAAAATTTCTAATATCTTTTCTTTTTTTTTTTCTAAAATTTTCCTACCTAATAATGAGTTATTATTATTTTTCATAGATGTTAGTATTTCTTCAATTTTAGTGTCTGTAGGAATTTTATATATCGTAGGTGTTGAACCTTCTTTCCCAACCCTTTTTAATTTTGCCATAATAATATTATTATTATTTGCAAATCTTGGTAGGTTATCTGCCCTATCAATTAAAATTTTTCTTCTATTAAGAAAATTAATTAATTCATCAGCATTTAAATAACCACTGGGCTTTTCCTCATATAAATAACCCTCATCTTTTTTGGTTTTTAAATCATATGGATTACTATTTTTTTCACTCATTTGTCCTCCTTAATGCTAATTTGGTTTATTAATATCCTCAGGATCTTCAACAAAATTTACCATTTTATCTTTATCATCAGTTTTAACCAACTGATTTACATCTAGTCCATGATCATCTTTTAGTTTTATTATTTTAGACTCTAAACCTTGATTTGAACCATAACTGGTATGAACTACCTCTGTTAAAGATTTTGCATGAGTATTATGACTTGATATCAATGTTTTTAAACTTTTTTTTAGAGTATTATATTTATTAAAAATATCTTCAGCTTTACCAATAATTGTATCTATTTGAGATATTTGTTTTTCTTGGTTTTTTATTGAAGTAATAGTTGAAATTAAACTCATTATACTTATCGGACCAGCTAACATAATATTTTTTTCAAAGCATAAATCTAAAATGTCGTCTGACTTTTCAAGTATACTCAAATAGCAACTATCGAATGGTAAAAATAAAACTACATATTGAAAAGAATTTAAATTATGAATTTTCAAGTAATCTTTATTAGACAGTTGCTCAATATGTGTTTTTACTGACTCTATATGTTTTTTTAAATGCAGCTCTCTTGAGGCTTCATCTTTAGCATTAGTAAAGTCCTGAAAACTCTTCAAAGAAACCTTGCAGTCAATTACGATATGATCGGCGACAGGTCCCTTTATATTTATAATAAAATCTGGATTAACAGTTTTTTTATTTCCAGTCTCTAGATCAGTAAGTGTATGCCCTTTTCTCTCGTCAAAATCACCATCTTCTTCACTTAAACCATTTTTTTCTAGCAAGCTTCGAAGTTTCTTTTCATTAAATCTTCCTTGATATTTAGCGTCACCAACTAATTTTTCATGAAAATTTTTAAAAATTGAATGCTGGTTTTTATGTTCATTAAGTATAAGATTGCTTTGATCTTTAAAATCCTCCACGCTTTTTTTGTTTAATGCTAATTGCTCCTTATCTTTTTTTAAATCAGATAAATATTTTTCGGTAATAGTAATTTTATCTAGTAACTTATCATTTTCGTTTTTTAGATTTAATATTTCAGGATTGTTAGGGTCAATAGTATTTTTTTTTTTAAGAGAATAATAAAAATACAACAATAATGCCGCGATAATTAAAGATAATACGATGACAGAAATTATAAGTGAAATTATCATAAAATATTTATATCCTAATTAATAAATTTGTTCCATTGTTTAGAATATTTACTGACAGCGGCATTATTATCAATACAAGCTGATATAAGATAAGTTAAGCAGTCAGAAAATTCTCTGGAACCATCATCATTACCTGTAGCGTGGCTCAGCTCATGCAAAAATACAGAGAACATCTTTCCAAAACTTTGCTTAAATAAATCTGCGTGCAAATATACTATCTTAGAATTATAATCATAATCATTTTTAATTTGTCCCAATAATTCTTTACAAAATATTTTTTTGAACTTTAAATTATATAAAGATTCATCTTCGTCATTTTCATTATTAAAAAGTTTTGCAAAAGCGGGACTTACTCCTTTAGCTGCCTCAAAACAAAAATTAATAGCTTCTTGTTCTTTAGATGTTAAGTCTGCAGTCTTTTTATTTTTTATTCTTTTTTCTGCATTGGCTTTTGATCTAATAAAACTCTCTAATGAGCTCATAACACCAAAATTATTAAAGTAACTTGGAAGCATTATCTTGTTATTATTTTTCATTTTCTTATCACGACTTCTAATATAATTTTGCGTTTTAGTAGAAAACCAATCGTGATAAGAAATTTCACGAGAATAAGTGTACCTGCTTTCGCTTAAATACTCATTGCCAAACAAGTCTTTTAAAGATTTATCATCCTTCAATCGTCCATAAGTAGCTGAGGCTAGAGCACTTAATAGTAAATGCCCTTTAGGCCAAATTTCTTTTGAACTTTCTAAAATATATCGGATAGCGGGATTATTCTTCATTGCTCCGTAATAGAAGCCGCTTCTTGCAAATATTGAATAAAATGTACTTTGTAATTTTGCATCAAACGCTTGACGATCTCGATCTATTTTTACTTTTTTTTCTAATGCAGCATATTTCTTATCAATAGAAATAATTACTGGAATTCCTTTAATATCAACTCTCTTTAAACCTTTATAAAAACCAAACCCGTCTTTAGTTTTTGATTTGTAAATTGTTATATCGTTATATGAATGTAACACTTCTCCAATTAATGGGTTTGAAGAATAAAAAAAGTTTCTTAACCCAAATTCAAATGCCTTTTTAAGTTTTTTATCTAATGTGTTAATAATAAAGTAATTCCCTTTTAACTTATTAATTTTAAAATAATTATAAACTAAAGCTCTAAGACCATCTGTGCCTGGAACCTCTTTACCAACAGAAACTATTAAACATTGGTCTCCGGAAATCATTATTGGATTTGTAATTCCCATTCTTGCCATATCCGATAGACACTTCTTTACACCTTCCCCATGTGCACCAATCATATTTTCTTGTTCGGTTTTCGATGAGCCAATATAATATAGTTTTTCTAAAGAATATTCATTTGGCGCATATACTTTAATTAAATCATTATCTGTTGAGATTTTAATTTGATTTATATCCATTTTTGCTGAAACAACTCCATCTCTAGCATTTTGTAAAATATCTCTAGATATTTTCTCATGATCCCAGATCTCTTCTCCCCAGCTGGTTGTCACGGATGACTCGATTGATTTAATGTGTTGTGCTTCTGTCACCTCATTTAATTCTAAAATTATGTCTTTTAACTTTTTAACATTATCCATTATTTCCTCCTATTTTTTTTATATTATTAATCTTTTCAATTTCCTCTCTTAAAACTTCTATTTCAGTACATCCTTTAATAAATGTTCTTTTTTGTCTTTGTCTTTTCAAAAATCTTAAAACATTAATTGGAAAATAGTAAATATCACAAAACAAACTTTCTAGTTTTCTATCTTGATAGTATTTTAATTTTGCTTTTTCTTGAATTTGTTGATGTTTAAAATATTCTAAACACTCTTTTTGCCAAGTTAGCATATACTGTAATCTTTCTTCCAAAATATATTTAAAATTTTTGTTCATATTTTAATTTTCTACATATCCTTTCGAAGTTTTCTCTCTTATTTTCTTTTCACAATATTTTTTTGCCTGATCTTTGGTAGCAAAACTTTTTTCATTTTCAGCTGGATTTTGGATACCTATTCTTCCATATTTTACCAAAACCTTATTTGCATTTAGGCTGATTTCCCAAAACTTATGTGAATTTGTTCCTAAATCTTTATATTCAAAATGTCTCATATTTTTCCCTTTCATTTAATGTAACGTTTTATTTTTATTAGCCTCTATCCTTCTTCCGAAGTCGTCTTGCCCATCATCAGATGTAGATGTCCATTCATCTAATGAATTCATAAATTCTTTATGGTGTTCTAATAATTGTCTCGAAACTGATCTCGTATAATATTTAAAAGCTGGATAACTCATTTTAATCATCATTTTTTGCATTAACCTGTAATGAAACAAATAAAAGCAATGATCCCTGTCGATATTTTCTCGATTTGTTTTTTCATCAAACGCCTCAACAAGTTCTTTGGCGTAAGAATCCATTTTGTTCCAAATATCTTGGTTCGTTTCTATTTTTTGCTCTTTTAATGACTTGGTTTTGAACTCTAAAATCTTGCTTTTATTTTTCTTTGTTCTTTTATCTTTAAAATCGCTCATAAAAGCCTTTTAACACGCTAAAAATAGAAAGTCAACTTTTTTTTTGTCATTTGACAATATTTTTTATAAATATATCTTGTTTTATTGTCATTAGACTATATATATAAAGTGTAAAAATGAATCGTAACAAGAAAATTAATAAATATGCAGAAAAATAGAACAGAATCTCAAAAAAATGGTGAATTACTCTCATCTATCTTAGAGAAAGCCAACATAAGCCAAAGATTGTGCTCTATAAATATGGGTGAAAATGATGCCTTTTTAACGAACTTTATTTACAGATCCCCATTAAAATTCTCTAGAGACTTTTCATATAAATTTTTATCAAGCATTTACCATTTTGTATTAAGGGATTCTCAAAAAAGAGCTACGGAAAAATTTGATGAAATAATAAATGATCAAAACATATTGGATTTAAATATCAATAAAAAATTATTAATTCCAGCTTTGGAAAGACACACACTCGCAATAATTAATATTAACGCTGATGTATTTGAAAAAGATGATGAACAGATAATTGAGAACTATATTCAAGAAATTTATCCAGAAACATTTGAAAATTATAAAAACTTCTTAAGAAAATTGGATTATCAAAGAACGGGACTAAAAAATATATCTAATGTTCAGCAAATATATGAACAGGAACATCAAGATACTTTAGAAATTTTATCTTCAGAAGAAATAGATATGCTAAATGGTTTCTCAGAATTTGAAATTCAAATGGAATCTACTAATAATTTCTTTTACATCTGCGAAAATTTAAGAACCAAAATTATTCCATCATTTTATTCCCCTACAGACTATAAAGAAATAAAAATGGATTATTTTAATAAAGGAGCATTCTTAATTAGACGTAAAGAAATTAATCAACTCAAAAACAATAATACAATTGGAGGACAAATAGTTTGGAAATCAGGAAAATTTAATTTTGAAGCTGAAAAAAAACAAAAAAGCAGATGGTTCTTCGGCAGAAAAGAAAAAGTAAAAGAGGATGACGAAAAAATGCTAAAAGAAATAGATGAAATTAAAAGAGAGCATGAAAAACAAATGGCTTTTATTGCTGAAATAGAGAGAGAGAAAGAGAAAATTATTAACGAAACTAAAAGACATATAGAACAACAAAATAAAGAGGACTTTAAACAAATTTCTAAAATGGTTGATGAAACCTACTACAAAGAAAAAAATAAACAAAATGATGATTATGAAGTTCCAGAGTTCTTGAAAAAACAAGAAGAACAATTAAAAAAATGGAAAAAATTAGCTAGCAATGATAAATTAATAGCAGAAAGTAATAATTCTTATTTTACCGAAGAGTTCCAAAAAAAATTTTTAAAAGAGCGTGAAGAACAACTTCTAGAAATGAGAAAATTATTAAAAAAAGGAAAAAATATTCGTTTACACGAAATAGATCAGTTTATAAATAGATATGGGAATACAGAGGAAACAAGAGATTTTATTAACAGCATTGCAGGTTTGAAATTATTCAAAGAAGATAATTATAAAAACTTACTACTGGACAAGGAAGAAAAAAAATTAGCTTAAAATTATGGCACTATTTACTTATTTTGATTGTGAAAGTGATGCTGGTGCTGCACAAAAAGCAACTTGTCTTTCTGTAGCTGCTGTAACAGTTGATGAAAATTTTAAAATTGTAAACCAGTGGAAGATAAATTCAAGATTTAGAGCCTCTCGTGCATTTGAAGTTGATGCGATGCTTGCTCACAATATTCCAGTTGAAGTAATTGAAAACGAAAAATTATCAAATAGTGAGCTCGTGAATGAATGGGAAAAAAGATTTAAAGCTCTAGCCGAAAGAGGAACTATCTTTGTTGGATATAATTCAATGAATTATGACAATATACTTCTTCAAAACAGCTTATATATCAATCTAAAATGGCCTTATATAACTAATAAAGAACAATTTGATCTACTTCCCGCAATTAGGGCAGCTAGTGTATTCGCACCTGGTGCACTTAATTATGAGCTTAATGAAAAAGGCAACACTTCATTTCGTTTACAATCAATGCTGTCCGCAAATAATATAAAAACTAAAGGCGCCCATGATAGTTTATATGACACGATCGCAACTAAGGATCTTGCAGAAAAATTATTTGAAAAAGCTCCCGATGTATTTAATGCATCAATAGCATTAAGAAAAAAAGCAGATGTACTTCCTAAAATTAAAGAAGGTATATTTTGTTGGCATGAAGCTTACTTTAAAGCAAAGATATATTGTGGGATGTACTTAGGTAATACTATTTTTCCTGGATGGTATTATTTGTATGATTTACGAAAAAATCCTGAAGATGTTTTAAAGTTAGACAGGGATGGTTTAAAAGAAAGTTTGAAAGGTAGTCCAAAATATATTCGTACATGCAAAAGCAACCGTGCACCAATTATAATGAATAGTGAGTTTGCATTATTAGATGACGAATATAAAGCCCTAGGTATGAACGAAATTAAAAAAAGATATAATTTACTAAAAAAAAATAAAGAAGAGTTAGCTGCAAAAATAAGAGATATTGTCAAAGAACAATACGAGGAGAGACAAGAATTTAACCAAGAAGAATTACAACCAGAAGAAAAAATTTATTCGTTAACTGGTGAATTGAGCAATGAGGAACGAAATCTTATGAACCAATTTAATCAAGATAACTCTCCTAAAGAAAAAAAGAGAATTTTTAATCTTTTTAAAAGAAATGATATCAAAGTTTTAGCAGAAATGAAATTATTTGATGATTATGATGGTAATGAAGATAAATTTTGTCAAATATTAACAAAGAGAGATTTTAAAAGAGTAAAAAAAAGAATTGCTAAAAATATTTTAGATATGTCGGACAAACCAAGTCCGTTTATAAAAATTCCTGCTCAGCAAGCTCGGCTAGATACTCTTAAAATTGTAGCAGAAAAAAATGAGGATCATGAGAAAATGGAGCAGCTGGATAGCCTAGACAGATACCTTGAAAAAATGAAGCTTAAATTTGCTTCTTAAAATATTTTACAATGATAACAAAAAAAATATACCGGACCTTACTTCTTTTCTTTTTTATTATTATCCTTAAACGTTTTCATCTCTTTATAAAGTTTAGCAAAATCTTTATGAGATCCTTTTTTCTTTCCAAGTTCTCTAAACTTTTTGGTCCATTCATTACGATCTTTTTTTTCCATATTAAATAAGTATAATTTAATAAAAATGAACAATAAAGACTATAACAGAAACCCAAAGGGTACAAATCAGTGGAAATTAAGAACTGACAAAGAACTTCAAGATATAATTAATAGTAAACCCCGAAATTGGACAAAAAAAGATTTTAGAGGTGAAGGTAAACTGAATAAAAAAAAACTTATGACCAGAAAGGAATCTGATAGAAAAACTCTTAAATTTTATCAAACTGGTAGGACATATTTAAGAAATTTAAAAGATCATTTTAATAATTCTACTGAAGAAAGTATTAAAGAATTTCAAAAAGGTGAAATAGATTTCGAAACACTTAAGAATAGATCTTCAACTATTAAATGGAGAAACAAAATGTCTGAAAATCAGCGTAAAATTTATGACAAAAAAATATATGCAGAGATAAAAAATAACGAAGAAAGATTAGAAGAAAAAAGAAAAAGACAAAAAAAATGGTATAATCAGCAAAAAGATTTAAAGTAAAAATGGATTTATTATTTTTATTTAAAATTATATTTCTTCTAGGAGCATTAGTTGCTCTCTATGCTATAATTAGAAACTTAGATATTATTAAAATTATACTTCGTTATTGGTTTAATTTAATATTTAGAAAGTAATTTTAACAATTTAAGTAATTTTTTATTTCGAAGAGATGATTTTCCAACCATCATACAAAGTTCTGATTTTAAAATATATCCGTCATTGACTATCCTTAGATTGTTAGCAGCTAACGTTGATCCAGTACTAGTGATATCGGTGACGATTTCAGAATTACCTGTATATGGTGCTATCTCAGTACTTCCAATTGATTTAACAATAGAAAATTGGGTTACTCCTTTACTATAAAAAAATTCTCTAGTTAGGTTTGGATACTTAGTGGCAACTCTTAATCTCTTCTTTTTTTTATCTTTAAATTCAAATGCTACTTCCTCAAGATCAGCCATACTGAAAATATCAATAAAATCTTCAGGAATCGCCACAACAAGCGTAGCTTGTCCATAAGGATATTTTTTATAAACCTTAATCTTATTTTGAATATTAATTTCACTTTCTTTTAATAAATCTAATCCAGAGAAACCGGCATCAAGCGATTTATCAGCAAGACGTGAAATTATTTCACGTGCGTGGGAATATATAATTTGAAAATCTTTTTTTCCCTCAATTGAACCAAATAAATCACGATCTCCTCTACTTGAGATTAATTTTAATTTATTTTTTTTGAAAATATTTAATACAAATTTCCTCAATCGTCCTTTTGCTGGGATGCCAATTTTAATTAAATCTTTCATAAAATTATAAATTAAAAGCTGCTCCAACTGCTGGGACCTGTTTTTTTGAACCAAGGTCAAAAATTAATCTATCGTAGCGACCTCCTGCGCACAAATTAATACTTTTAGACTTGGATTTAATGTCTATTTTAAATACCATGCCAGTATAATATTCAAGCTGCCTGCCAAAAGAAGCTGAAAACACCACATTTAAATTTGATACTTTGTTTGAGGAAATTGGAAAATATTTTTGGTCTACAACAAGATTAATTTTGTTTTTTTTGAAAAATTTATTTAGTTCTTTTGCGGCACTATTAATTGGACATTTAATCTTTAAAAAAGATCTTATAATTGCTGAAACTTTCTTACCCTTACTGGCCCTTCTAGGATCATTCATTTTTACATCAAATCTTTTTAAAATTTCTCCTATAGACCTTCCAGCAATCATCGTTGATGGATCTTTTTTTAATAAATCTAAATATTTTTTTTGGTCTACTGCTACTGTTGTAGGGTCGATGTCTGCATTGGTTTCTAGTCGTTTTAATAAATCATTAAAATAATCCTCTCGCCAGAAATGTCTTAATAATCTTAATTTCCATCTAGTTGGTAGCTCTAATTTTTGAACTAATAATTTAAAAATTTCAACGTTACCAATTGTTAACGTTCCTGATGAATATTTTATATTTTGCAGAGCTTTCAAAGAAGTATTGATGATTTCCTTATCATCATTTTTTTCATCCTTACTTCCTAAGACTTCAAAGCCAATTTGGTTTCTAATTATAGAGTTTTTTTTATTTTGTGATTTTCTGTAGGCTTGGCCGCTATAAAAAATTTTCTCCTTGCTTTTGAAATTATTTTCTAAATATCTAAGACATGAAACAATAGTTAAATCAGGTCTAAGGCATAACTCTTTGCCATCATAATCAATGAATGAAAATATGAATTTTCTAAAGCTTTCACCTGATCTTTGAACAATATGATCAGCCTCTATAACTGAAGGTAAATCAATATATTTAAATCCTTTTGACTTTACTGATCTAAGGATATTTTCAGATAAATTTTTTGATTTCATCTACTAATTGCTCTTTTGTAGTCGTAAATTCATTACTATTCTTTTCACCTTTAATTATTTTATATTTGATTTGTTCCTTATCTATTTCTTCTTGACCGATAATCAAAGCAATTGGATTAGAATTTTTATCACAATACTGGAACTGCTTTTGAAGTTTAACGTTGCCACCTGGATAAATTTCAGAATTGATTTTATTATCTCTTAAAATTTTTAAAATTTCGTAATATTTAGGATAAATTTTTTCATCTAAAACCAAAATAACTACGGGCTTTTGATTTTGATATAGATTTTTATCTTTTAATTGACTTATAAAAGCCACTCTATCACATCCTATTGATGCACCCGATCCATCTATGTCGACTCCAAATCGTGATGTAAGTTGTGAATACCTTCCACCAGATGCAAAACTAATACTAGACATATCCACTTTTTTTCCTTTATCATCTTTCAACTGTAGATTTTGAATGTTTGTTTCAACTGCGAAAGAAGTATAATAAGAAAGGCCTCTTTGGATATCTAGCGAAAGTTCAACAAAATCATAAAAATCACCATAAGATAATTGTTCCAAAAGTTTAGAGGTCTCATCAATTCCCTCTAAAGAAAGTGAATTTTTTAAAAGTGATTTAAGTTCTTTTAAATCATTGATTTTTAAAAAATTAACTATTTCATCTATTTGACCATCTGAGAGTTCACAACCCTTAGTAAAAGCTCCAGACTCATCTTTACGACCTTTACCTAATAATTCTTTTACTGCTTTAAGACCTAAACGTGATTTTTTATCTATCGATCTTGAAATTTGTTGTATTTTATTTTTATCAGTAATCTTTAAATTATTAGTTATTAATCCTTGTATTATCTTCAAATTAGTTATGTTTAATTTAAATTCATTTTTTTTAAAACCTATTTGACAAAAAATATCAGCAATTAAATTACAAATCTCAGCATCGACTTGTTCTTGATTAGATTTTCCAAGAATATCAAAATCTGCTTGGAAAAATTCTCTAAGGCGCATATTTGGGCTTGGTTTTTCCTGTCTCCATACATTACCCATTCTATAATTTTTAAAAATACTTGGTAGGTCTCTATAATTAGATGCTACATATCTAGTCATTTGAGATGTAAGATCGTACCTGAGCATTAATGACTCTTTGTCATTTTCAAATAAAAAAACATCACTCATCGGATTAGATGCGTCTTCAGATAAGTATGATCCTATTTGAGATGAAACTTCTAATGATGGTTGACTAATTTCTTGATAGCCATATTTAATATAATTTTCTTCGATTATTTTAATAATTCTTTTTTTAGCCGCTAAAAAATCACCACTTAAATCTCTAAAACCGGGACCTAAGCTTGGTTTAAGTTTATTTTTTTTCATTTAAACGTCCTCCAAGACGTTGTGGTACCGCCTTTTGGAATTGAACCAAAATTAAGAGCTTCACAAACTCCGGACTTAACCATTAGTCGAAGGCGGCACAGCCTTTAACTTCTCTTTTATCTTATTTTGTGAATTTTTAAAATTAGATTATAAATATAGCCTTAATGGCTATGGAAACAGCTTCTATGTGTACTTCTTAAAGTCTTTCTGTATGTAATATTTATATTCATAAGCAGTCTTTTAAACAAAAATAATCAATATGCAATACTTTAAATAAAAAGGACGTTTATCGATTGCAGATAAAACGTCCTTTTAAATTTTGATAAATAGATTGTTAACCTTCTTTTTTAGATACCAAGTTAACAGCTGATGGACCTTTAGGACCATCTTCAACGTCGAAAGATAGAGGATGGCCTTCCTCTAAGTATCTCATACCAGCGGCCTTCAAAGCGCTTGCGTGTACAAAGCAATCCTTCTCTCCGTCTTGCCTCTCGATAAAACCATAGCCCTTCTTTGAATTATACCATTTAATTTTGCCTTCAAGTTTTGTACTCATCTTATACTCATCCTTATGTTATTATTTATCCAAATTAAGTTATTTATATTTTATCTCAAATACAAGATGAAAAAATAGTCTAGTTATTTTCAAACTTTAAGCCTTAGCGTTAAAATTAAATGTTTATTTGGGTGGTGGTCGTGGTAAGAATCGCACTTACGACACATACCTTTTCAGGGTACTGCTCTACTACTGAGCTACACGACCGTGCCAAAAAATAATGTTTCTATCCTCGAAACGTTATTCTTCCTTTTCGTAAATCGTACGCCGAGACGTCGACAGTGACTTTATCACCTTGAAGTACTCTAATTCTATTTTTGCGAAGCTTGCCGCTCGCATGTGCGATTACCTCTGCGCCATTCTCAAGAGTCACTCTAAAATTTGCGTTTTTTAAAAGCTCGGTCACCACTCCAGAAAAAGTTAAAATATTTTCTTCTTTAGGCAATTTTAGTTATTCTCCATTCTTTTTTTTATAGACCTACTGTGGCCTAATAAATTTTCATATTTGCTTAACAAATATCCACTCTTACCAAGCTTTGCAACTCCTTTTTTACTAAGATGGTTGTAGCTTGTTTGTGTTATAAAATCTTTTACACCTAACCCTGATGAAAATTTTGCGCTACCGTGCGTGCTTAACGTGTGCTGGGTCGGGCCGTAATCACTAAGACTCATGCTACTATAGGGACCAATACAAACACTTCCAGCCACAATGTTTTTTTTTAGATATTTTTTAAAATTTTTTAATAATATCTCGATGTGTTCTGGGGCCAAATAGTTAGATACATTAAGAATATCTTTGTCTTTCTTAACATAAATTAAAATTCCATTATCTTTTAAACTTTTACTAGCTATTTTTCTTCGTGGTAGATCTTTCAATTGATTTGAAATTGACAATTTTACTTTTTTAATCAATTTTTTATCTTTACTTAATAGTATCGCCAAAGATCCTGGATCATGTTCACTTTGTGCAATCATACTTGAAGCAACTATATCTGGTGATGTAGATGAGTCTGCCCAACAAACAATCTCACTGGGTCCCATATTGGCTGACTCAATTCCACATAAACCCTCTAAAAAAACTAATTTTTTACTTAAAGCTACCCATTTCGAGCCAGGTCCAACTATTTTATTTACTCTTTTCACCTTAGTTGTTCCATTTGCTAATGCCATTATCGCTGATGCTCCACTAAGACTGTATGACTCTTTAATACCCAATATAGATGCAGCATAATAAACTGCACTATTAAGTTTGCCATTTATTCTTGGAGTGCAAAGAACAATCCTTTTAACTCCTGCAATTATTGCTGGTGTCGCACACATAATTAATGTCGATGGTAAATTACCAGGGACATAACAACATATGCTATTAATGCTTTTGTTCTTATAATAAAATTTATTATTAAATTTATCTTTGAAATAAATATCTTTTGGCATTTGTTTTTTATGCCACTCTTTCACTCCTGCATACGTTTCATCAATAGCTTTTTTAATTTTCGGATCCAAGGATTTTATAGCTATATCAATTTCTTTTTTAGTTGGGATAATTTTTGAATTATTATTAAACCTTTTTTCGTAATATACCAAAGCTTTATCTTTTTTTTTTCTGACATTATTAATTATTTTTTGTACTGTTTTAAGTGTCGATTTATCAATTTTGTTTCTTTTGCTAATAATTTTATCTAATTCAGAAAAAAAATTAGTTGTTTGAGCATTTAAAGTTTTCATAAATTCAAATATTGGATTGATCCTCTAATCTAAATTCTAATGTATCTGAGCTTAAAACTATTTGTGCATTATTATTAAAAGTTAATATTATTTCATAATCATCTACGTTTTTCAAATGATCTATTGATAATAATACTAATATTTTTTCTTGTTTTGATTGATCAATATTTTTAGATTTAACTGTAGATATAAAGTCAAACCTCAAAATGCTGTTAATTTTTTCATCATGTTGCTTTTCTTTATTCATTCTTTCAACAGATAATAAAAAAACTTTATTAAATGCAAGATATTTGATATTTGAAACTTTAACTTTAGCACCTGAACTTAAAGCTGCAATCATTCGAAGTGATTCTAAATCATTTCCAAGTATTTTTGTTAAATATTTACCCATTATTTTAGCCTTTTAATTTTTACACCAATTTTTTTTAATTTATTCTCAAAATTTTCATAACCTCGATCACAATGATAAACTCTTGTTACTATTGTATTTCCATTTGAAACAATACCAGCAAGTACTAATGCAGCTGATGCTCTGAGGTCGCTCGACATTACTTCTGCTGCTATAAAGTTTTTATTACCCTCTATTTTTGCGGTTCTATTTTTTATATATATTTTAGCTCCTAGTCGCTGAAGCTCCATTGCATGTAAAAATCTACCTTGAAATATATTTTCAGTAATTGAGCTTGTGCCACTTGCCTTGCAAAGAAGGACCATGAGTTGAGGGGCAAGATCTGTAGGAAATCCTGGGTACTCTTTGGTAGTAATATTTCTTATACTTTTTATTTTTTCTGGTCCTTTAATATGAATGCTATTTTTAAATAATTTAATTTTTGCTCCAACTTTTTTTAATATATTTAATTCAGTTTTAATTAACTTTGGATCAAAATTCTCAATTAATAAATCCCCTTTTGCTAGTGTAGCAGCAACACAAAATGTTCCGGTTTCAATTCTATCTCCCATTACTGAATATTTTGTTTCTCTAAGAGAATTTACACCAATGATTTGACAGGTTCTTTTACCAATCCATTTAATTTTAGCACCTGCGGAAATTAAAAAATTAGTTAAATCTTTTATTTCCGGTTCAGACGCTACACCTTTCAAAGTAAATTTTCCTAGTCCCAAAACCGCTGACATGATCAATTGCTGTGTAGCTCCGACACTTATTTTGGGAAACCTTATTATACTACCTCTTAATTTTCCTTTTGACTTGGCGTGAATGTACCCTTTTTTTATTTCATATTTCATTCCAATTTTTTTTAAGGCTTCTAAATGTAAATTAATTGGTCTACCAGAATTACCATTCAAAACACATCCCCCTGGAAAACTTGAGATGGATTTATGATATTTAGCAACTAATGGTCCGAGCACGAGTATTCCGGCTCTCATTGTTTTAACTATAGAATAAGATGCGAACTGCTTTTGCTTTTTAGTCTTTGTAATTTTTACTGTTTTTTTATTATTTGAAAACTGAATATTTGATCCAAGAGATTTTAATAAGTTCAGCATTGTGTCAACATCACGTACCCTGGGTAGGTTTTGGACAATTACAGGTTTGTCAAACAACAGTGTTGCGGCAAGAATTGGGAGACTTGAATTTTTTGAGCCACTGATTGAAACCTGTCCCCTCACTTTACAAGGGCCTTTTATAACAAACTTATCCATTCTTTATTTTACTTTTGCTGTAACAATGGTTTTTTGGTCTTGATATTTTCCTTTTTTTGTTTCATAGGAAGCATCAGGTGTTGTTTCTGATTTAAAAAATAAAAATTGTGCTATACCTTCATTGGAATAAACTTTAGCGGGGCACGGCGTTGTATTAGATAGCTCGATCACAATGTTCCCCCTGAACTCATTCTCAATCGGCGTGACATTAACTATAATTCCACATCGTGCATACGTGCTCTTACCAACACAAATGCAAAGCACATTTTTAGGAATCCGAAAAAATTCAACTGTTTTTCCTAAAACAAAGCTGTTAGGTGGAATAATACAATAAGGTCCTTTTCTTTCTACAAAATTCTCCTCAGAAAAATTTTTTGGATCTACTAATGAATTATTTACATTGGTAAAAATACGATACTCATCAGATATTTTTACGTCATAACCAAAACCACTTTGCCCGTACGAAATTTTTCCTTTAGAAACTTGGTTTTCCTCGTAAGGTTCAATCATGTTGTGCTCTTTACACATTTTTTTAATCCAAGAATCTGGTTGAATAGACATTACTTATTCTTTTTTTTATATTTTTTTTGAGAAATTTTTCTTTTCTTTAAATTTTTTCTAAGCGCTAAGCTTAAACGCTCATTTTTGTCTTTTGAATTCATTCTTTATTTGGATTGGTTATAAAATCAAGTGATAGAGCTTCATTTGGATCTAATTCTGTTTTTTTATCATCTTCTTTTCTAGGACCATCTTTTTTTTGTTTTTTTGCACGCTTCTCTGCAAGTCTTTTTTCTTTTTTCGCCTGCTTTTCCATGAGTTTTGCATTTTTATTGGCACCATATGTGTAATGAATTCCTGCGTACGCCATGGGTCCCAAATATTCAAAAAATTCTTCTTTTAAAACTTGGTTATTTTTATCTAAAATTATTTTTGTATAAATTTTCATATTCCTTTATTTGCAAATTATTTATAAACTAATAAAATAATATGGCAATAATTAGCGTCTATACTTGTTAGTTGAATTGCCCCTTTAACTCAGGTAGTAGAGTATTTCCATGGTAAGGAAAAAGCCGTCCGTGCAAGTCGGGCAAGGGGCACCACTAATTTTTATAAAACGATTTTCTCAGAAAAATTGTTGTTAATACCAAACTAAAGAAAGCTAATATAGGAATATATATTTCTGGTGAAAAAATTACCTCTGTAATTTTGGGTAATTCTGAATTCTGATCTATTACTTTTTCTAAACCGCTGCCTATTGAAACTGCTAAAAAAATTTGAGGTACAATACCTATCAAAGATGCAAAGAAAAAATTTATCGTTTTGACATTAAAAATTGTGGGTAAAATACAACTAAGTTGCCAGGGTATCCCCCCTATAAATCTATAGATCAACAAATAATAAAATTCTGAGTTTTTAAATCTTCTTTCAAGATTTTCATACCTATTTAAGAATTTTTCCCTAATTAAATCCTTGAGAAAATAATTTCCAAACATATACAAAAAAGTTGCACCCACACTTAAACCTATCACTACAATAATGGTACCCAACCATTTTCCAAACATAAAACCTCCTAGTAAGGCAATTGGTGAACCAAATCCAAGAAATGGGAACACCCATAAAATTGTAAAAATCAAAAAAATTATGGATACCAAAAATAAATTAGAATTTTTTAGCTCTTGGAAATATAATCTATTATCTCTAATAAAATTATAGGAAGTTATTTCATCAATACTAAATTTTGAAAAAAACATTAATAAAAAGAAAGTCACTAAAGTCAAGTAACATAATCCTATTATTATTTTAGTTTTTTTAGCTTTTTCCATTATTGTTCATCGTATTCATAAATCTTATATTTGCTATTTATATATTTAATTATTATAAAGAGCGAAATTTTACATATATTTAATTAGATTTATGAAAAGAACCTATAATCCCTCGAATCGCAAACGTGCTAGGCGTCATGGGTTTCGATCTAAAATGAAAACTAAGGGTGGAAAACAATTGATAGCTAGAAGAAGAAAGCGTGGCCGTAAACACTTGACAGTATCCTCTACAATGAAAAAAAAAAGAAAATAAACACAGTAAAATGAAAAGCAAAATTGTTGCTCTTTCTCGAAATGAGGAATTCACTACGCTTCTCAATAGAAAAAAGTTATCAAACAAATATGTAAGTATTTTTTTTGGCCAATTGCCAAATAAAAATACCAAAAAATTAAATATTTCTTTCTCAGTTAAAAAGAAAATAGCTAATGCTGTGGGGCGCAATAAAATCAAACGCAGATTGCGTTCAATCTTTAATGAGGCGGCTAAACAAAATTCAATTAATCTAAAAAATTCTTATCTTGTTATTTCTCATTCAGCTATGCTAAAAAATGATTTTAAAAATATAAAAGAAAAAATATTTCAAGATTTAAACAAAATAATATAATGAAAATAATTAATCAAATCTTTATTATACCTATTAAACTGTATAAGTTTTTTTTAAGCCCATTCTTTTATAATTCATGTAAATTTGAACCATCTTGTAGTTCTTATTGTTTAGAGTGCTTTGAAAAATATAACTTCGTTAAAGCAATCTACAAATCATGTTTGAGAATTTTAAGATGCAATCCATGGTTTGGTCATGGTGGTCATGACCCTGTTGAAAAAAAGGATGGAGTATAGCTTGGACCAGAAGAATGTAATTTTAGCAATTTCATTATCAACGGCAATCATTGTGCTTTGGTCACTTTTCATGATTCCAGATCAGCCTACTAAAGAACAAATTCTTGCAGAGAAAGAAAAGATAGAAAAAGCTGAGACACCAAAAATTGAAAAAACACAAATAGTAAAGAAAATATCTAGAGAAGAGTCAATAAATTCAACAAAGAGAATAATTTTTGAAAATGATAATATTATTGGTTCAATTTCATTAACTAATGGTGGTGTAATAGATGATTTAAAATTTAAAAAATATAATAAAGAGTTAGGTGGAGAAGACAAAATAGTTCTTTTAAATCCTGCCAATGTTGAAAATGGATATTTTTTAAATACTGGTTGGACTACAAACGATAATGTAGAAGTACCAAAGCCAGACACTACTTGGAAGATAAATTCAAATACAAAACTAACCCCAGATAACCCAATAAAAATATTTTATGAAAATGATCAAAATATTATTTTTGAAAGAACTATAAGCATTGATAATAACTATCTTTTCAACATAGAACAAAAAGTAATAAATAATTCTGATAATACATATAAATTTTATCCCTACGGCATAATTCATCGAAATAACTTACCAGAAGATTTAACTGATTTTTATATATTGCACGAGGGATTAAGCGTGATTTTACAGGATGATATTGAGGAAATTGATTATTCAGAAATTAAAGAAAAAAAATATTCTAAGGAGGCTAGCTCTGGTTTTTATTTAATTGGAGATAAATATTGGATGACAAGTTTTATTCCACCTCAAGGTAGAAAATTTAGATTAGATTTTGATTACACTAGCAAATATAGAACTTCTTATATTGATACTTCCGGTTATGAATTAGGCCCTAATTCATCTATAAATCATAATGTTAAATCTTTGATTGGAGCAAAAGAAATATCTTTAATAGACAAATATGCTGAAGAACTCCAAATGGAAAGATTAGATCTAATAGTAAATTATGGTGTAATGTACATGGTGGTAAGACCTCTTTGGGTCGTTTTAGATTATTTGTTCAAATATACAAGTAATTACGGATATTCAATAATAATTTTGACAATATTAATTAGATTGGTTTTTTTTCCTTTAAATCAATTTTCAATGAAATCTATGGCGGCCATCAAAGCGCTCACACCTCAGATGAATTTAATTAAAGATAAATTTAAATCAGATAAACAACAGCAACAAAAAGAGATAATGAAGTTATATAAAATTAATAAGGTAAATCCCGCAGCGTCTTGCCTCCCAATTTTAATACAAATTCCTATTTTTTTTAGTCTGTATAAACTCCTGATGCTCGATGTAGCCATGTATCATGCAAATTGGGTGTGGATCTGGCAAGATCTGTCCGCCAAGGATCCCCTTTCAATTTTCAACTTATTTGGATTACTCCCTTTTCAAGTTCCCAGTTTTCTAGAAATAGGACTTCTACCCGTCTTGATGGGCGGAAGTATGTGGTTACAGATGCGTTTATCACCTCAAGCAACTGGGAATTCAGAAGCTGAAAAAATTCAAAGAACCATGTTTAAATTTTTCCCATTGATACTAACAATAATATTGGCTGGTTTTGCAAGCGGCTTGGTTCTCTATTGGACCTGCACCAACTTGTTAACGATCCTCCAACAGTGGTACTTAAATAAAACAATTAAAGTTAAGTAGCAAATGAGCTTAACAAAAGAGGAATTAGAATATATCATTCCTAAAGATGGTCCTCCAATAGATGAGGTTTCTAAATATATCGAAAAATATAAGAATGATTTGATTTGTCTGAAATATTCGGGGAATGTATTTTTGGATCGCAAAATCTTTAACAATTTTATTTATGACCTTAATATTTTAAACAAATTGGGTCTTTCAATTGTTGTAATTCATGGTGGTGGCCCAAGAATAAAAAAAGAGTTAGAAAAATCAAATATTCAGTCAGAGTTTATAAGAGGATTGAGAGTTACTACTGAAAAAATGATAAACATTGTTGAGAATGTTCTTATTGATTTTAATAACGATATAGTAAGTTCATTAGAAAAAATGGGTACAAAAGCAGTTAGTATCCACTCTAAAAAAAATAATGTTATTGAAGTTTTGAGAGATGCACCTGAACTAGGTTTTGTTGGCACACCAAACAAAATAAATAACGAAATAATATTAAATATTATTAAAGATGATAAAATCCCTATTATATCACCCTTAGGTTTACAAGGAAATCAAGCTTTTAATATCAATGGAGATGTAGCGGCTGGTAAAATAGCACAATCACTTAAATGTAGAAGATTGCTTTTAATGACTAATGTTGAAGGTGTCTTAGATAAAAATAAAAAACTAATTGAGGAAATATCTTCTTCTGAAATTTTAGAAATGGTTAAAAATGAAACTATCACCGGTGGTATGATCCCCAAAATAAATATGGGGCTAGAATCTATTAATAATGGGGTTACTGCTGTAGGAATAATTGATGCAAGACCAAAACACTCGATACTCTTTGAATTATTTTCTGATAAAGGTTCAGGCACATTAATTAGAAAATGAATTTAAAAGATAAAAAATATCTTCTACTTGATCTTGATGGTGTTTGTTATGGTAAGCACAATAACTATTCTTTAGAGCGTGTATTTGGTCAAGTCTCAAAGAGAATGACACAATTTATATCTGAAAAACTTAATATTGATAAAAACAAAGCTAAAGAACTACAAACTAACTACTTCTATAAATATAATACCTCATTAAGAGGGTTAATGGTTCATAATGGAATATCTCCAGATGAATTTTTGTCATACGTTCATGAAATTGATTTATCATTTATGAAAGAAGATAAAATTATGAGAGATGAACTTCAGCAATTAGATATGGAAAAATTCATCTTTACTAATGGAAGTGCTGAACATGCTGCTAATATTTTAACTCACCTTGGTGTATATGATTTATTTGGAAGAGATAAGGTTTTTGATATTAAAGATGCTGGTTATGTGCCTAAACCAGAAGCAGAGACTTTCGACTTAATGCTTAAAAAATTTGGTATAAATCCAAAAGAGACTGTTTATATAGAGGATATAGCTAAAAATTTAAGCATAGGTCACAAACGAGGGTGTACAACTGTTTGGTTAATTAATGATGAGCATTTTGGAAAAATGGATGCAGACAAAGATTTTATTTCACACAAAATTGAAAATCTGTCTTTATTTCTTAAAGAAATAAGGTTATTAAAAAACCAATAATATATGTCTATAGAAAAAATTATAAATGATGCATGGGAGAATAGAAAAGATATCTCACCAGACTCTGACAAAAGCATTATAGATGCTATAAATGAAACAATAGAATTATTGGACCAAGGAAAAGTTCGAGTAGCAAATCGACAACCTGATGGCAAATGGGAAACTAATCAAGTAGCCAAAAAAGCAATACTTTTATCATTTAGAACTAGTAAAATGACCACCACGGCGGGTCCATATTCTGTATGGTGGGACAAGGTAGCGTTTAAAACAGCTGGTTGGACTGAAGAGGATCATAAAAAAGCAGGATTTCGTTATGTGCCCAATGGAATGACTAGAAAGGGTTGTTATATTGCTCCTGGGGTCGTCTTGATGCCCTGTTTTATAAACATAGGAGGATTTGTTGACAGCGGTACGATGGTCGATACGTGGAGTACGGTTGGGTCAGGAGCTCAAATAGGTAAAAACGTACATTTATCAGGTGGAGTTGGAATTGGTGGCGTCTTGGAACCTGTTCAAGCATCACCGACTATTATAGAAGATAATTGTTTTATTGGTGCACGCGCCGAAGTAGCCGAAGGCGTTATCGTTAGAAAAAATAGTGTCCTAGCAACCGGTGTATATCTAACGGCTTCGACCCGTATAGTTAACCGTTCGACAAATGAGATAATGACCGGTGAAGTACCTGAGGGGAGTGTTGTAGTTCCAGGATCTCTTCCATCTAAAAAACCTGGTAGCCCAAGTTTATATTGTGCGGTTATCGTCAAACAGGTTGATGAGAAAACAAGATCTAAGACATCGATAAACGACCTTCTAAGAGACTAATAATGAAAACTCTCAATGAATTAAAATTAGCTCAAGAGCTAATACGCTTTAGAACAACCCTCACTGAAGATAGGGGTCTAATAAGGTTTTTATCTAAGAAACTTTCATCTATTGGTTTTAAATGCAAAATAATTAAATCAAAAGGTACCGGACCAAAGCCAGCATTAAATTTATATGCGAGAATTGGTAAATCAAAACCTCACTTTAATTATTTAGGTCATACTGACGTAGTGGCAAATTTAAATGGCTGGGAAATACCTCCTTTTAAAGGTCTTGTGAAAAATGGATTTCTACATGGTAGAGGAGCTCAAGATATGAAAGGTGGAGTTGCTTGTTTCATCAGTGCAATGAGTAAATTTTTGGCTAATAAAAAATTCAAAGGATCTATTTCAATAATTATTGCTGCAGATGAAGAGACAACTGGATTAGGAACTCCTGCTGTTATGAAGTATTTGAGAAAAAGAAATGAAAAAATTGATTTTTCTATTGTTGGAGAGCCTACATCAAATAAGTTAATTGGTGATGAAATTAGAATTGGAAGACGTGGATCTATGAATGGAATAATTACAGTTTATGGCAAAAGTGGTCATGCTGCTTTTAAAAATTTCATTAATCCATGTACTGCTTTAGCGAAAATAATATCAAAATTAAAAAGTTCCTCTTTAGATAACGGCACAAAATTTATGCCACCTTCTAATTTAGAGTTTACTAAAATGAATGTTGATAATTTGTCTGAAAATGTTGTGCCACAATCAGCTACTGCAAAATTTAACGTTAGATTTAACACTAAATATAAATCATCTTCTTTGAAGAAAAAATTAAATCAAATAATCAGTTCAATTGCTAAAAAAGAGAAATGTCGAGTAAAAATAGAATACAGAGTTAGTGGAGAGGCTTTTTATACTCAGCCTAATAAAAATATCTTAATGGTTAAAAAAATTGTCAAAAAAATTACTGGCAATTCCCCAAAATTAAATTGTAGAGGAGGCACGAGTGACAGCCGTTTTCTTGGCAAAATACCTAGATTAGAATTGGGCTTGAGAAATAACACTATACATCAAATTGATGAAAAGACTTCTGTGGCAGATTTAAAAAAGTTAACAAGAATATATAATCAAATTTTACAAAATTATTTTAATTGAGTACTGCAATTATAACTTCAGATACATCAATACACCATTTAACAGGTGATGGTCATCCTGAAAGACCTGAGAGAGTTATTGCAATTACTGAAAAATTAAAAAAAAGAAATGATTTAATTTGGGATAAACCTAAAAAATTTGATTTAGATATTTTAAAGAAAGCGCATGATGAAAAATATGTTGATATGGTTCAAAAAAGCTTTCCAAAAGAGGGATTAAAATTCTTAGATGGAGATACTGTAATTTCACCGGGTAGTGAAAAAGCAACAAGAGAAGCAGTAGGTGCTATTTTAAAGGCAATAGACTCTGTCGAACAAAAAAAATATAAAAACGCTTTTTGCGTCGTAAGACCGCCTGGGGGCTAGTGCCCTCTTTAACTAGGGGGCACTGGTCTTAATTTGGACATCACGCAGAGAAAGATAAAGCTATGGGTTTTTGTATATACAACAACGTAGCTATTGGTGCACACTATCTCATTGATAAATATAAATACAAAAGAGTAGCTATACTTGATCCAGATGTGCATCATGGAAACGGCGTGCAAGACATTTTTTATGACAACCTTAAAGTTTTATACTTATCAACTCATCAATATCCATTTTATCCTGGTACTGGTAGTGAAAAAGAAAAAGGAAATTATGATAATATTTTTAATGTGCCTTTGCCCGCAGGAACTGGTTCTGAAGAATATTTAAACGCTTATGACAGAGTTGTAGATAAATTAATAAAATTTCAGCCAGAATTTTTACTTTTGAGCATGGGTTTTGATGCAGAGGAAAGGGACCCTCTTGCATCTTTTAAATTATTACCAAGAGATTTCTATGAAATTACTAAAAGAGCTATTAAAGCAACTAATGAATTTACTAAAGGAAGAGTTGTATCTATTTTAGAAGGTGGATATGATTTAAATGCTTTAGCTGATTGTTCAAATGAACATGTTAACGCACTATTAGAATTCAATTGATAATATTTTAGTAAATTATAAATCAACATCATGAAACTATACAAAATAAGAAAATCACAAATTGATAACAAAGGTCGTGGACTTTATGCTACTAAAAATATCAAAGAAGGTACAAAAATTATTAATTATTTAGGAAAAATAATTACAAATAAAGAAGTTGAAGAGTCAGAAAAATTCGACAATAAAAAACCTATTTACCTATTTACTCTAAATAAAAAATACACTTTGGATGGTGATTTTTCATTTAATATTGCTGGATTAGTTAATCATAGTTGTGATGCAAACGCGCGTTATGATGGTAAGGGTTTAAAGATTTGGATAACAGCTGATAGAGACATTAAAAAAGGTGAAGAGATAACTTGTGATTATGGTTTCAGCTTTGATAAAGATTACAAACAATTTCCTTGTAAATGCAAATCAAAAAATTGTTGTGGTTTTATAATTCGTGAAGAAAGCCGTTGGAGAATTCATCGTAAATTTTCGATGAGTAATAAAAAAAATTTAATAAATAACTCTCATTAAATAAAGGCCTTGTGATGGTGCAGGTGGTGCACATAATTTTCTCTTTTTAGACTCCACTACATCAACAAATTTTTTTAAAGTCCATTTTTTTTCCCCAACATATTTTAAACATCCAACCATAGACCTAACCTGCTGCTGTAAAAAAGATTGAGATCTGAATTCTATCTCTATCTTATTTTTTTTAGATTTGATTTTAACTAATTTCATAGTTTTTATTGGACTTTTAGCTCTACAACTAGATTTTCTAAAAGTACTAAAATCCATAGTTCCTATTAATTTTTTTGCACTTTTTCTCATTAATTTTAAATCAAGATCTTTCATGATGTGCCAACCCCTATTTTCATCTAACACTGGTCCACTGATCCTATTTATAATCACGTAATTATAAACTCTCATTTTAGCTGAAAATCTTGCATGAAAATTTTTACCTCTTTTTTTAATCTTAAGTATTGCTACTCCATTTTTATTCAAAAAATGATTTATTGATTTTAAAAATTTATCTAATTCAGTAATCTTATTTTTACAATCAAAATGTGCTGATTGTTCTTTGGCATGGACACCTACATCTAATCTTCCAGCTCCATATATTGTAATTTTTTCTTTTAATAATTTTGAAATTTTATTTTGTAATATTCCTTGAACTGTTTTTCCTTTTTTTTGAATTTGCCATCCTTTAAAATTGGTACCCACGTATTCAATCAATATTTGATATCTAAACATTCAGTAAATTTAAACCTTTTTTGATTTTCGAACCCAACATAAATTCATTGATTTTTTGTGATCTTTTTCCTTGTCTTTGAATTTCAAGAATCTTAATAGATTTATTATTATTACATGCAATTTCTAGCTGATTTGAAATTACCTCTCCTGCTTGACCTGAGCCGTTGCTAATTACAGCTCTCAAAATTTTGTATCTTTCACCATCAAAACTAAAAAAAACACCCGGAAATGGAGACAAACCATTAATTTTACCAATAATTTTTGAAGCATCATCATTCCAATCAATTTGTGACTCCTCTTTACGAATTTTTTTTGCATAAGTTGCTTTTGAATGATCTTGATCGATAAACTTTGCTTTATCTGCAAGTATATCATTAATATTATCTAAGATTTTTTTTGCAGCCAAATTAGATAGTATTTCTGAAATTTCTTCAGCATTTTGACTTTGATCAATCTTAATTTTATATATGTTACTTACTGGTCCACTATCTAACTCTTCATTTATTTTCATGATACTTATACCTGTTTCAGGATCTAAATTCATAATTGATCTTTGAATTGGTGCTGCTCCTCGCCATTTAGGAAGTATTGAAGCGTGAATATTAATAAAACCCTTTTTAACTAAATTTAAAAAGTTTTTAGGGATAATTTGTCCATAAGCACAGACTATCGCAAGATCAGCATCAAGCTTTTTTATTAATTTATATTCCTCATTGTTATCTTTAAGTATCTTCGGTGTCCTGTGCTCTATATTTAAAGTTTCTGAGACAATCTGAATAGGGCTTTTATTTATTTTTTGACCTCTATGAGATTTTTGTGGCGGTTGAGTATATACTGCAACAATATTGTAACCATTTTGATGTAGAGATTTTAGAATAGGGACACAAAATAATGGAGTACCCATAAAGATAATCTTATTTGTCATCTTCAAACTACTATTCTGTCTGGATTTCTTTTAATTTTTGAGATTTTTTTTATTATAAAATCCTTTTTTAATTTTGATAAATGGTCAATTATTAATTTTCCATCTAGATGATTAATTTCATGTTGGATACAAGTTGATAGAAGTCCGTCACATTTAAGATTTTTTTTTAAGCCTTTTTTATCAATATACTCAACTTCACAAATTTTTGGTCTTTCAATTTCAATAAAAGTTTCAGGTATTGAGAGACACCCCTCCTCATAAACTGACGTATCATTACTTAAGTTTATGATTACTGGATTGATTAATGCTATCGGTTGACTCTTCTCATTTTTAGTTGAAACATCGACAACCAAAATTCTCTTAAGAATACCAACTTGAACAGCAGCAAGACCAATGCCATTTGAATTGTACATTGTGTCAAATAAATCATCAATCAATTTTTTTTCATTGTTGCCAATTTTCTCTATTGGTTCAGAAATTTTTTTTAAAATTTCATCCGGCACAGTAATAATTTCTTTAATACTCATCAAATAAATAATTAAACTAATTTTTATACTTTTAAAGGAAGAACTTTGAATAAAATTTTATTTCTTATAGAATCTATTTTTAATTGGTTTAAAGCACTAATGATAAAATAAATTGTATCTTCATCCATTCTATCAAGCCTATCCTGACCTATAACTTCAATAATTCTTAATAAAGTAGCACCAGTCTCATTGTTGTTTATCATCACTTGCATATCTGTTGGCATTTCATTTTCACTTATGACGTATAGATCATCAAATTTATCAGAGATCTTAACACCATCTGCTTTGAGAGATTCTAGAAATATTACATCTTTTTTGGAAAAAGAATATTTTTTATTTTTTTTAATTTTTTTAAGAAAATTATTAACATCTTTTTCTATTTTTGACTTTGCATAATCACCATTAAAATAATTGATTAGTTTTGATTGATACATGATATCATTATTGTATTTTATTTCATCCGGTGAATTATTATCTAAATCAATATTTGTATAATAAAAACTTGTTAAATTATCTGGAATTTCTGTAGGATTAATTTTTTTTAAAAATTTTTTTAACTCAATATCAAATGCATTATTTATGTTATCTTTTTTAAAAGAGTTTTTTAAAATTTCTAACAATTTTAATTTTTCTATCATCTCTGACTCAAGTAAAATTTTCTGATAAAGTAAAGCTCTTGCTTCAACACCGGATAAAGTTTTAAAAGACTCTTTAACATTTAAGAGTTGATTAATATTAAATTGAAATCTCATATAAATTTCAAACAAATCTTTTTCCGAATAATTCTTATTATGAACAGCTTTTTCGATATTTAAAATCTTGTCGATTTCTGTTATATCAATTTCTTTAAAAGAGGATAATAAGTTTGCAGACGATAAATATTTCCAAATGATTTTGGAAGTTTTTTCGTTAGGTTCAAATTGAAAATTTGGATTTGTTTTATGTGCAAGGTGAAAATCTAATATTGATTTATCAGATACTGTGTCGTCGATTTTTGAGGTATAGCCAAGCAGAAAATCTATTTTTTTTTCAAAATATTTATCCTTAAAACCTAACTCTTTTTTTAAATCTAAAATTAATTGAGCCTCCTCAGTTTTTCCCAAACTTATTAAGCAATATATATTAAATTTTGAAAGGTACTCATCTGTTATGGGTTTTGAGTTCCCCGAGAATATATCGCAAGCTTTTTCTAAATTAGACTCAGATAAATAGTGATCTATAAAATGTCTAGATAGCTTAGGGTTATCATTTAGAGATTTATTTTGATTTATATAATCTTCAATTAAATCAAAATTTGAACTTTTAATTAACCAATCAGATCTAAGTAGTAAGAATTCTTTCTCAGTTATATTTTTATTTGGGTAATGAGCGTTTGTTAAAATTGATATATTCATCAACTCAGAAGCATCCTCAGAAAGATTTAGTTTTGCGATTCTACCAAATAGATTTTTTAATTGATCGCCATCTGAATTGCTCCACATATTAATATCTAAATCATAATCTTGTGGATCATATAACCCCGTAATTTCTATCTTCTCCGAGCTCAAAAATGTATCTTGAACAACGCCTAAATTTTCATTGTTAGAAACATTTTTATAGATACTTGTTTCGGTTATCGAATTATTGCTTTGGTTAATTAGTGAAATAGACTCAGAATTTTGATCTTTATTTTCTTCATTCAAATTCCAAATATCAATCGGTTTATCAGAAGAATGAGACTTAAAAGAGGTTAATAAAATGAAAATAATTAGTAAAAATTTTTTACTTAACAATCTTAAATTTTTCATTTGGAATTACTTTTTGTATATCTTTTTTTGGTGCTGGAAATTCAATTTTATTTAAAAAGAAAACAATTCCAAGAATAAAT
The DNA here is from genome assembly GCA_902623215.1 of uncultured Pelagibacteraceae bacterium. GTDB lineage: Bacteria > Pseudomonadota > Alphaproteobacteria > Pelagibacterales > Pelagibacteraceae > Pelagibacter. The sequence goes on from CACNSS010000001.1 coordinate 126,455, forward strand.
AGTAAAATTAAAGTTAATTTAATTGTTACTCCAATTAAACTTTTTCTTGAACTTGTTTTTTTATAAAATTGCATATAACTTTAAGTATTTTCAAATTAAGACATATTTGTGTTTTTTCAATAAAGAAACTTATGGAATCAAAAGAAAATATTGTTTTTTTAGGTATGATGGGATCTGGTAAAACCAGCATTGGTAAATTAACTTCAAAAAAACTTAATTTACAGTTTTATGATGTTGATCAAATTATTGAAAAAGAGCTAAGAATGAGTATTTCAGATATTTTCGAAAAAAAAGGAGAGATGTTTTTTAGAGATTTTGAGGAAAAAACTACACTGAAGATTTTAAAAAAGAAAAAAATCGTTGTATCATTAGGTGGCGGTGCGTTTCTTAATAAGAAAATAAGAGATGAAATTTTAAAAAATCATTTTTCTTTTTGGTTAAACTGGAATTCAAAAACTTTAATCCAGAGAATTCAAAATAATAAGAAAAGACCTATAGCTTCGAAAGCTAATATAAATGAGTTGGTAGATTTAATTAAAAAAAGGTCAGTAGTCTATTCTAGATCAAAATATAAAATTAATTGTGAACAATTATCTAAAAATGAGATAGTAAATAAAATTATATATATATATGAAAACAAAAAAACTTTTAGTTAATACAAATCAGCAAAATTACCCTATATTTATTGGGTCAGGACTCATCTCAAATTTAAAGAAAATTATCAAAAAAGAATCAATAAACTACATGAAATGTTTAATTGTTGTTGACAAAAATATTTCAAAAAAAAAAATCAATATAATTAAAAAAGAGCTAAATAATAAAAAAGTTTATACGCACTTTATAAAAGCGAGTGAAAAAAACAAAAATCAAAAAACTACTAATGAAATTTTAGAAATTTTATTAAAAAAAAATTTTTCAAGAGAAGATATTTTAATAAGTGTTGGGGGTGGTATTACCGGTGACATTACTGGATATGCTGCGAGTCTCTTTAAAAGAGGTTTAAAATTTATTAACATTGCTACAACCCTTTTGGCACAAGTAGACTCATCAATAGGTGGTAAAACTGGAGTAAATACAAAACACGGAAAAAACCTCATAGGAAGTTTTTACCAACCCAAATTAGTGATAAGTGATGTTGATTTTTTAAATACTCTCCCCAAAAGAGAAATTATATGTGGCTATGGAGAAATCTTGAAACATTCTTTAATTTCAAATAAAGATTTTTTTCAATTTTTAAACAAAAATTTTGAACAAATTTTGGAGTTTAAATCCCCGTACATTGAAAGAACTATTTACGAAAGTTGTAAGATAAAGAAAAAAGTAGTCGAAAAAGATGAAAAAGAGAAAAATGTTAGGAAAATTTTAAACTTTGGTCACACTTTTGCACATGCTTATGAAGCAAGCCTAGGTTTTTCTAAAAAATTAAATCACGGTGAGGCTGTTATCTTAGGAATGACTACAGCTCTTAAATTCAGCAAATCAAATAATCTTTTACCGCTAAAGGAATTCAAAATTATTACAAATCATATAAAAAGTTTTAATTTGCCTCATGATATAAAAAAGTACTTTTCTTTAAGGGATATAAAAAAAATTGTGTCATTTATGAGCAATGATAAGAAAAATAATACAAGTAAAATAAATTTAATTTTGTTAAAAAAAATTGGACTACCTTTGATTAATAAAAGGTTTGATGAGAAAAAACTAAAAATATTTTTAAGTAAAGAATTAATGAATTAAAATTTGTATTGAGTGAATATTATTTTTAAGTTCTTTATCTAAAATTTTAAAAATTTTTTTATTACTTTGAATTCTGTTCATTTTTGAAAGTTCTTTTGAACTTATTAAAATCTTTAAATGAAATTTTTTTTTATCGTTACCTTTATGTTTTGAATGAAGAAATGATTTATCCTCAATCTTAATACTTTCTATAATAATTTTATTTTTTAATTTTTTTTTTACAATTGCAATTAAGTCATTTATATCCATTATATATTTATTATATCATGAAAAATATTTGTGATTGGGATAATTGTAAAGAGTTAGGTGAATATAAAGCACCAGTTGAAAAAGATAATAGTAAAAAATTCAAAATGTTATGCTTAAAACATGTAAAAGAGTTCAATAAAAATTGGAATTATTTTTCCGGCATGAATGACAATCAAATAATGAATTTTCTAAAATCAGACATGACTTGGCACAAACCGACACAAAGCTTTAGCTCTTCAGATAATTTTTTTAAGATACTTTGGAACAATACCTTAAAAGATGAATCTGATAAAATGAAAATTAGAAATGAGTATGATCATATGCGTCAATTTAAATTTGATCATAAAGATATTAAAGCTTTTGAAATACTTGGATTAACAGTTGGTATGAAATGGATAAAAGTACAAGAAAAATTCAAAACACTTGTCAAAAGATTTCACCCTGATATGAATTCAGGAAATAAAAAATATGAGGAAAAACTAAAATTAATTACATTAGCTTATACACAGCTAAAGAAAACTTATAGAGAAAAAATTGACACCTAACATAGACAAGCAACCTGATATAAAAGTTTCAATAAAACAGACTTTCGGAATAGAATCTGAAATGGAGGTCGATGCATTTTCAAAAAAAAATGATTATGTGCCTGATATAGATAAAAATTATAAATTTGATAGAGACACAACATTAGCTATAATTTCAGGTTTTGCATACAACAAAAGAGTCCTTGTTCAAGGATACCATGGCACTGGTAAATCTACTCATATAGAGCAAATCGCTGCTAGATTAAACTGGCCATGCATCAGAGTAAATCTTGATAGTCACATAAGTAGGATTGATTTAATAGGAAAAGACGCAATTGTATTAAAAGATAATAAGCAAATTACTGAATTTAAAGAAGGGATTCTTCCTTGGTCGATACAGAACCCTGTAGCTCTAGTTTTTGATGAATACGATGCTGGAAGACCAGATGTAATGTTCGTAATTCAAAGAGTGCTTGAGTCAGAAGGGAATTTTACACTTCTTGATAAAAATAAAGTTTTAAAACAAAATAAATATTTTAGATTGTTTGCAACTTCTAATACTGTAGGACTTGGTGATACCAGCGGGCTTTACCATGGTACTCAACAAATAAATCAAGGTCAAATGGATAGGTGGAATATTGTAACAACTCTTAACTACTTAAGTTTAGATAAAGAAATGGACATCATATTAGCTAAAAATAAATCTTTAAATAATCCTAAAGGAAAAGAGAAAGTCTCAAATATGATAAAAGTTGCATCCTTAACTCGAAAAGGATTTACTGCAGGCGATATAAGTACTGTAATGAGTCCAAGAACAGTACTGCATTGGGCTGAAAATGCAGAAATATTTAATGATGTAGGATACGCATTTAGAGTCACTTTTCTAAATAAATGTGATGAAATTGAAAAAAATACAATTGCTGAATACTACCAAAGATGTTTTGGAGAAGAACTACCAGAGTCACTAGCAAATATCCAAATTTAAATGAAAAATAACAAGGCTGAAAACTTAAGAGAAAAACTTAAGCAAGCTTTAACCTCAACAGCAAGGGTAATTTCTGATGATATTAGTCTTAAAAATATTGATGAAAAAAATAAAAAAGATTTGAATTTTGTAAATATTGAAAATCTTAACTCAAAAGGAGATTTCATTAAAGCTAGAGCAGAGTCTGACTCATCCGCTTTAAAAAAAAAATTCTCAAATGATGAAATTTATAAAAAGAATTTACCTTTAAATTCTTCATATAAGTCTCTTTATTCTATCGCGGAAAAAGTAAGGTATGAATGCCTGGGCTCAAAAATGTTGAAAGGTGTAGAAAAAAATCTTAAAGAAAATTATGATCAAATAATCCAATTAAGAAGAAAAGACCAATTAAATTCAAAAGAAGATGTACCGGTAGTAGAGGCTTTTGAATTGTATATGTTAAAGAAATTTCTAAACGTCAAGTTAAATACCTTAACCAATAATATGTTAAATTTTTGGGAGAAAGACTTCGATAAAGTAATGAACAAACACATTGAATTTTTAAAAGAAAATTTAGAATATCAAAATGAATATTCTTTAAAGTTTTCAGAAATATTACAAGAAATTGATATACTTAAAAATGAAGACAATGAGGAAACCAGGGAAGAAAACCAAGATGATGGTCAAAATAATCCATCCAATGATGATCAAGACAGTAATTCTGATGACTCTAGAGATGAAAACAACAATGAACAAACAGAAGCTAGTTTAGACTCTGAATATGAAATAGACGAATACAAACTTGATGAGCAACTAATTGATAGTGAGTACGATAAACAAAATAACGAACAAATTATTCAAAAAAAAACAATTAATGATTTAAATGCAGACTATAAAATTTTTACTACCAAATTTGATGAAATTACGAAGGCAGAAAACTTAGAAAACTCCAATGAAGCTTCAAAATTAAGAAAAACTTTAGATCAGCAGTTAATAGGTTTCCAGGACGTTATCACTAAACTTGCGAATAAACTTCAAAGACAGCTATTGGCAAAACAAAATAGAGCCTGGGAGTTTGATTTAGAAGAAGGGTTATTGGATAGTTCAAAATTACCAAGAGTAATAATGGACCCTTATAATTCTTTATCTTTTAAAAAAGAAAAAGATTTAGATTTTAAAGACACTGTCGTTACTCTTTTAATAGATAATTCAGGGTCTATGAGAGGACGTCCAATTACAATTGCTGCAATTTGTGCTGATATTTTATCAAGAACCTTGGAAAGATGTTCTGTTAAAGTTGAAATATTAGGTTTCACAACTAAAAATTGGAAAGGTGGAAAAAGTAGAGAGTTTTGGAATAAAGAAGGTAAACCAAAAACACCAGGAAGATTAAATGATTTAAGACACATAATTTATAAAGGGGCTGACACACATTGGCGACAATGTAAAAATAATCTTGGTTTAATGTTAAAAGAAGGATTATTAAAAGAAAATATTGATGGTGAAGCAATTTCTTGGGCATTTAATCGATTAAAAAAAAGAAAAGAAGAAAGAAAAATATTAATGATTATCTCTGATGGTGCACCTGTTGATGACTCAACTCTGTCAGTCAATTCAGGAGATTTTCTTGAAAAACATTTAAAAAAAATTGTGAAATTTATCGAAGAAAAAACCGAAACTGAAATTTTAGCGATTGGAATAGGCCATGATGTATCAAGATACTATAATCGAGCAATAAAGATTACAGATGTCAATGAATTGGGAGATGTCATGATTTCTCAATTGAGTGAACTTTTTAAAAGTAAAAAAAATTTACATTAAAGATTGAACAAATCTTTATTTTTCCACTTTATCGTCACTTCAGCTCCACTTCTTGTTTGAGAATTCCAACAATTAACAGTTGCAAAATTTTTTTCTAATAAAGTCTTTCCTATAAATAATCCTAAACCTAATCCACTATTTTTATCAGATGATTTTAGATAAGGTTCTCCTATTTTTGAGATAATATCATTCGGATATCCCTCGCCATCATCCTCAATGGTCACAGTAGTAGTTTCGGTATTTGATCTTAAATTTATATAAATTTTACTTTTACAAAATTTATTTGCATTACCCACAAAATTTCTAAGACCGTAAACTATTTCGATTGATTTAGTTATTTTTTTTGAATACGCATCTTGCTCAAAATTGAAATTAAACTGATTTTTGCTAGTTTCTTTAAAAGAAGATATTATTTCTCTTAAATAATCTCTCATAGTTAGATCTTCATCAATAAAATTATCCTCTACATCAGGATTAAGTGATAGCTTCCTTAAAATTTGATTACATCTTTCAACCTGACTTGAGAGTAATTCAATGTCCTGAATTACATCTTTTTGATTTTTTAATTGTTTAGTCAATTCTTGTGAAATTATTTTGATTGTTGAGAGAGGTGTTCCAAGAGAATGAGCAGCAGCAGCAGCTTGACCCCCTAAAGATAACATTTCATGTTCCTTTGCCATAATTTCCTCCATTTTGTTTAAAGCTTCTTTTCTTATTCTTGATTCTTGTCCAAATATTATTGCAAAATAATTTAAAAAAATTAATGCTATAATCAAAGAAATGGGTATTGAATAATAAATATAGTTACTTACGTGAAAGTGATTTGCTAGTGGATAAGGCAAATCACTTGAATAAAACGTCAGATAAATAATTGCAACGCAAGTTATAAAAACTATAGATAAATTAGTTTTTATTCCAAGATTAGTTGAGGCAAAAATACTTGGTATAATTATAAAGATTATAAATGGATTTTTAGCGCCTCCGGTTAAATAGATTAAAACAGTTAATTGGATAATATCTATAAGTAGAAATAGTAAAGCTAATCTATCTGATAGTTGAGTTTTTTTATAAATAAAGATTAAATATAAATTACTTAACACACCAAAAAAAATTACTAAATTGGTAAGAAAAAAGTTAAATTTAAAATCAAAATAAAGATAAACTAAGTAAACAGAGATTAATTGACCAATAATTCCAATCCATCTTAGATTTATATATGTAGATTTTTTAAGAGAATAATACTCTGAGTCCTCAAAGAACCTCATTTTTAAATGTCTAAATTTTGAACATTAATTGCATTTGACACAATAAAATCTTTTCTCAAAGCAACGTCATTTCCCATTAATGTGTGTATTAAGTTTTGATCTTTTTTTAAATCTTTTGAATATTGAACTTGAAGTAAATTTCTTGTTTCAGGATTAAGAGTAGTGCTCCAAAGCTCTTCTGGATTCATTTCACCCAATCCTTTAAATCTTTGGATATTCATTTTTGATTTCTCTAACTCTATTTTCTTAAGGTATTCTTTAGAACTTTTTTTTATATTTTTTAATTCTTTATTATTTTTTATTATATAATTCTCCAACTCCTTATCATCCCGAATATAAATACCTTTACTTCCTTTGTTTATTTTAAATAAAGGTGGTTGAGCTAAATAAACGTGTCCATTTTCAATTAGCTTATTGAACGGTTTATTGTTGAAAAAAGTCAATAATAAGGCCCTTATATGTGATCCATCTACATCCGCATCTGTCATAATTATTATTTTGCCATATCTTAAATCTTTTAAATCAATTTCCTGTGCCTTTGGATCAAGACCCAGTGCATTTATTAAAGTTACAATTTCGTTTGAAGAAATCATTTTAGACAGAGCTTTGGTTCTTTGATCAGATCCATTTCCGTTTCCGTTTTTTTTTATTTTTAATTCCTCAACATAAGTATTTAAAATTTTTCCTCTTAAAGGTAAGACTGCTTGATTTGATCTATTTCTTCCTTGTTTTGCTGAACCACCTGCCGAGTCTCCCTCAACAATAAATAATTCCGTTCCCTCTTGTTTACCTATTTGACAATCAGCTAATTTTCCAGGAAGACCACTCAATTCAAGAGCTCCCTTTCTTCTTACATTTTCTCTAGCTTTTCTTGCCACATCTCTAGCCATTGCTGCTTGAATTACTTTTGATAAAATGATTTTTGCAACAGAAGGATTCTGATCGAACCATATAGATAATTTTTCATTAATGACAGTTTCGACAATCATTCTAACCTCAGAGGATACAAGCTTATCTTTGGTTTGAGAGGAAAATTTAGGATCTGGAATTTTAATAGATAGTACACATGTTAGGCCTTCTTTAATATCATCTCCTGAAATTGTAAATTTACTTTTTTTTAGAAGATTATTTTCATTTGCATATTTATTTACAACTCTTGTTAATGCACTTCTAAAACCCAGTAAATGAGTTCCTCCATCTTTCTGAAATATATTATTTGTGTAAGGAAATACTTCCTCGGAATATGATGCGTTCCATTTTAACGAACATCCAATTTCAATATTACCATTTTGACCTTCTATATAAATAGGTTTTTTAAATAAATCGTTTCCATTCTTATTCTTTAATTTTTCTCTTTTTTGATCCAAAAAATCAACAAACTCTATAATGCCACCATCAAATTTGAATTCTGTTAATTTTTCTTTTTTTTGACTAGAATCAATAAAAGTAATTTTTATCCCTTTATTAAGAAAGGCTAATTCCCTCATTCGCTTAATGAGTATTTTTTCACTAAATTTAATCGATGAAAAAATTTCTTTTGAGGGTTTAAAGGTTATTTTTGTGCCAGTTTCTTTTGACTTACCACGGACTTTTAGTGGTGCTTTTGCTTCTCCATTTTGAAATTCAATATAATATATTTTACCATCTCTATAAATTTCGAGCTTAAGATTTTCGGACAACGCATTAACAACTGAAACACCAACGCCATGTAGTCCCCCAGAAACTTTATAGGAGTCGTGATCGAATTTACCGCCTGCATGCAATTGTGTCATGATTACTTCAGCAGCAGATTTTTTTTCTCCTTTATGAATATCTACTGGAATACCTCTACCATCATCACGAACAGTGACTGTACCATCAGAATTAATTTTTACATGAATATTTTTACAAAAACCTGCTAAAGCCTCATCAATTGAGTTATCGACAACTTCATAAACCATATGATGTAAGCCAGTTCCATCGTCAGTATCACCAATATACATCCCGGGTCTTTTTCTTACCGCTTCTAGACCTTTAAGAACTTTGATTGAGTCTGCTTGATAATTATTTTTATTAGTCATTTTTTTTATATTTGGAAAAATTTATTATAACATTTTTTTAAAATATTTGTTTACTTATCATTTGCTCAATCATTAAAAGTTGTGTAATTAAGGTTGAAAATATTGGCTTTTTTGATGGCGGAGAGAATGGGATTCGAACCCATGAAAGAATTACTTCTTTACACGCTTTCCAAGCGTGCGCCTTAAACCACTCGGCCATCTCTCCCGTATTTGAGTATATATATTAGATAATACATCTAATAAAATAACACTCTAAATATGGATGGTACAAGGCTAATTATACTATATCAAATTTTCGGCCTATAATCAGAACCTTTGCCAACAATGGAGGTTAATAAACCTGCAAATCTTTTTTTTGAAATAACGAATTTCGTATTATTTCTTAATAGAAAATAAAATATCACTTTCATTAGAAGTTTAATTAATACTGGGAAAAAAACAATTATACTTAGAATATAACCTTTGTGTTTTTTACTGAAGTAAAATTTGGACCACATCCAATGCCAATTTCTTGACTTTTCAATTTCAAAACTATCGTAATGTTTGTGAGATTGATTTCCTAAGTGTGAAACTTCTGCATTAATTTCAATTATTTTTTCACCACTTTCTTTTACCCTTTTGCAAAGATCAGTTTCCTCCAAATACAGAAAAAAATTTTCATCAAAAAAATTATTAGAGAATTTTTTTTTATTCAGTATCATCGCCATTCCGGGTACCTCATTTACAATAACATAATCTTTATTTTCTTTATTTTGTTTATAAATCTTGAATTTTTCAATTATTTGGGGTGCTGCAATAGCAAAATCAACATTTTGAATAATTGTGATTATTTTATCAATTTCTGATTTATATATTTTTGCATCTGGATTTATAAGAAAAAGATAATCGGTATCAGAATTTAAAATTCCAAAATTATTAGCTTTACCAAAACCACAATTGCCATTCATTACAAAAACTTTTAAATTTGGAATTTTATTTTCAAGATTTTTATAAAATTCATTACTACTAGAATTTTCAATTATGATTTTTTTACATTCTTCAGGGATATCTTTCAAACAATCATCGATGATATGTTCACTTTTAAATGTAACAATTATAAAAGTTAAATCAGAATAGCTTATCATTACTTAAATTTTAATCTCATCAGAAATTTTATCTAAAAGTAATTTTTGATAAAAAAACATCGTAACACCAATTATATTTATTAAAATATAATTTCTTTCATACATGTAATTTGTTTTTTCGTTATTCGAATTTGAAATTTTGGCAAAATTATTTTCCTCGATAGTAATTAACTTCGGATTGATTTTATCAAAATTTACCCCCTCCAAAACATCCATCTCATTACCTTCTGTATCAATATTTAGATAATCAGGATTTTCTATGTTTCTTGAAATTAATAAGTCATCTAAAGTGTAAGCTTGTATCTCTATTTCTCTCTGTTCATTATTTTGTTTGACTAGAGAGTTTTGTTGATTAATTGGGGAATTTTCAAAATAAATTTTTTTTTCAGTTTTGTTGCTAATCGCACAACAAATATTCATATCATTAGGTCTCGCTATTTTGAATAAATCTATAGAAGTTTTACTTAGATCTACATTTGTACCTTTCCAGCCTTTTTTAAAAAGTGTGTAGGTCAAAGAACCTTTAAATGGATGATATGCACCAATATCTATATACGTACCTTTATCTTGATTTTTAAAAATTCTATTTACCATTACATCTTCAGCAAACTCAGCAAAATGTGAATTAGGAGATTTATTCTTATATAATTTTTGTAACTTATAAAAAAAGTACAAAAATTTATTGTCATATTTATTTATCATCACTTCTCTTTTGAGATTTTAAGCACTCCTATAAACGCTTCTTGGGGTATTTCTACTCTACCAAACTGTTTTGATCTTGCTTTTCCTTTTTTTTGTTTTTCCAAAAGTTTTCTTTTCCTATCAGTTGCACCACCACCATGTATTTTAGTAAGTACATCCTTTTTGAAGCCTTTTATTGTTTCTCTTGCTATAATTTTTCCTCCTATTGCTGCTTGAATAGGTATCATAAAATTATGTCTTGGAATTAAATCTTTTAATTTTTCACAAACTTCTCTTCCAGTTTTTTGCGCAAAATCTCTATGTATCATCATTGCTAGTGCATCAACTGGCTCACCGTTGACTAAAATGCCAAGTTTAACTAGATCACCCTCTCTATGTTCAATTATTTCATAATCAAAACTTGCATATCCACTCGTCATAGATTTAATTCGATCATTAAAATCAAAGACTACTTCATTTAATGGTAGCTCATAAGAAATTACAGCTCTATTACCTGAATAGCTAAGATTTTTTTGAATTCCTCTTTTATCTTGGCATAATTTTATTATAGAACCCAAGTAATTATCTGGAGTAATTATAGTTGCATTAATCCATGGTTCCTCTATTGATTGAATCAATGTTGGATCAGGTAAACTTGAAGGATTTTGTAAATCTTTAATCTCTCCATTATTAAGTTTTACTTTATAAACAACACCGGGTGTGGTTGTTAATAAATTAACGTCGAATTCTCTCTCTAATCTTTCAGTAATAATTTCAAGATGTAATAATCCTAAAAAACCACATCTAAAACCTAAACCTAGAGCTGAAGAAGACTCAGCTTCATAAGAAAAGCTCGCATCATTAAGTTGTAACTTTGCCAATCCATCTTTTAATTTCTGATATTCGGAACTATCTACTGGAAACAAACCGCAGAAAACAACTGGTTTACTGGGCTTAAAGCCCGGTAAGGCCTCAACTATTGGTTTTGAAGCATCACAAATTGTATCTCCAACTTTTGTATCTGATAAAACTTTAATTCCAGTGGTTATGAATCCTATCTCTCCAGAATTAAGTTCATTTACATCTTTAGGTTTGGGAGTAAATAAACCCACTTTTTCAACAATATAATCTTGATTAGTTGAAAGCATTTTTATTTTCATATTTTTTGTAATTTTTCCATTTATAACTCTTACCAAAATAACCACCCCTAAATATGTGTCATACCAACTGTCTACTAATAAACATTTCAAGTCTTGATCTAAATTACCTTTTGGACCAGGTAACTGATTAACTATTTGCTCTAAAATACTGTCTATACCCTCTCCAGTTTTTCCCGAACATGGAATGGCATTTTCAGTCTCGATACCAATTACATCTTCAATTTGTTTTTTTGTTCTATCTAAGTCTGATGCTGGTAAATCAATCTTATTTAAAACAGGTATAATCTTGTGGTTTATATCCATAGCTTGATAGACATTTGCCAATGTTTGAGCCTCTACACCCTGCGTACTATCCACAATCAGTACAGAACCCTCACAAGCATAAAGGGATCTACTGACCTCATAACTAAAGTCTACATGACCAGGTGTATCTATTATATTCAAAATATATTCTTTACCGTTTTTAGATTTGTAATTAAGTTTCACCGTTTGAGCTTTGATAGTAATTCCTCTTTCTCGCTCAATTTCCATTGAATCTAAAACTTGAGCTTTCATCTCTCTTTCGGTTAATCCTCCACATTTGTGAATTATTCTATCTGCTATTGTAGATTTGCCATGGTCTATATGTGCAATTATTGCAAAATTTCTTATATGATCAATTGTGGTCATTTTTATTAAGAACGGATCTTTGCGCCAGTTTTATTTTCTACTGTTTCAATAATTAATTTATTAATACTTTCTAATTCATTGTCATTTAATGTTTTCTCTATAGATTGTATAGTAACACTTATTGCTATCGATTTTTGATTCTCAGGAATATTGTCACCTTCATAAACATCAAAAACTTTAATATTACTTATCAAATTCTTGTCTACACTTGCAATGGCATTAATTAAGTTTTGCGCATTAACATCTTTGTTTATGATAAATGCAAAATCTCTTTCAGACTTTTGATAATCTGAAACATTAAATTTATTTTTTTGATCATTTAAGGTTTTTACTGATAATTTTAAATTGTCTAAAAAAATTTCAAAACCTACTAGAGACTCTGTTCTCATATCAATCTTTTTAATTATATTTGGATGAATTTCTCCAAAATAAGCTGCTACTAAGTCTTCGTCTTTTTTTAAAAATAATCTACCAGATTTACCAGGATGATAATAATTTGGAGTTTTGTTGTCTATAAAAAATTCTTCTGATTTATACCCTGCCTCAATTAAAGTTTGAACTACATCTTTTTTGACATCAAAGACATCAACATTTCTCTCTTTTTCAATCCAAGATAATCTTGATTTTTTTCCTGATGACAAACCACATACCACAGTATTTTGTTCACCTGGCTTAGAACCAGTGAAAGTTGGGCCAATTTCATAAATCGATAAATCCTTAAAACCTCTATCAAGATTTTTATTCATATATATAATCAAGTTTGAGAATATTGAATTTCTTAAAACATCTAATTCCGTACTTATTGGATTTACAATCTTAATTTCTTTTTTAGTGTCTCTGAAATAATTATTGTAATTTGAGTCTGTAAATGACCATGTTATTGCTTCTAGATAACCCTTAGAAGCAATTGATCTCTGTAAAAAATGAAATAATTTTTGGGATTTATTTAAAGTAGACTTCTTTCTTTTCTTGATTGGATCTATAATACTTATTTTATCATAACCACTTATTCTAACCAATTCTTCAACAATATCTATTCCTTGAGTGATATCAGGTCTCCATGATGGAACGGTTAATTCAAAAAAATTTTTTTTCTTTTTAAATTTGAAACCAAGATTTTCTAAAATTTTAAAAATTTCTTTAGTAGAAATTTTAAAACCTGCTACTTTTTCAATTAAATTTATGTCAAATTTAATTATTTTTGTTTTATGAGTTTCAATTTTTTGAACATCAATTTTACTGATTTTACCACCACAAATTTCTTTAATTAATATTGCGGCTTTATTTAAGCCATCCTCAATTGATAATGGATCAATGCCTCTTTCAAATCTAAACTTTGCATCAGTATCAAGATTCAATTTTTTTGCCGTGGTTCTTATTGATCCAGGTTTAAAATAAGCTGACTCTAATAATATATTCTTTGTATCTAATTCTGTTCCTGATCTTACTCCACCAATAATTCCGCCCAGTCCTAAAACACCTTTATGGTCACTGATTACACACATTCCATCTTCAAGCTTATAATCCTTATTATCTAAAGCAGTAAATTTCTCTCCTGATTTTGAATTACGAACAATAATACCCTTTTCGATTTTATCAGCATTATAAGCATGCAATGGACGATTAAGATCGAACATTACATAATTTGTAATATCAACTATTGCAGATATTGGTTTTTGGCCTATTGAAATCAATTTGTCTTTAAGCCATTGAGGACTTTCAGTATTCTTTACATCAGTAATAAGGCAACTACCAAATATGCTACATCCCTGATTTTTTTCTTTTTTTATTTTTACTTTTAAAGAATGTCTATTATTTGATTTAATTTTTTTTTTCTTAAAATCAATCAATTTTCCGAAGCCTGAAGCAGCAAGATCTCTTGCAATTCCTCTTATGCCAAGACAATCTGGTCTATTAGGTGTTATAGATAAATCAATCAAGTTAGATTTTGATTTTGAAAAATAATTCTTGCCAATAATTTTTTTGTATCCTGATGATAGTTCAATTATACCATCACTCTCGTCAGATAAATTTAATTCAGACTCTGAACAAAGCATTCCATAAGAGGTAACTCCTCTTATTTTAGCCACAACTAATTTTGTTTTAGTTTTTGGGATAATTGATCCTGGAGATGCATATACTGTAATTAGTCCCTCAACTGCATTAGTAGCCCCACATACAACTTTTTTAAATTCTTTTTCTCCGATATCAACATCACAAACTTTTAGCCGATCTGCATTTGGGTGTTTTATTGTTTTAATAATTTTAGCGACTTTAAAAAGTTCTTTATCTGAAGAAAGATTTTGTACTCCTTCTACCTCTAATCCAACATTGGTAAGTTGTTCTAAAAGATTTTTTTCTTTTAAATTTGTTTTTAAATGATCTTTAAGCCAGTCAAATGTGATTTTCATCTACTCAAGCCTCTATAATTTGTTGGTACATCCAAAGGATCAAATCCAAAATGATTTAACCATCTATAGTCACAATCGAAAAAAGCTCTTAAATCGTTAATTCCATACTTTAACATAGCCAACCTATCAATACCCATCCCAAATGCATATCCTTGAAACTTTATTGGATCTACTTTAACATTTCTTAAAACATTTGGATGTACCATCCCACACCCCAAAATCTCTAGCCATTGATCGCCTTCACCAATTACTATTTTGCCATCCTTCATCTCGTATCCTATGTCAACTTCAGCAGACGGTTCTGTGAAAGGAAAATGACTTGGTCTAAATCTCATTTTAATTTTATCCAATTCAAAAAATTCCTTAATAAAATAATTTAGACATCCTTTTAAATGTCCCATATTAATATCTTTGTCTATATGAAGACCTTCAACCTGATGAAACATAGGTGCGTGTGTCTGATCGCTATCTGACCTGTATGTTCTGCCAGGAGCAATTATTTTAAAAGGTGGTTTGTCTTTTAACATTGTTCTAATTTGAACTGGAGAAGTATGAGTGCGTAATAATCTTTCTTTTTTTTCATCAAGATAAAATGTGTCATGCATATCTCTAGCTGGATGATTTTCCGGCGTGTTAAGTGCGGTAAAATTATTATATTCACTCTCAACATCTGGACCTTCTTCAACGCTAAAACCAATTTCAGAAAAAATCGAGGATATTTCATCTATTGTTTGTGATACAGGATGAATTTTGCCTCTTACAAATGGTCTCTCAGGCAGAGTAATATCAATTTTTTCTTTTTGTAACTTCTCTCTGATTTCCTCATTTTCAATTTCCTTTATTTTCAAATTAATTAAATCTTGTAATTCATCTTTAATAATATTCAGTTCTGAGGCAAATTTTTTTTTCTCAGTTTCTGCGATGGTTCCTATCTTTTTAAATTGCGATGAAACTAATCCATTCTTACCAAATAAATCAGATTTCATTTGATTTACCTCTGACAAGTTTAATTTACTTTTCAGTTTCAAAAGAAGTTCATCTTTTATTTTTTTAAGATCTGACATTTTTACAGATTATTTCTTCAGTGAAATAAAACAATAGTGAAGATTAATTTAGTGCAGATTGTGCTTTTTGGACAATAGTTTTGAAGGCTTCTGGACTATCATATGCTATCTCTGCAAGTATTTTTCTATCAATTTTAATTCCACATTTATTTAGGCCATTAATAAATTTGGAATAAGTTAATCCTTCAGCTCTTACACCTGCATTAATTCTTTGAATCCACAAAGATTTAAAATCTCTTTTTTTATTTCTTCTATCTCTATAAGCGTATTGCATTGCCTTTTCCATGGCTTGTTTTGCAGCTCTAATAGTATTTTTTCTTCGACCCCACTGACCTTTAACTGCTTTTAAAACTTTTTTATGTTTTGCTCTACTTGTAACACCTCTTTTTACTCTAGCCATTTTAACCTCTTAAACTATAAGGCATGTACGACTTAACAATTTTTCCATCTTGTTTTGACATTGTGGTAGTGCCTCTTAATTTTCTTATTTGTGAATTAGTTCTTTTAATCATTCCATGCCTTTTGCCAGCCTGGGCCATGATAACTTTCCCTCTGGCCGATATCTTAAATCTTTTTTTTGCAGAGCTTTTGGTTTTTAATTTTGGCATAATTGAGCGAGGTTATACATACAAAGAAATAAATTTACAACCTATATTAAGGCTTATAAAGGCTGGATTACCATAATCATTTGTTTACCATCAAACTTTGGATGTAATTCTATTTTGCCAATATCTTTCATATCCTCTTTAATTTTGTCCATAAGCTCGTTCCCAAGGTGAGAGTGTTGAAGTTCTCTACCTTTAAATCTTATTGTAAATTTTACTTTATCACCTTTAGCAATAAATTTTTTTGCATTTTTTACTTTGAATTCATAATCATGGGTCTCTGTAACAGGTCGCATCTTTATTTCTTTCAATGAGACTATTTTTTGCTTTTTCTTTGCAAGGTTTGCTTTTTTTTGAGCATCATATTTAAACTTTCCCATATCCATAATTTTACAGACAGGTGGATTAGCATTGGGAGATATTTCTATAAGATCTAATCCCTCCCTCTTCGCGATTGTAATTGCCTCATTTGTATTCAAAATTCCTAAATTATTTCCATCATTTGCAATAACCTGAACTTCGGGTGATGAAATTCTATTATTAGATCTTGGGCCACGATCTTTAGTTCTTTTTTGGAAATAATTTTGTTTGATGTCTGCCACTAAATTTTAAGATACTTTGTTTAGTGCAGAAAAACTTTTTAAAAATAAATCTAGTTTCATATTTTCTTGTTTATTAGAGTCCAATCTTCTAATGGTTACACTCTTACTGTCAACTTCTTTTTTACCACAAATCAATAGAATTGGTATCTTAGCTAAAGAATGATCTCTAATTTTATAATTTAGATTGTTATTTTTTAAATCTACTGAAGAACTCATGCCTGAATTCTTAATTTTTTCGCAAACTTTAATAGCATAGTCATTGAATTCCTCGGAAATCGGAATTACCATTGTTTGTGATGGAGATATCCAGAAAGGAAACTTTCCTGCATAATTTTCAATTAATATACCTATAAATCTTTCTAAAGAACCGAACAAAGCTCTATGAATCATGACCGGCACTTTTTTTGTTCCATCTCTATCTACATATGAGGCACCTAGTCTACCTGGCAAATTAAAGTCGACTTGTAAAGTTCCACACTGCCAATCTCTTCCAATAGCATCTCTCAAAACAAATTCGATTTTAGGTCCATAGAAAGCACCTTCACCTTTATTTATACTATATTCTAATTTAGTTGCTTTAACTGCTTCTAATAAAGCAGATTCTGCTTTATCCCATACACTATCATCTCCAACTCTTAATTGAGGTCTATCAGAATATTTTAAAATGACATTTTCAAAACCTAAATCTTTATAAATTTCTAAAATAAGATTTGTTACTATCAAGCATTCTTGAGTAATTTGATCTTCGGTACAAAATATATGAGCATCGTCTTGCGTGAAGGCTCTTACCCTTAACAAACCATGTAATGCCCCTGAAGGCTCATAACGGTGAACTTTTCCAAACTCTGACATCTTTAAAGGTAAATCTTTATAGCTCTTAAGGCCTTGATTAAAAACTTCAATGCAACCTGGGCAATTCATAGGCTTTACGGCAAAAATTTTTTCATCTGGAGTAGTTGTAGTATACATATTTGCCCCAAATTTTTCCCAGTGTCCAGATTTTTCCCATAAACTTCTATCTAAAACTTCTGGAGTATTTATCTCTTTATAACCAGCAATATTTTGTTTCATTCTCATATAATCGATTAATTTTTGAAATAAGCTCCAACCTTTTTCGTGCCAAAAAACCGAGCCAGGACTTTCCTCTCTAAAATGAAATAAATCCATTTCTTTTCCTATTTTTCTGTGATCTCTTTTTTCTGCTTCTTCAATTCTATTTAAGTGATCATCCAAGTCTTTTTGATTAGCCCAGCCTGTTCCGTAAATTCTTTGGAGCATTTCATTATTTGAGTCTCCACGCCAATAGGCTCCCGAGACTTTTGTTAGTTTAAATGCTTTACCAATTTTGCCAGACGATACTAAATGAGGACCTCTGCATAAATCATGCCATGTTTCACCATGATAATAAACAGAAAGCTCCTCATTTTCTGGAATACTTTCAATTATTTCAGCCTTATATTTCTCACCAATTTTTTTAAAATGGCTTATTGCTTTATCTCTTTCCCAAACCTCTCTTCTTGTTTTAAAATCTTTATCAATAATTTCTGACATCCTTTTCTCTATTTTTTTTAAATCATCCTTTGTAAAAGGTTCCTTTCGGGCAAAATCGTAATAAAAGCCATTTTCAATTACTGGCCCAATAGTTACTTGAGTTCCTGGATACAATTCTTGAACAGCCATGGCCATTATATGTGCAGTATCATGTCGAATAACTTCTAACCCCTCAGGATCTTTTGAGGTGAAAATTTTAACTGAGCAATCTTTATCAATAGAAAAATACAAATCTTTTAATTGACCATCTACGCTCATAATTAGTGCTTGTTTTGAGAGAGATTTACTAATCCTATCTGCAATTTCCAATCCAGTAACTTCTTTTTGAAAATTTAAAGTTTTTCCGTCAGGTAATGAAATTATAGGCATTTAATTTAACAATCTTTTATACTCTGAATAAGTAGAAAAACACATTTTTTCAACATTAAATTTTTTTACAATGTTTTTTCTACCTTCAATACCCATAGTTTTCAATAAGCTTTCGTCCATGGTTAAAGATTGCATTATTTTTTTACTTAAAGATTTCGGATCTCCAGACTCAAACAACAATCCTGTTTTATCGTCAATCACAGTTTCATTTGATCCACCAATATTACTAGCAATTATCAGCTTTTCCATTGATTGGGCTTCTACTGCAACTCGTCCAAATGCTTCCGGTTCAATTGATGCTGAAACAATTATATCTGAAACTTTATAAGCCAAAGCCATATTTTTACACGAATCAATAAATTTTACTTGATTAGAAATTTTGAATTGTTCACAAAGATGATGTAACTTTTTTTTATACGCATCTCGTCCTTGATCATTACCTAAGACTACTGCATAAAATGCCTCATAACCTAATTCAATGTTAACCAAATTAATCGCCTCAATAAATAGTTCCTGACCTTTCCAGGAAGTTAATCTACCAGGTAACAAAATAATTTTTTTATTTTCTAATATGCCCCATTCGTTTAATAATTTTTTTTCGTCCTTTTCTAACAATGTACTGGAGTCAAAATAATCAACATTTATGCCTCTAAATATTACAAGTAATTTTTTTTTTACATCAATTAGATTTGAATAATTTTCTTTAATGTGGGAAAAAATAAAATTAGATCCAGCTATAACAAGGTCTGCTCTAACCATAACCGAATTATAAAATTTTTTGATTTTTCCATTGAAATTATATGTGCCATGGAAAGTTGTTACGAATTTTCTTCCTGTTAATTTAGTTGCAATTAAACAGGACCAAGCTGGCGCTCTACTTCGAGCGTGAACTATGGATATATTGTAAAATAAAATAATAAAAACTAAAATTATTGAGTTTAATAAAATTATAAAAGGATTTTTGCTATGAACAGGTAATCTAATTAATTTTACTTTTTTCCTATCTATAAATTTTGTCAGCTCGCCACCACTCGTAACTATGAAAGATTTACAGTTATTTTCTGGAAGATAATGAGCAATATCATAACAACCAGTTTCAGCTCCCCCATAGCCTAGTTTGGGGATAACTTGTAAAACTTTTAAATTAAATGACATTAGAATTAATTATATAATAATCGAAATAACTAATAAACTTTTATGACTAAGTTTAAATACTTAAAACTGACAAAAACTAAAAGAATAAGATATTTGACGAATTTTAAGAGGAAAAACACTTATCTTGTTTTTCTTCATGGTTTTAAATCAGACCTAGAGGGTCAAAAACCCAAAACTTTTTTAAGATTTGCAAAGAAAAATAATTTAGGTTTTTTAGCTTTAGAATATTCCGGCCATGGAAAATCATCAGGAAAATTTATTAATGGGAATATAACCAAATGGACAAATGAAACTTATCAACTAATTAGAAAAATTGTCAAAAAAAATAAAATAATATTAATTGGGTCAAGCATGGGTTCTTGGATTTCATTAAATCAATTTAAATATTTTAAGAAACAAATCGTAGGTTTTTTAGGAATTGGGTCAGCACCCGAATTTCTAGAACACTTAATGTGGAAGAAATTTACAAAAAAAATTAAATCGGAAATTATTAAAAATGGTATATATTCTCTTAAATATGGTGACTACACTTATCCAATTACTCATCAATTATTAAAAGATGGGAAAAAGAACAAAGTTTTAAACAAAAAAATAAATCAAAATGTAAATGTAACAATGGTTCATGGGAGTAAAGATGAGTCTGTCCCCGTAATTTACTCAAAAAAGATTTTGAAAATGTTTAAATCGAAAAAAAAGAAATTAGTAATTGTAAAAAACGGTGATCATAGTTTGTCTTCATCTAAATGGCTTAAAATATTGAAAAGAGAGTTAAAATTAATGATTAGCTAACTTTTTGTATTTTTGTTTTTGCAGAAATTGGATTTTTAAGCTTATCTATCATTTCTTTTGGACAAACCTGTACAAAATTCTTTAACTCGTTGTCAAAATCATCAATTATTTTTTTTGACAAATTAGATCCAGTTTCATTACTGTGTTCGAGTACTAATTCTTTTAAAAATTTTGACCAATATTCGGTCTCTACATTTTGCCATACGACTGAGTCAGGGTTTACTTTTTTTTCAAATTCTTTTGATTTGTCATAAATAAAAGCCATACCCCCTGTCATACCAGCTGCAAAATTATCACCAACATCTCCAAGAATTACTGCCGTTCCACCTGTCATATATTCACAACCATTTGAGTCACAACCCTCGACAACAGTTATTGCACCAGAATTTCTTACTGCAAACCTATCGCCAGCTTGACCAGCTGCAAAAAGTTTACCTGAAGTTGCACCATAAAGAACCGTGTTACCAATAATAGTATTCTCATTTGAAATTAAATTACTTTCATCAGGAAGTTTTATTGAAATGGTAGCTCCTGATAAACCTTTACCAACGTAATCATTTGCATCACCTTTTAAATTAAGTTTAAGTCCTTTTGCTGTAAATGCCCCAAAAGATTGTCCAGCTGAACCTTTAAAATCAAGAGTTAAAAAATTTTCCTCTAATTTTTCATAACCATATTTTTTATACAAGTGATGTGAAATTCTAGTACCCACAGCTCTATTAGTATTTTGGATTAAAAACTCATTATTTATTTTCTCAGAGTTATCTAAAGCCTTTTCTATTTGAGGCCAAATCTCTTGATCCAGCGTATCTGGAACTTCGTTAATTTCCGATATCTCACAGTACCTCTTGTTATTACCAGGGTCTGCTTGTACAAATAGAGGATTAAGATCTAAATCATCTAGATTAGGCGAGGCTTTACTTACTTGCATCAATAAATCTGTTCGACCGATAACTTCATTTAAAGATTTAAAACCAAGTGAAGCTAAAATTTCTCTTACTTCTGTAGCGATAAACGTAAATAAATTTACAACTTTATCAGGAGTTCCAGTAAATTTTTCTCTTAGTTTTTCATCTTGTGTACATACTCCTACAGGACAAGTATTTGAATGACACTGCCTTACCATAATGCAACCCATTGCTACTAAAGCTGTAGTTGCTACACCATATTCCTCAGCACCCATCATGGCTGCAATAACCACATCTCTCCCAGTTTTAATACCTCCATCAGTTCTTAAGGTAACTTTGTGTCTTAGATTATTTAATGTCAAAACTTGATTTGCCTCTGTAAGTCCCATCTCCCAAGGAATACCTACATATTTTACACTTGTTTGCGGTGTAGCTCCAGTTCCTCCATTATGTCCTGAAATTAAAATTATATCAGCTTTTGCTTTTGCCACACCAGCTGCAATAGTACCCACACCAGATGATGCAACTAATTTGACTCCAATTCTTGCCCTAGGGTTGATTTGTTTTAAATCATAAATAAGCTGAGCCAAATCCTCAATTGAATAAATATCATGATGTGGAGGTGGAGAAATTAATGTTACACCTGGTGTTGAATGTCTTAGCTTAGCAATTTCATCTGTTACTTTAAATCCTGGTAATTGGCCACCTTCACCAGGTTTTGCACCTTGAGCAATTTTGATCTCAATTTCATTACAATTGTTTAAATAATTTATAGTTACACCAAATCTAGCAGATGCGATTTGTTTTACCCTCGAATTCGCACTATCACCAGAGTCCATGATTTTAAATCTATTGGCATCTTCACCACCTTCTCCGCTACAGGATGCGCCTTTAATCCTATTCATCCCAATAGCCAAAGTTTCATGTGCCTCCTTAGATAATGCTCCATGAGACATACTTCCACTACCAAATCTCTTTAATATTTTTTCTATCGGTTCAACCTCAGAAATTTGAATAGATGGACCTAATTTTTTTTTTCTAAAATCAATCAAATCCCTTAAATTAATTGGTGGCAAGTTATATATTCCCTCTGCATATTTTTTATATGCTGAATAAGAATTTGACCCCACTGCACTCTGTAATAAGTGGATTAATCTACCTTGATATTGATGTGTTTCTCCATTCTTTCTGTATCTATAAATACCACCAATAGGCAAAACTGTATCAGTACTCTCAAATGCTTCTTTATGTATTGCACGTATTTTTTTTTCGATTCCTGACAATCCAATACCAGAAATTTTTGAAGTAACTCCTGGAAAATAATCATCAACTATTGATCTACTTAAACCAACAGTTTCAAAATTACATCCACCCCTATAAGAACTTAAAACAGAGATACCCATTTTTGACATGATTTTTAACAATCCTGCATTCACTGATTTGATATACCTTTCGACACATTCATCAAAACTATACTGACCAAATAACTTTTTCTCATGTCTTTGGTATAAACTATCAAAAGCTATATATGGATTAACTGTAGTTGCTCCAACTCCTATCAATGTTGCAAAAGAGTGGGTATCTAACGCCTCACCAGATTGAACATTTATTGAAACATATCCTCTCAATTTTTTATCAATTAAAAAAGTATTAATCGCTCCAACGCATAACAACATTGGCATAGGCATTCTCTTATCTGAAATATCTTTGTCACTTAAAACTAATTGTGTCACACCCTGTCTAACAGCAATTTCTGACTCTTTTTGAATCCTTTTAATAGAGTCAAATAAATTTTGCTCATTCGAAAAAGTACAATCTATAGAAACTGAGTTTTTACCAAAAAAATTAATAAATTTATTAAATTGTGAATTCGATAATACCGGGCTATTCAGAACATAAATATTTTCTTTTGTTAAGGTATCAAAATCTAAAATATTCCCAAGATTACCAAATCTAGTTTTCAAACTCATAACTTTATTTTCTCTTAGAGAGTCAATCGGTGGATTAGTCACTTGGCTAAAGTTTTGTCTAAAAAAATGATAAAGTGGTCTGTATTTATCTGATAAAACTGCTAAAGGTGTATCATCACCCATGGAACCTGTTGCCTCTTTAGCGTCTTCTGCCATTGGATGTAGGATTAACTCTAAGTCTTCTAAGCTTATTCCAAAAGTGTGTTGTCGTCTCCTTAGATCCTCGCCATCAAAATTATGTTTCTCATTAGAAATGAATAATTTTTCATCTAAATCTATTATCTGAGAATTAAAATGTTTATATTCTTTCGCTAAATAGTCTTTAATTTGGTTATTCGTAAATAATTTACCTTTTTCAATTCTAACCCCAATTATCTCACCTGGGCCTAATCTACCTTTTGATAAAATTCTTTTTTCATTTAACTCAATCATTCCAGTTTCAGATCCAGCAAAGAGAAACTTATCTTTTGTTATTGCGTATCTTAAGGGTCTTAAACCATTACGGTCATTTGCTGCAATAACCCACTCATTATCTGTTGCAGCAATTGCTGCAGGACCATCCCAAGGCTCCATAGTGCTATTTAAAAAATTAAACAGTTGTTGATGGTTTTTTGGTAGAGTTTTATTTCTTTTTGACCAAGCATCTGGAATCATCATTAATTTTGCTAAAGGAGCGGGTTGACCTGATTTATTTAATAACTCAAAAACATTATCTAGGGCCGCAGAGTCTGAAACACCTTTTTGAATTACTGGCTTTAAATTTTCAATATTTTCAAAAAAAGGACTACTCATCTCTTGTTCGTGAACTCTCATCCAGTTTTTGTTTCCTTTATAAGTATTAATTTCACCATTATGGGCGACTGCTCTAAACGGTTGAGCCAAACTCCAGCTCGGAGCGGTGTTGGTTGAAAATCTCTGATGAAAAATCGCAAATCTTGAAATAAATCTTACATCCCTTAAATCCAAGAAAAAATCTGAAATAGCTTCAGCTAAAAACATGCCTTTATAGATAATTGATTTAGCGCTTATTGAACAAATATAAAAATTATTTAATGATAAATTGAACGCTTTATTCTCAATTTTTTTTCTTGTTTCATAAATTTTTCTCTCAAGATCTTTATCAATTAGATTTTTATTATTTGCTTTGAAAAGTACTTGAATTATCTCTGGCATTGTTTGAAGAGCCTTTTCTCCTAAAACTTTTGGATTAACAGGCACCTGCCTCCAACCATAAATACTAAAATCATTTTTGGTTAACTCACTTTCTACAATCGTTTTACAGCTTTCCTGTGCAGCATAATCATTCCTAGGTAAAAAAATCATCCCAACACAAATATCAGAACCATCGTGTATGTGACCTGTAACTTCTATTTTTTCAACAAAAAAATCTTTGGGTATTTCTAAATGTATTCCTGCCCCATCACCCGTTTTTCCATCAGCATCAACAGCCCCTCGATGCCAAACAGCTTTTAAAGCTTCAATTCCATATTCTACAACTTCTCTTGATTTTTTTCCCTCTGTCGATGCAATTAACCCTACTCCACATGCATCATGTTCCATTTCTTTAGAATAAACATTATTTTTAGTAAGTAATTCTAAATTTTTTTTATAAGTGCTCATTATGCAACTTTTGATTTTTTTAATTCTATATTTTCAAGATAAGACTTGATTGATGACGCAGCATCTCTTCCATCTTTTATTGCCCATACCACTAAAGATGCACCTCTTACAATATCTCCAGCAGCAAAAACACCTTTGATATTTGTCTCCAGGGTATCAAAATCAGCTTTTATTGTTCCCCATTTTGTAACTTGTAACTCTTGTGCTTCAAATAATAATGGCAAGTTTTCTGGATCAAATCCTAAAGCTTTTATTACCATATCTGCTTTAATTTCAAATTCAGATCCTTGTTTAATTTCTGGTCTTCTTCTACCTGAGTCATCTGGATCTCCAAGTTGGATTTGATCTACAATTAATTTTTCGATTTTATTTTTTCCTTTAAATTCTTTTGGACTAGACAACCAAACAAATTCAACACCTTCTTCTTCTGCGTTAGCTACTTCTCTTGCAGATCCAGGCATATTATCTTTATCTCTTCTATATAAGCATTTAACCGAATTCGCTTTTTGTCTTACTGAGGTTCGAACACAATCCATTGCCGTGTCCCCACCTCCAATAACTACAACATCTTTACCTTCAGCATTTAATATACCTTTATCAAATAAATCGACTTTGTCTCCTAATCCCTTTTTATTTGATGCTGTTAAAAACTCCATAGCAGGAAAAATATTATCTAAGTCATTCCCTGGTAGATTAATCTCTCTTGGTTTATAAACCCCAGTAGCAATTAAAATTGCATCATGTCTTTTTCTCAGTTGCTCTAAAGTTGCATCCTTACCAACTTCAAAATTTTGTTCAAATTTAATCCCACCATCTTTCAACAATTTGGTTCTTCTTTCAACTACATGTTTTTCTAATTTAAAATTTGGTATACCATAAATTAACAAACCACCTGCTCTGTCATATCTATCATAAACAGTTATTTGATATCCATTTTTCCTAAGTTGTTCAGCAGCTGCAAGTCCAGCAGGTCCAGCACCAATTATTCCAACACTTTGATCTTTTTCATGTTTAACTGAAATTGGTTTAACCCATCCATTCTCCCATGCACTATCTGTAATATATTTTTCGACTGATCCAATTGTAACAGTGCCATGGCCTGACTGCTCAATAACACAGTTACCCTCACACAATCTGTCTTGTGGACATATTCTACCACAAACCTCGGGCATGTTGTTTGTGCTCTGAGATAACTCATAAGCTTCCTTTAATCTACCCTCAGCAGTCAATTTGAGCCAGTCTGGAATATTATTACTTAGGGGACAATGGACTTGGCAAAAAGGAACACCACATTGAGAGCATCTACTTGACTGCTCTTGTGCTTTTTGAGTTATAAATTCGTCATAGATTTCATTAAAATCATCTTTTCTATTATCTACTCCTCTTTTAGGTGGAGTTTGT
>CACNSS010000002.1 GCA_902623215.1 uncultured Pelagibacteraceae bacterium
TGACAGATAAATTTGAGCAAATTAGTCTAAAAACAGGATTTATGAAACACAATGGTGGAGTTTTATTTAGACAAATTTCTGAAAATCATTATGAGTTTAAATCTACAATAACAAAAAACCATCTAAATTCAGCTGGTATCACTCACGGTGGTTACCTTGCGGCTTTAATTGATGCTGGTGCTGGTTCAGCTGCTCACAGATCAGCTAAAACTTCACCATGTGTAACAATTTCATTGGATTTAAAATTTATTGGCACATCTAAAGTTGGAGATGAAATTATAGGTCATGTCAGAATTTTAAAAAAAACTAAAACACTCGTGTTTTTATTTTGTGAGCTTAAGTGTAACGATGAAATAATTACTGCCGCAAACGGTATTTGGAAAATCTTAAAAAATAAAACTATTAATATTTAGTATGTATTTGGCTAATTAGTTAAAGATGAAATACTAGAAGAATAAATTTTAATTGTTATATAAATTTTATATATGTGCTAAAATAAAATTACTTATTTTTGAAATGAGAACTTTTTAACTTCCGATTCGGTCTTGTTTTAGTCTATTTTTGTTCTTTAGTGCTAACAATATCTGGTAGGTGAAAAAAAAAGTATACTAAACATAGAATGTCTAAAAATAAAATATCTGCAATTCTAGGTCCAACCAATACTGGAAAAACCCATCTTGCGATAGAGACAATGTTGTCTTTTGAAAGTGGTATGATTGGTTTTCCGTTAAGACTGTTAGCACGTGAGGTCTACGACAAAGTAATAAAAAAGGTAAACACTGACAAAGTAGCATTAATAACTGGTGAAGAAAAAATTATTCCATCAAACGCTAAATATTTTTTATGCACTGTTGAATCTATGCCAATTGATAAACAATTGGACTTTGTTGCTGTTGATGAAATTCAAATGTGCTCAGATCATGAACGAGGCCATATTTTTACGGATAGACTTTTAAATATGAGAGGTGAAAAATTAACAATGTTTATGGGTTCAAATACAATTAGGAATATTGTTACTAAATTAGATGCCGATGTAGAATTTATTAATAGAAATCGTTTGTCAAAACTTTCTTACTCTGGCCATAAAAAAATTTCAAGAATAGATCGAAAAACAGCTATAATTGCATTTTCAGCAGAGGAAGTTTATGCAATAGCTGAACTTATTAGAAGACAGAAAGGGGGAGCCTCAATCGTTATGGGGTCTCTTAGTCCAAAGACTAGAAATGCTCAAGTAGAATTATATCAATCTGGTGATGTTGATTTTTTGGTTGCGACTGATGCTATAGGTATGGGAATTAATATGGATTTAAACCACGTTTACTTTTCAAATCTAAAAAAATTTGATGGAAAAAAATTGAGACGGTTAAATTTATCTGAGATGGGTCAAATTGCTGGTAGAGCGGGTAGGTATATGAATGACGGTAGTTTTGGTATTACTGGGCAATGTAGAGAAATTAGCCCTGAGGAAGTGGAATTACTTGAAAATCACAAATTTGAGGAAATAAATTTTTTATTTTGGAGAAATTCAAATTTAAATTTTAATAGTCCATCTTTATTAATAAAATCACTTGATGAGAAGCCTCAGAGTGATTGGTTAAGAAAAATTTATGAATGTGAAGATGAAAAAGCCTTAAAGTTTTTTTTGAGAGACAAAAACTTTGAAAATAGTGAATTTGATCAAAAAAAATTAAAACTTTTATGGGAGTGTTGCCAAATTCCTGATTTTGTAAAAAAAACTTACGGTAATCACTATGAGGTAATTGGAAATGTTTTTAAATATTTAAATAGCAAAAAAGGCAAAATTACTGATGATTATATGCGAATACAATTGATGAAACTTGATAAATTAGAGGGAAATGTAGATTCTTTATCAAATAGAATTGCAAATGTAAGAACTTGGTCATATGTTTCAAATAAAAATAATTGGGTAGAAAATCAAAACTACTGGATTGAAAAAACAAAATTATTAGAGGATAGACTTTCGGAAAAATTACATGAAGAACTTACAAAAACTTTTATTGATAAACGTGCAAGTGTTCTTGCAAGGGGCTTGAAGCAGGATATGGAGTTTAATACGAAAATTTTGGAAAATAATGATGTAATGATTGATAATCAGTTTATTGGTAAAATAAACGGGCTTAAACTACAATTAGATTTAAAAAAAGGAGCCTTAGAAACGGATATTAAATCTCTCAAGAAAGCAGCGAGACAAACTGTAGGACCTGAGCTCGAAAAAAGAATTAAAATTATTATTGATACTGGTCTGATTGAACTTAAAGAAGATTTTAAAATTTACTGGAGCAACTCCGCTATAGGTAGATTATCTTCAGGTAAAGATTATCTTAATCCCAATTTAGAATTAATAGTTGATGATATCTTGGAGCAAAATCAAAAACAAAAATTATTAGATTTTATGAATAAATGGTTAAAAAATAAAATTAACACAGTTTTAAAAAGTTTAGTTGATCTAAAAAATATCAAAGAGAAAAATTCTTCAACAAAAGCTTTAGCATACCAACTCTATGAAAATAATGGTGTTATTAAAAGAGAACAAGTTACTGAATATTTAAAAAGTTTAGGTCAAAATGAAAGAAAAATTTTACGTGACTTAGGAGTAAAATTTGGAAGATATCATGTTTTTTTATATAAACTAATAAAACCAGATGCAGTTTCTTTGAGAACTCTACTGTGGAAAAATTATCACCAAAAATATTATAGTTTAAAACCTCCAACGTTTGGATTAAATTTTTTAGAAAATAAAGAATTCAAAAATAAAAACTTCATGCTGTTGTGTGGATTCGAGAAATTTGACACCTTTTTTGTAAGGATTGATATTCTTGAAAGACTATTTGTTCAGATATTGAATTCTAGTAACAATAACAACAAAGAAAAGATGATCAAAATGGTCCCTGAGATGATTAATCTACTAGGTTGTAATAGAGAAAATTTTAAAAAGTTACTTAAAATGATGAATTATAAAATTTTTGATAAAGATGATGAAATTTTTTTTAAATATAGCCCACCCAAAAAAAATATTAAAACATTTGTTAAAAAATCTAATAAGGAAAGTCCTTTTAAAATTCTCAAAAATCTAAATTTAAATTAAAAGATGTTTTTTAAAAAAAAAGAAAAAAGGAATATTCAAATTGATTTAACTAAAATATGTGCACTTTTAATTCATGCAGCAAAAATTGATGAAAATTTCTCTGAAAAAGAAGAGGAAATAATCAAACAAACGATGCTAAAAATTGGAGCAAATAATGTTAATTTAGATGAATTATTTAATGATGCAAAGAAAATTGAAGATCATTCTAATCAAATTCTTGCCTTTACAAAAGAAGTCAAAAATATGAATGAAGAAAGCAAAATTCAGATTATTGAAGCATTGTGGAGAATTATATATTCAAATAAAGAAGCTGATATTTATGAAACAAGTTTAATGAGAAGACTTGCAGGATTACTGTACATAGATAATAAATTAATGGGAGATATCAAAGAAAAGATCAAAAATGAGAATTAATAATGACTTATTTGGTAAATGATAAATGTATTAAATGCAAACTGACTGACTGTGTTGATGTTTGTCCAGTCGATTGTTTTTATGAGGGTAAAAATATGCTTGTAATTAAACCCGATGAGTGTATAGATTGTGGCGTTTGCGAACCTGAATGTCCTGTCAACGCTATTCAAGCTGATACAGAACCAGGAAGCGATAAATGGTTGGAGATCAACAAAAAATATTCTGAAATCTGGCCAAACATAAGTGAAAAAAAGGATCCACCATCGGACCACGAAGATTATAAAGATGAGCAAAATAAGTTTGAAAAATATTTTAAAGAAAACGTTTAGAAAAAAAGCAAAAAAAGCAAAAAAAGTATTAAAAAAAAATGTTACCAAAAACTTAAAAAAACAAACTAAGAATATTAAAAAATCTGTAAAATCAAAATTAAAAAAAGTCTCTTTAAAAAAACAAGTTAAAAGTGCTCAAAAGAATATTGAATTAAAAACCGAAAATCTTCGGATTTCTAAAGGATCTGAAATTAAGCCTGAAATAAAAAAAGTAAATAAACAAGCTACAGAAAAAAGGGAATATAAAATTAAAGACCACGTAGTTTATCCAAAACATGGTGTGGGACAGATATGTGAATTTAAGAAAGTTAACATTGGTGGAATAGATGTTGAGACATATGTGATTAAATTTGAAAAAGATAAAGCGAATGGGATGGTACCAGTTAACAAACAATCTCATCTCCGTCCATTAGCTACTATAAATCAAGTCAATAAATGTATATCAATTTTAAAAAGTAAGCCAAAAATTAAAAGATCGATGTGGAGTAGAAGAGCCCAAGAATATGAAGCTAAGATTTCATCAGGAAAAATATATGAACTAGCTGAAGTGGTAAGGGACCTTAACAAAGGTGATGATTTGATGGTCGATCAATCTTATAGTGAGAGACAACTTTTTGAAAAAGCTTATGAGAGAATTTTGTCTGAATTTAAAATAATATTGAATATTTCTTTAGAAGATACACAAAAAAAATTAGATAAAGCACTAAAAAGAAATTTAGATGGCCAAGCTAAACAAGAAACTGCTGCAGTTAAAAGTCCAGCACCTGAAATCCAAGATGAGGAACCAATCTCAGAAAGTGATAATGACGAAGGTATTGAGGACTAAAAAAAACGCCTCTCATACGTCACGTAATGAGAAGCGTTTTTAATAAAGAATACTAAGTAATTATCTTCTTCTTCTTTTCTTAGCTTTTTTCTTAGCTTTTTTCTTAGCCTTCTTCGCTTTTTTTCTTCTTTTAGCCATCTTTAGCTCCCTTTTTAGTTAAACGAATCAAAATTGATTCGTAATAACTTATTTTTATTTTTTTATGTACGTTATGTCAATTCTTTAATTAAAGAAAAAAATTTTAAAAAAAGATTTTAAATAAAAAAAATTGAAAAAAATTAAATGTATAAAAAAGTTAATGTTTATGCGCTTAATAGACAAATATTTTACTTCAACGAGTAAAGTTTTTCTAAATCATCTTTATATTTTTGTAAAATTTTTTTTCTTTTAAGTTTTAAAGTTGGCGTTAACATTCCATTTTCAATTGTAAATTCTTCTTTTATAACTTTAAATTTTTTCACTTTTTCAACTGATGATAAAGTTTTATTCAAACTTTCTAAATAAGTTTCTATTTCTTTATTATTTTTATCACTGTCACTAACAATTAATGCAACTAAATAGGTTTTTTTATCTCCATAAACAAAACTTTGTTTAATTTTTTCATTTAAACATAATAAATTTTCAATTTTGGAAGGTGATATGTTATCTCCACCAAGATTGATAATTATTTCTTTTTTTCTATCTGTTATTTTTAAATTTCCCTCTTTTGTAATTTCACCTATGTCCCCAGTATTTAACCAGCCATCTTTAATTACTTCATCTGTTTCTTTCTTTTTATTCCAATAACCTAGCATAATGTTTTCACCTTTAACTAAAATTTCACCATCTTCAGCGATTTTTACTTGGTTTGTTTTGAAAGGGGGGCCCACTGTTTCAATCTTAATTTTTCCAGGAATATTACAACTAACAACAGGAGAGGCTTCAGTTAATCCATAACCTTGTAAAGTTGGTAATCCTATAGAATTTAAAAATTCCCCAATTTTTTGATCTAAAGCACCCCCTCCGGAAACAAAGGCCTTTAACTTGCCACCAAATTGATTTTTAATTTTTCTTCTTACCAATTTTTCACAGAAAATATTAATTAAACTTTCTTTCAAACTTAATTTACCTTTATTTTGTTTTTTAATCCCAAGTGAGATGGTATATGAAATCAACTTCTTCTTAAGACCCTTTTGTTTTGTGAAATTCATATAAATTTTACTGTATAAATTTTGATAAAATCTAGGGACTGCTGTCATTATTGTTGGTTTTGCAACTGACATATTGGATAATAATTTTTCCAAACTTTCAGCGTAATAAACTTTTGCTCCAAGTGAAATTTGAACAAATTGAACTGTATGTTCATATGAATGAGATAATGGTAACCATGTTAGAAAGACTGGTTTTTCATTTTTAAATAAAGGTACTAAAATATCTAGTGCTCCCTCGCAATTGGATAAAATTCCTCCATGACTCAACATTACTCCTTTTGGGTTTCCAGTTGTTCCAGAAGTATAAATAATACACGCAAGATCATTTCTTTTTAGATTGGTGTTTATAGAATGTTGGATCTTAAAGTTCTGATCAATCATTATAGTTTGCAGATCAGTAAAAATTTTTTGAAAAAAATCCAATTCTTCATTAAAACCATCCATTGAAATAACTTTAATGTCTTTTGTTAAATATTTTTTAATTTTATTAAATTGTTCTTGAGTAGAGACAATACAAACTTTTGGCATACAATCTTTAATTATATATTCATAATCCTTATCAGAATAAGTCGTAAATAAAGGTACAGTCACTCCACCAGCATTCATAATTGATAAATCAGAAATTAGCCACTCTGGTCGATTTTCTGAAAGTAACAAACACCTATCTCCTCTAGATAATAATTTTTTTAAATAAGTAGTTAATATCCTAATTTGTCCATCAACTACTCTCCACGAATAATTAGTTGGTTGTCTTAATTCTGGTAACTCATGTTCTTTTGATTTTAAATTTGTCAAAAACGCAGACTCATTAGTACTAAATTTTTTTGGTATATTTTTTTCAGATTTTCTAAAAAAAAGTTCTACAAGACTATTGATATTTTTTAATTCCATAAATAATGGTGGGCGAAGAGAGAATCGAACTCTCACTTCTTGCGAAACACGATTTTGAGTCGTGCGCGTCTACCAGTTCCGCCATTCGCCCCTAATTGTTTAATAATTTATTAAATAGTATAAGAACTAAAATTATATTAAAACCAAAAAATGTTTAATAATCTTTATAAAAAGTGTTTAGACTTAGCAGCACACAAAAGTTCAAAGTACTACTTGGCAATTGTATCTTTTGTTGAAAGTTCTTTTTTTCCTATTCCTCCTGATGTTATGATTATACCAATGGTGATCTCCAAAAAGAATGATTTTTTCAAAATATTTCTTATAACTACGATTTTTTCTGTTTTGGGTGGTATACTAGGTTATTTAATTGGTGCTTTCTTTTTTGATTTTGGATCACAAATTATGAGTTTTTATGGATATGAAAATAAATTATCTAATATTAAAAATAATTTAGTTAATAGTGATGGTTTTTATGCCTGGCTAGGTATACTTTTTTTAGCAGGATTTACACCTCTTCCCTATAAAGTTTTCACTATTGCAAGTGGCCTAATAAGTTTTAATTTTTTTGTATTCATCTTTATTAGTTTGGTTTCAAGAGGGTTGAGATTTTTTATAGTCTCATACCTCTCTTATAAGTTTGGGCAATTATTTACCGAATTTATGGAAACGCACGGGTCAAAATGGTTTACAATAATTGGATTATTAATTGTTATAATTGGCTTATTGATTTATCTAATTATAAAATTTTATGTTTAATTTCAAAAACGAATTTTATCTAAAAATTATTTTAATTATTAGCTGTACTGCATTAATTTTTGCATATTTCGTAGAATATATTTTAGGTCATCAACCATGTAATTTATGCATTATTGAGAGAATTCCTTATGGGATAAGTATAATCTTAATTACAATAATTTTTATCATAAAGAAAAATCAAAAATTTTTAACT
This sequence comes from uncultured Pelagibacteraceae bacterium, assembly GCA_902623215.1. Lineage (GTDB taxonomy): Bacteria > Pseudomonadota > Alphaproteobacteria > Pelagibacterales > Pelagibacteraceae > Pelagibacter. The sequence goes on from CACNSS010000002.1 coordinate 7,706, forward strand.
TTGTTGTTAATTCTTACCTTTGCCTTTTCGTTTATAATTTCTATTTACCATTATGGGATTGAACAAGGTTTTTTTGAGGAATCAACAGTATGTAATGCGAGGAATTTTAGAGAAAATATAACCAAAGAAGATTTACTTAGAGAATTAAGTAAAAAAACTATAAGCTGTAAAGATGTGACATTTAGGATTTTAGGATTGTCACTTACAAGTATTAATATTGTAATAAGTTTGTTATTTATTATAACCTTTATAAAAATTTTTGTTAAATATGAAAAAAACAAGTAATAAAGTTGAAGAATTTATAAGAGTTGATCATGCAGGTGAAAGAGGTGCTGTCAAAATTTATGAAGGTCAGCTGTTGGCTCTAAATACAATTGTCAAGAATGAGAATCTAAAAAAGACAATCGAAGATATGAAAGAACATGAGATAGAACATTGTCAATTTTTTGAAAATGAAATAAAAAAAAGAAATATTAAACCTACAAAATTTTTACCTTTATGGGACTTAATGGGTGTAGGTTTAGGATTTGGATCAACGTTATTAGGAAAAAAAGCAGCGATGTTGTGTACTGCATCAGTTGAAGAAGTAATAGACAAACATTATTTAGATCAAATTAATCAGTTGGGCCCAGAAGAAAAAGAATTGAAAAAAAAAATAACTAAATTTAGACAAGATGAGCTAGATCATAAAGATATAGCCTATGAGGAGGGTGCTTCAAAAAAAGGTTTTTACTCAATTATGGACAAAATAATTAAAACAGGTTCAAAAATAGCTATTCGTATCTCAGAAAAAGTTTAGAGATTAAGCTTCAAGCTCAACATCCCAATACAAATAATCCATCCAACTTTTATGTAAATAATTTGGAGGAAAATTTTTTCCGTTACGATGTAAATCTTCTGTTGAAGGTTGATAAGGGTACTGACTTAACTTCATTCCTGATGTTTTTAAAAGTTTACCACCCTTTTTAACATTACATTCAGAACAAGCTGTTACAACATTATCCCAATTAGTTTCTCCCCCTTTAGATCTTGGCAACAAGTGATCAAAAGTTAGCTCTTCACCACTACCACAATATTGACAAGAAAATTTATCTCTTAAAAAAACGTTAAATCTTGTAAAACTTGGTTTAGTTTGGGGCACAATATAATTTTTTAATGCAATAACGCTCGGTAGCTGCATATTAAAAGATGGACTCCTAATTAATCTGTCATAACTACTTACTATAATGACTCTGTCTAAAAATACCGACTTTACAGTATCTTGCCAAGACCATAAAGATAAAGGATAGTAGCTTAGAGGTCTATAATCTGCATTTAAAACTAATGCAGGACATTTTTCTAAAGAAACATTTTGTTCAACAAAATTATTCATTAAGTAATAGTAGCTTAATTAAAAAATTATTTCAATAATTAGCGATTATTAAATTTTTCTAAAATATAATTTAATCCTATGCTTGAAGCTTCTACTGGGATATGATGTCCACAATTTTTTATGAGTTGAGTTTCTACATTAACATTATTCCTAATAAAAAAGTCCTTAGCCTCAAGTAAAAAGTTGGGTGACACTATTTCATCTGCGTCACCATGAATCATCAAAATATCTGCATCAACATTTTTTTTTTTTATCAAATATTCTTGATTAATTATTTTTCCTGAAAAACCCACTATACAGCTATATCTTTGATCAGAGATTAATCCCAAGTTTAATGACATCATACACCCCTGGCTAAAACCAGATAAACAAATTTTATTATTCTGTAAGTTAAACTCATTTTTTATTTCATTTATAAATTTATTTAGTTTAGTCTCTGCTTTTTTAGACTCATCTAGAATATATTGAGGATCATCCTTTGATAAATCAAACCACTGATAACCTGAAGGGTTTATTTTGCATTTTTCATGACCGTTTGGGCAAATAAAAATTGTGTTAGGCAAATGACGTCTCCAGCCTAAAGATAAAATACTAATGTCTTGACCATCGCCCCCATATCCATGGAGTAAAATTATTGCATTCTCAATTTCTAAACCCTTCTCAGGTTTCAATATTATTGAATCAAGACAAAATGTCATAGTTTGTAATTAATGTTTTTTTAATGTAGAACACCCTACAATAAACTGATGATTTCTGAAATAATTTTAAAAGTATTATCAATAGCACTATTAATTGTAGTTGGAGTAGTCCTTATTCTTGGAATTGGAACTTTATTTAAAGGTGGAGAGACTAGTAAAAAATATTCAAATAAGTTAATGCAGTTGAGAGTGATATTACAATTTATAGCTATTATCGTATTAGTGGGATTTGCATATTTTTTTAAAAATTAGTTGTAATTTTTTAGCCACTGAATAAATTTTTCTTCATTAAAATCTATCGAACCAATAATCCTTGCAAACTCTTTGCCATTTTTATTTATTAAAATTGAAGTCGGAATTCCTCTTAACCCAAATTTTTTTGTTAAATTAATATTTTCATCAAAATATAAATTTAAATTTTTTATATCTAGATCATCAAAAAATTTTTTTGCTTTTTTAATATTATCCTGTCCAACATTTACAGGAAAAATTTTAAGATTATTTAAATCTTTATTTGATTTCAATAAGTCTAATGATGGCATCTCCTCTTTACATGGAGCACACCAAGTTGCCCAAAAATTTAATAATAAAATATTTCCTTTGTAATTACTTAAATTTAATTGATTATTTTGATCATCTAAAAAGGTTAAATTTGTATATTCTCTTAATTCTTTATTAATTATAAGGTTTTTAATATTTGGGGTTTCGTTTGCAAAAGTATTTGAAATTAAAAATATAAATATTAGTAAAAATCTCATATTAAAAAGGTATAAATAGTTATCATGGTAAAAAATAAAAACAATAAGGCAATTTGGAATAGCCGAATTAAAACAAAGACATCTGTTCTCTATAAAAGATATGGGAGCTCAATTAACATTGATAAAAAACTTTTTAAAGAAGATATAATCGGATCTGTTGCTCACGTAGAAATGCTTTTTAAACAAAAGATTATTTCTTTTAAAATTAAAAATAAAATTATCTATGGCCTTAATAAAATTGAAAAAGAAATACTAAATAAGAAGTTTGAATTTAATGAAGAATTTGAAGATATTCATATGAACATAGAAAAAAGACTCACACAATTGATAGGTGACGATGCAGGCTACATTCACACGGCCAGATCAAGAAATGATCAAGTTATTACAGATTTAAAGATATGGATGAAATCAGCAACTCAAAATATAGACTCAAATTTAAAAAAATTGATCAAAACCAATCTTAAGATTGCTGAAAAAAATATTAAAACTATTATGCCAGGTTTCACTCACTTAAAAAACGCTCAAGCTTTATCTTTAGGTCATTACTTAATGTCTTATGTTGAAATGTTTACTAGAGATAGAAAAAGATTTTTAAATAATTTCGAAAGTCTTAATGAAAATCCTCTTGGTGTATGTGCATTAACAGGAACTTCTTTCAATATTGATAGAAAATTTACAACAAAAAAATTAGGTTTTAAAAGCCCTACCAATAATTCTGTAGATACGATATCAGACAGAGATTTTGTTACAGACTTTTTATATAGTTGTTCTGTATGTGCAATGCATATATCTAGAATAGCTGAGGAATTAATAATTTGGAACTCTGATGGTTTTAATTTAATAAATTTATCAGACAAAATTGTAACAGGATCTTCCATTATGCCTCAAAAAAAAAATCCAGATATGCTAGAATTTTTGAGAGGAAAGACGGGTGGAATGTACGGAAATTTATTTTCAATGTTAACTGTGCTTAAAGGTTTGCCGTTATCTTATTATAAAGATCTTCAGGAAGATAAAGAGATAATTTTTAAAACTAACGATACTTTAAATAACTGTTTAAAAATTCTTGATGAAATTTTAAATAATTTTAGCCCTAATAAAAAAAGAATGTTAGAACTGGCCAGCAGTGGTTACATTACTGCGACCGATTTAGCTGACTATATTGTTAAAAATCATTCTAGATCTTTCCGAGAAGCTTATCAAAAAACAGCTGCTATAATAAATATGGCTGAGAAAAGAAAAAAAAGGCTAGATGAGTTATCATTATATGATTTAAAAAAAATTGAACCAAATTTGACAAAGGATGTTCTAAAAGTATTTGATTTAAATAATTCTGTAAATTCAAAGAAATCATATGGAGGAACTGCTTTTGCTAATATTAAAAAAATGGTAATAAAATATAAGAAACAATTATGACGAAAAAATTTTATCTTTTAATAATAATTTGCCTACTAGTAATGTCTTGTGGAAAAAGGGGAGATCCTACTTATAAAGAACCAACTTCCAAAATGCCTTATTATGTTACAAAATATTCATGAGATATGTAAACAAAAATTTTTTTATTGAAGGTATTAAAGCATCTTATTTAGCCAAGAAATTTGGAACTCCACTTTATTGTTATTCATTAAAAAGGCTTAAGAATAACATTAGGAATTTAAAAAATGATTTTAAAAAAATTGACCCAATTATATGCTTTTCTGTAAAATCTAATCCCAATATAAATTTGCTAAGCGAAATTGGCAAACAAGGTTTGGGTGCTGATGTTGTTTCAATTGGCGAACTAATGAAAGCCCTTAAGGCTGGTATAAAACCAAAAAATATTGTTTTTTCAGGAGTTGGTAAAACTAAATTTGAAATTGAATACGCAATTAAAAAAAAAATTTTTCTTATAAATGCAGAGTCTAAAAATGAAATTTTACAAATAGAAAAAATTGCTAGGAAGCACAAAACTAAAGTTAATGTAGGCATAAGATTAAATCCAAATACTGACGCAAAAACTTTGAGCCAAATATCAACGGGGAAAAAAGAAAATAAATTTGGGGTTTCAGACAAAGTATTCCTGACACTTGTTAAATATGTGAAAAAATCAAAAAATTTAAATTTGAAATGCTTAAGTGTCCATATAGGAAGTCAAATCTTAGACTCTAAGCCATATGAGAAAATGCTGAGGATACTTGATAAAATTATAAAAAAAACCAAGTTCAATTTTGAATACGTTGATTTAGGCGGCGGAATGGGAATTAGTTACAATAATAAGGAGAAAACTTTAAATCTAGATAAATATTCTAATAGTATAAAAAAATTTATAAAAAAAAATAAATCAAAAATTATTCTAGAACCAGGTAGATCTATTATTGGTAATACAGGGGTTTTAATATCAAGAGTAATTTACAATAAAGAAGGATACAAAAAAAATTTTATAATATTAGATGCAGCCATGAATGATCTTATGCGGCCAGCCTTATATAATGCAAAACATGAGATTAAACCAGTTGTAAAAAATAATGGCTACGCAAATAAAGTTTATGAGTTTGTTGGTCCAATTTGTGAAAGCACTGATAATTTTGGATCATATAGAAAATTTCAAAAATTAAAAGAGAATGATTTAATTATAATTTGTGATGTTGGAGCTTATGGGATATCCTTAAGCTCAAATTATAATTTAAGACCCAAGCCAGCAGAAATATTAATTAAAAAAACAAAAGCTAGTGTGATCTCAAAAAGACAAAAACTTATTGAAATAATATAAAGTTATCTGAATATGATAAGAAACTTTTTGTTTTCGTTTTTATTTTTCTCAGGAATTATCTTCATATCAATAATTTTTTTACCCTCACTTTTTTTACCACAAAAAATTACCTTATTTGGGGGAAAACTTATGGGTTATTGGTCTAAATATTGTCTGAAAATCATTCTATCAACTAAGATAGTTGTTAAAGGAAAAGATAATATGATAAATGATAAAAAATTTTTTATCGCTTGTTCACATCAATCAATGTTTGAAACTTTTTTCCTTCAAACAGTTTTTAATTCACCAGTTTTTATTTTGAAAAAGGAACTTACTAAAATTCCTGTTTTTGGATGGTATTTAAAAAAGATTGGCTCTATCTCAATAAAACGAGATAAGATTACCAGAGATAATCTCAATTTTTTTGAGGATATTTCAGAAACAATTCAGAATTCTGAGAGACCAATAGTTATTTTTCCACAGGGGACAAGAGTATTACCAGAAGATCGACCACCCTTTAAAAAAGGAGCATCACGAATTTATGAGAAATTAAATATTTTCTGTCAACCAATTGCAATCAATTCTGGTTATGTATGGCCTAAAAACGGTATTAAAAAAACTAATAAAGTAATTACTATATCTATACTTGAACCAATTAAACCTGGATTACAAAAAGAGGAATTTTTACAAGTACTTGAAAAAAAAATTTACAATGAACTAGACTTAGTTAGCTAGCCTTTCATTGGCATTACAATAAAAATACTATCAAAGTCACTAGGATCTTTAATTAAAACAGGTGAACCAGTATCATTAAAATGTAATTCAATTCTTTCACCCTCTAGCTGCGATGCTACATCTATCAAGTATCTTGAGTTAAAACTAATTTCTAAATCATAATCAAATTTTGTCACTAATGTTTCATTACCATCACCACTATTAGTATTGTTAACTGATAAATTCAGCGTATCTTTTGATAAATTGAATTTTACACCATCTTTTTTATCAAGAGACACAGATGCAACTCTATCAACAGAGTTTAAAAATAACTTTAAATCAATTTCTAACTTTTTTTGATTATTTTTGGGGATTACTTGTATGTAATTTGGGAATTTACCATCGATAAGCTTTGAAATAAGAATACTGTTACTTAATTCAAATTTAATTTTTGATTTCATATTTGAAATTTTTACTTCGCCATCATAATTATCTAGGATAGTGCATAACTGAAAAATAGTTTTCTTGGGTAAAATAATAGGCTCAAAATCAACTTGTTTTTCTAATCTTATTTTAGAAATAGACATTCTATGACTATCAGTTGCAACTGCGGTTAAATATTTTTTTTCATCAACCTCGGTTTGATGAAGATATATTCCACTTAAATAATGTCGTGTCTCATCGTTTGAGACTGAAAACTTACATTTATTTAATAACTTAAGAAATTGTTTTGATTTTATCGAAAATTCGTTATGATTAAAGTTTTCATCTGTGGCGGGATATTCAGAGTGACTTATACAATTAAGATTAAAAATAGATTTATCCGATTCTAGGTGAAGTTTATTTTTATCATTTAGAGTTAAATTTATTTTTTTTCCAGATGAAATTTTTCTCACTATATCATACATAATTGATGATGTAGTTGTAGTTTTACCTTCCTCAACTACCTCAATATTATTAATTCGATGAATAAAAATTAGGTCTAAGTCCGTCGCAGTCAAAATTAATTTAGAGTTATGTGCGCTTAAAAGAATATTAGATAAAATTGGTAATGTGCTTCTTTTCTCAATAACTCCTTGGCAATAATTTAACGCTTGTTGTAAATCCTGTTGGTTTACACTAAATTTCATTTTCTTTATTATTGTACAATATTTGGTTTTTTAACTTATCAATATTTTCAGCCATCTCTTTGTCGTTCTCTTTTAGTTTCTCAATAGTTTTTACAGAATGAATTATAGTAGTGTGATCTCTATTTGAAAATTCTCGACCTATCTCTGGTAAAGATTTTGGTGTTAGTATTTTTGTGAGATATATAGCTGTTTGTCTGGGTCTTACTAAATATCTTGATCTTCTCGAGGATAACATTTCGTTTTTACTAATTTTAAAAAATTTGCACACCAAAGTTTGTATCAAATCAATTGTAACTTTATTTTCATTTATGTTTAGAAGGTCTTTTAAAACAACTTTTGCCTCTGCTAAATTGGGTAATTTGTTGTAAATTCTTGAAAAAGAAATTAAACGATTAATAGCCCCAACTAACTCCCGTATACTGTTAGAGATTTCAAGACTGATAAAATCTCTAATTTCCCCCGGAATATCTATCTTATCTGGATAAAGTTTATTCAACTCTTCAATTTTTCTCTCAATTATATTTTTTCTTAATTCAAGATCGGGTTTTTGAATGTCAACAACTAACCCACCAGAAAATCTTGATTTTATCCTCTCTTGAATTCTAGATAGTTTATTTGGAGGTCTATCTGCAGATACTATAATTTGACTACCTTTTTCTAATAAGGCATTAAAAGTATGAAAAAACTCTTCTTGCATGGCTTCTTTTCCGTTCATAAACTGTATATCATCAATTAGTAATATATCTGTATTTCGAAAATATTCTTTGAATTTTACCATATCATTTGCCTTTATAGATTTAATAAATTGGTACATAAATCTTTCGGCTGGAATAAACATTACTTTCTTACTCTTTTTTAATTCAAAGCCTATGGCATTCAAAAGGTGTGTTTTTCCCATCCCAACACCACCATAAATATACAAAGGATTATACTGTGAAATATTTTCTGTAACTTTTAATGAAGCCTCGTAAGCAAGTTTATTACTTCTGCCAGTTATAAAATTTTCGAATCTTTTGTTATAATCAACACGATTATATTGAAGAAGAGAGTCCTTTAAAAAAGATATATTCTCACTTTTTCTCGGTGGTATGTTAACGTCATCCTTTTCAGAATTTTGATTTTTTTCTATAATTCTAAATTCAATTCTAGTTAAATCTTTTTTAAATCTTTTTACAATTTTTAAAATCTGGTCTAAATATCTCGAAGTTATCCAATCTCTTATAAATCTAGTCGGTACCGATATTAATATATAGCTGCTAAATTCCTCAATAAAGTCAATTTTTTTTAACCAACTTTCATAAACTTCAGAGCCTAATTTTTTTCTCATCTCATTTTGAACTAGTTCCCAATCTAACTTGTTTAATTTTGATTTGTTTAAATCTTGATTTTTGTAGGTATTTTCCATATTTGTGAAGAGACATTAGTAAGGCTATAATAAAAATTATTTCAACAAAATATTTTATAAATTTAAAAAAAAATAAAATCTACGATTGTGCAGTGTCAAAAATTTAAAAATGAAAAATTAAAATCTACGATTGTGTAAAATTATTCAAATAAAAAATTTTTTTTGTTTTTTAAAAAAAAGTTTATTAATAAAATTTATGATTGAATTAAAATAGTTCGCAATATTTACTAAATCTAAATATTGTGTAGTATGTAGTTCTAGTTATAGATTTTGTAGATCCTGAGGTTGTATATTTCAAACAACTTTCAATATAAACTATATTGATGATATTTTTTTCGTAATTCTTGAAATATTCCTTGAGGCATTTTGTTTTTTAATTATCCCAGTTTTGGCGATCTTCATTAATTCAGAATTCAACTTGGGTAAGAATTTCAAAGCTTCTGACTTATCTTTTTTCTCAATTAGAAGACTCATCTTCTTTATTGCGTTTTTATATCTGCTTTTTCTAATTTTGTTCACAGAAGTTTGTTTTGATATCCTTCTTATTCTTTTAATTGCAGATTTAGTATTAGCCATTTTCGAAGGGGGTATAGCTTGTGAAATAGTATCGGTCAATCAAATAATTCATTTATTTTTGACATATATTACAAAAGAATGTTGATCTGTTTGAAATATTTTTTTTTAGAATAATACCATTACAATCTCCTCTTTTACATTTAAACCCCTCTTTTTGATAAACTTTAAATTTTTTTTGAAATGATCCTTTGTTCCCGGTGATATGTTTAAAGTCTCTTATTGAAGACCCGCCTCTTTTTATAGCATTTAAAAGAACTGACTTTGTATTTTTAAGAATTTTTTTACACTCAACTTTATTGATAGATTTACCCTCTTTGACAGGGTTTATCTTGCTAAGATAAAGAATTTCACTAGCATATATATTTCCAATCCCAGATACAAAATTTTGATCTAAAAGAAGATTCTTAATTTTTTTTTTTTTATTTCTTAAATTATCATAGATATAACTTATATCAAAGTTGGGGTTAAAGGGTTCGGGACCTAATTTTTCAAATCTTTTTTCTAAAGAGTATTGATCTTTTATAATTTCAAAGAAGCCAAACCTTCTAGGATCATTATATACCAATTTGAATTTATCAAAAAAAATTTCAATATGATTATGTTTATCAGGTAATTTTGGAGAATTATAAAAACTTGTATTAGTTAAAAAATTTTTTTTATCAAGTTTCAAAAGATGAATTGTACCACTCATACCAAGATGAATTAACAATTTATTGCTTCTAGATAAAAAAAGAATTAAATATTTCGAAAATCTATTAACATCTAAAATTGTTTGGTTTTCTAGAATTTTTTCAAAATTTTTAGGTACTTTAATCCTTAAATTTCTATTCCTTACTATTACCTTTTTTATAGTTTTTTGTATTATTTTTTTATTTAATGATTGTCTTATAATTTCTACTTCTGGTAATTCTGGCATTTCATACTATATTATTTGTATATTTAAATTTTATGCAACAAGATCTTCAAAATAAAAAAGGACTAGTTCAAAGTGTCTTTAATCAAGTTTATGATCAATATGATCTTATGAATGACCTAATGTCATTGGGTATTCATAGAATATGGAAAAAAAACTTATTAAATATGATGAATCCGTCTATCAACCAAAAGTTAATAGATGTTGCCTGTGGAACTGGAGATATAGCCAAAATTTATCTAGATAATGTGGGAAAAAATGCTGATGTAACTTGTATTGATCCAAATAAAGGAATGATAAATATTGCTAAAAAAAAATTACCTAAATATAAAAATCTAAAATGGTATATATCGTCAGCAGAAAGTTTACCTGTTTCAAGTAACTCTTTTGATTTTTATACGATTAGCTTTGGATTAAGAAATACAAAAAATATAAAAAAATCATTGAAAGAAGCATACAGAGTTTTAAAACCAGGAGGCCGATTTTTATGTCTAGAATTTTCAAAAATTCAAAACACTAATTTAAATAAACTCTATAAAAATTATTCAAAGCTAATTCCAGAGATTGGAAAAATCGTTGTTGGAAAAAAAGAGCCTTACCAATATTTGATTAAAAGTATTGAAAATTTTGTTAATCAATATGAGCTCATAGACTTAATGCACGAAAGCAAATTTGATAAGTGTGATTATACAAATTTGTCTGGTGGTATAGTTTCAATTCATAGTGGTTGGAAGATATAATGATCAAAAAATTAATAACATTATTTAAACTTGGAAGAAAAGTCGCAAAATCAGATATTTTGGATATAACCTCAAAATTTCAAAAGCCACCTTTGTCTATAAGAATTTTATTTAGAATTTTATCTTTCTCTTTTTCATCTAAAAATAATGAACGAGCAAACAGTAATGAAGGAAAAGGGTTATCTAAATCTTTAGAGTCAATGGGTACAACTTTTATAAAACTAGGTCAATTCTTAGCAACAAGACCAGACATTATTGGCGAAACTTTATCGAAGGAACTTGAAAATCTTCAAGATAAATTGCCCGCTTTTTCCCAAGATCAAGCAAAAAGAATTATTAATGATGATTTGGGAGTTGATACTTACAACTCAATTATTGATTTAAGCGAACCTGTTGCAGCTGCATCTATAGCTCAAGTCCATAAAGCTAAAATAGACGATAATGGGATAATAAAAGATGTTGCAATAAAAATTTTGCGCCCTGATATTAAAAAAATTTTCAATGATGAAATTGATGCTATTATGTTATTTGCATTCTTAATTGAATCTTTAATAAAAAAAACAAAAAGATTAAAACTTGTAGAGGTAGTTTTTTTACTTAAAGAAATTACTAACCTTGAAATGGACCTAAGATTTGAGGCAGCTGCTGCAAATGAATACGCAGAAAACACAAAAAATGATATTGGTTTTAATGTTCCAAAAATTTACTGGAATTATACTAGTGAAAATGTAATGACACTAGACTGGGTAGAGGGTATTTCAATTAGAGAAACTGAAGAGTTAAAAAAAAGGGAAGTAAATACAAAGAAATTAGCAGAAGATATTATTCAAAATTTTCTCAGACATGCTGTTAGAGACGGTTTTTTTCATGCTGATATGCACCAAGGAAACATTTTGATAGACAATGATGGCTATATTGTTCCTATTGATTTTGGAATTATGGGCAGGCTGGATAAAATGAGTAAAAGATTTTTAGCTGAAATACTCTTTGGTTTTATTCAAAGAGACTACAAAAAAGTTGCTGAAGTCCATTTAATTGCAGGTTTAGTGCCGAAAGATGTCCCCATAAATGATCTTGCTCAAGCTTTAAGGTCTATTGGTGAACCAATTTTTGGTCAAGCAGTTAAAGATATATCTGGTGGAAAATTACTAAAACAACTTTTTGATGTTACAGAAAAATTTAATATGCAAACACAACCACAATTATTAATGTTACAAAAAACAATGGTAGTAGTTGAAGGAGTAGCAAGAAAATTAAATCCTGAAACAAACATTTGGACTACATCTAAACCTATTCTTGAAAACTGGTTGAAAGAGACAAAAAACCCTATGACCACAATTAATGAAACAATTAATAGCACGTCAGAAGTAATAAAAAGATTACCAGAATTTCCAGAAATAATGGATAAAGCTAATCAGGCTCTTACCTTTCTAGCTAGTGGACAAATTCCTCAAAACTCAAATTCTTATAATGCATTGAGCGACAAAAGATCTGAAATGGTGGCTTTCAGAAATCAATCTGTAATAGGTTTTTTATTGCTTGTAATTCTTGGTCTTCTAGTATTTTAATTCACAAAATGAAAAATTTAGCTAACAAAAAGATTTTATTTGTAATTTGTGGAGGAATCTCCGCATATAAAAGTTTAGAATTAATAAGATTATTTAGGAAAAATAAAGCCGATATAAAAACAATTTTAACAAAGAGTGCTAAAAAATTTGTAACTCCCTTGTCGATCGCTTCATTATCACAAGGGAAAGTTTACGAAGACCTTTTCAGCATAGAAAATGAGTTAGAAATGGACCACATTGCTTTATCAAGATGGGCTGATGTAATTATTGTTGCTCCTGTAACTGCAAATACTATTTCAAAACTTGCCTCTGGAAATGCTGAAGATTTAGCTTCAACTGTTATTCTAGCATCTAATAAGCAAGTTTATTTGGCTCCAGCAATGAATGTAAGAATGTGGGAACATCAATCTACTAAAAACAATTTAAAAAATTTAACAAGTTACGGTTATAAAGTTATAGGTCCTATTAATGGTGATATGGCATGTGGAGAGTATGGTGAGGGCAAAATGTCTGAACCAATCGAAATATTTAATGAAATCCAAAATTTTCTTGAAATTAGGGATAAAAATAAGAAGATTAAAGCTTTGATTACCGCAGGTCCAACAAATGAATACATCGATCCAATAAGATTTATTTCAAATAAATCAAGTGGTAAGCAAGGTTATGAAATTGCAAAATCCTTACATAAGAGAGGATTTGATACAACTTTAATATCAGGTCCAACTAATCTAGATATAGATCAAGAAATTAAACTTATAAAAGTCGAAACAGCAGATGAAATGTTTAAAGCTACTCAAAAAAATTTACCAACGGATATTGCAATATTTTCAGCTGCAGTTGCTGATTTTAAGATTGATGTAAAAAGTAAAGATAAAATAAAAAAAAAAGAAAGCATAAATATCAAATTAGAAAGAAATGTTGATATCCTGAATTATATTTCAAATCATAATTCAATGAGACCAAAACTAGTTATTGGTTTTGCAGCTGAAACAAAAAATTTAGACTCGTATGCCATGAAAAAACTTAAAAATAAAAACTGTGATTGGATTGTCGCAAATGATGTGTCTAAAAAAAATATTGGTTTTGATAGTGATTATAACGAAGTTACAATTCATTATAATGATCCTAAAAAGAAAAGAGAGATACTTTCATACAAAAAAAAATCTGAAATCTCAGAGGAGATTGTTGATAGAATTGTCAATCACATAATTTAATGGTCAAAGTATTAATTAAAAAACTTGATCCTAAGGTTACTCTTCCATCTTATAAGACTAAAGGAGCTTCGGGTGTGGATCTAATTGCTTTTGTGAAGGAAAAAATAGTAATTAAACCACAAACCTCAGCCTTAATTCCAACAGGATTATCCGTCGCTTTCTCTGAGGATTATGAGATACAAATAAGGCCGCGTTCTGGCTTAGCAGCTAAAAATAATATTAGTGTCTTAAATAGCCCTGGAACTATTGATAGTGATTATAGAGGTGAGTTAAAAATTATCATATTTAATCATAGTAATCATGATTTTATTGTTAATAATAATGATAGAGTCGCACAAATGGTTTTAACCCCTATTGCAAAGATGGAATTAGAGGAAGCAAATGAATTGCCCGAGACTTTAAGAGGAGAGGGTGGATTTGGCTCAACAGGTAAATGAGTCAAAATTTAAATAAAAGCCAGGTTGCGAGATACTCAAGACAAATAATCTTAAAGAATATTGGTGCTTTAGGTCAAAAAAAAATAATTAAATCTAAAGTTCTTATCATTGGAATAGGGGGTTTAGGTTGTTCTGTTGCAGAATTTCTTACTAGAGCAGGTGTGGGTAATCTTGGGATAATTGACTTCGATAATGTAGATATAACCAATATTCATCGTCAAAGCCTTTATGATGTAAAAGATATCAGAAAGTCAAAAGTTATAGTGGCAAAAAAAAAATTACATAAAATTAATTCAAATACAAAAGTTAATTGTTACAAAGTTAAACTTAATAAGGGCAATATTAAAAATATAATAAGTAAATATGATTATATCATAGATGGATCAGATAACTTTAAAACTAAATTCTTAGTAAATGATTATTGTAAAAAAACAAAAAAATTTCTTGTTGTAGGAGCTATAAGTAAATTTGATGGACATATCTTTACTTTTAATTTTAAAAATAAAAACACGCCATGCATAAGATCCTTTTTTCAAGAAAAAGAAATCTCAGATGATATTTTAAATTGTGAATATGGGGGTGTTTTAGGAACAGTTGCTGGTATAATTGGTACAATTCAAGCTAATGAGATATTAAAAAAAATTTTAAACATTGGTAAAAATTTAAATGGATATATTCTAATACTTGATTTACTAAATCTAAGTTTCAGAAAGGTTAAATTAAAAAAAATTAAAGATATCTAAATAATGCTACAAAAAATAATATTATTACTTATTTTAACATTTTTTTATTTATCTAATTCTTTTGCGAATGAAATTTTTCTATCTTTAAAAAAAAATAAGGTCAATGTCAGATATGGACCTAGCTTAGAGTCACCTATAAAATATATATATAAGAAAGTTAATCTCCCAATAAAACAAATTGATAAAAATGAAAACTTTCGAAGGATTATTGATGTAAAAAATAATAGCGGCTGGATACATGTTTCACAACTAAAACAAGTAAATTCAATTATACCCCTTAAGGATAAAATTTTATTTCAAAAACCATCTAACTTTTCAAAACCTTTAGCAAAAATCAAAAAAGATAGAGTATTAATTGTTAAAAGATGTAATGAAAATTGGTGTCAGATTAAAACATCCAAATTTAAAGGATGGATTAAAAACACCGATATTTGGGGAAAAATTAAATAACTTTAAAATATTCAGTTATTTTTGTTGCACACACACGTCTTTGATTACTGGCATATTTGCACAATCGCCACATTTAGTTTTTTGCACAATACAACCATCATCAAGAACTTCAACATCAACAACTTTATCACATTTGGAACAAGTTGAAGAGATTGTAAGCCCACATTTTTTACAATTATAATTTTCAATTTGCATGTGTACAAAAATAATATGATGAAAAATGCTTTCAAGAAAAATCTATGAGAACAATTATCATTAGCACATTTTTTTTGATAATGATAATTATTATCAAGAATTATCTTAAAAAACGAATTATGATTTTTTTAAAAATCTTTAATTTTTCGACTTGCTTGCCCACCATTTATCTAAAATGAAATACCAAACGGAGTTAGCTATTGGTTCAACAATCGCATCAGTCAATGCAATCATAAAAGAAACGTCAGCGACTAACATTAAAACAGTTATAGCTATCGCAAAGTGACCAATTGTATAGATTATTGTTCTAAGGATAGAACCTTTATTATTTTGGTAAATATTACCTGCTGCTTTAAATATTCCGCTAGTTATTTCCATTTTGTTCCTTAAAAGGGCTTTCTAGAACGCAAGCTACTAAGTGAATCCTAGCCTGTTCCCCACCATTAAAGAAATTATGATATTTTGTGTTGTTGGTTATCCAAACTTTACCATCAGCAGGGAGATGTTTTGCAACATTCTCGATTACCATCGAACAACCCTTGTTGGTAATAATTGGTACGTGCAGCCTACACTCTGGGTCTTTATGCCAGCTGAGTGTTGACCTTGGCTCTTTTAACAAAAGTCTTACTCTACCCAGTTTAAATCTTTTACTTAACGTGTCATAAACTTCCTTAAAATAAGTATTCTCAAATTCAGGGATTAATTGAGTATATTTAGACTCGTCTATATCAACATCTCTACAAACTTCTTTTCCAGTTTCATCTGCTATAGTCCAATATTTACCTCGAATATTATTTCCTTCAATAGAGCTTTTGTCGTTTGGAATTTGGTTTAATGATATTGCACCAAAGTGTGTTACTCCAGGAGAGTTAAATTTTTTAGCTTTTAAAATTTTATCTAAATCTTCCCTTAATCTTGTGATATCAAAATTAAGGTCTGGGACCTCATAAAAATCATCGAAAGTTACTGATGGCATAAAATAATCATATAGTCTTTGTTAATTCAATTTCAAATCAAATCTGTCCGAATTCATTACTTTAACCCACGCTGCGATAAAATCGTTAATAAATTTATCACCTGAGTCCTCACATGCATAAACTTCTGCTAATGCTCTTAATTGAGAATTTGACCCAAAAATTAAATCAACTCTTGTCGCTTTCCATTTAATTTTTTGAGTTTTTCTGTCTTTCCCGACAAAAGTCTGCTCTGATTTATCTTCTTCTTCCCAAGTGGTATTCATATCTAGTAAGTTTATGAAATAATCATTTGTCAGGTAACCAGGTCTTTTTGTAAAAACACCATGTTCTGAATTGTCATAATTAGTGTCTAAAACTCTCATTCCACCTATTAGAGCTGTCATTTCAGGCGCTGTTAAACCCATCAACTGAGCCTTATCTACTAATTTTTCTTCAGCAGAAACATTTGAAGCTCCACCATTCAAGTAATTTCTAAAGCCATCTGCTTGTGGTTCTAGAAGGCCAAATGAATTAATATCAGTTTGGTCTTGTCTAGCATCTCCTCTTCCTGCTGAAAATGGAACTTTAACTTTATAACCAGCTTTTTTTGCGGCCATTTCGACTCCAACACCACCTGCTAGTACAATTAAGTCAGCCATTGAAACACTTTTTTTATTACTGTCAAATTTACTTTTGATTTTACTCAAGGCTTTAATCACATTTGATAACTTCTTAGGATTATTAACTTTCCAATTTTTTTGGGGCTCTAACATTATCCTTGCACCATTAGCACCACCTCTTTTATCTGATCCTCTAAAAGTTGACGCTGATGCCCAAGCGGTTGATACTAAATCTGAAATTGATATTTTTAATTTAGAAATTTTATTTTTCAAATCTTTAATATCTTTTGACTTGAGTTTATATTTTGGTTTATCTATTGGGTCTTGCCAAATTAACTGTTCTTTTGGAACTTCACTACCAAGATAACAAACTCTGGGACCCATATCTCTGTGAGTTAACTTGAACCAAGCTCTTGCAAAAGCATCATGAAACTCTTTTGGGTTTTGATGAAAATGTTTTGTAATAGGGCCATAACTTGGATCAACTTTCATTGAGATATCAGTTGTTTGCATCATTGGTGGGTGTAGCACACCTTTCTTATGTGCATCAGGAACCATTTTAATTTCTTGACCATTTTTCTTAGGCGTCCATTGGTGAGCACCAGCAGGGCTTTTTGTAAGCTCCCATTCATGTCCATATAAACAATCTAAATAGCCCATGTCCCATCTAATGGGATTTTGAGTCCAGGCACCCTCAATACCACTGCTTATTGTATCAACACCTTTTCCAGATTTGTAACCACTATTCCATCCAGTAGACTGGTCTTGAAGTTTTGAGGCCTCAGGATCAGGACCCTTAAATGATTCAGATGCTGCACCATGCGATTTTCCAAACGTATGTCCTCCAGCAACTAATGCAGCTGTCTCATAATCATTCATAGCCATTCTGCCAAATGTCTCTCTAATATCATGTGCTGCAAGTTTTGGATCTGGATTAGCATCAGGACCTTGGGGGTTAACATAAATTAAACCCATATGTGAAGCACCTAATGGTTGTTCTAAATCTCTTTTTCCACTATACCTCTCAACACCTAACATTTCTTTTTCCGAGCCCCAATAGATATCATCTTCTGGCTCCCAAATGTCTGTTCTACCAGCTCCAAAACCAAAAGTTTTGAAACCCATTGAGTCTAACGCAACATTACCAACAAGTATAAATAAATCAGCCCATGAAATTTTTCTTCCATACTTCTTTTTGATCGGCCATAAAAGCAATCTAGCTTTATCCAAATTCACATTATCTGGCCAAGAATTAAGAGGAGCAAATCTTTGATTACCTGTTCCAGCTCCACCTCTACCATCACCAGTTCTGTAAGTTCCTGCAGCGTGCCAAGCAAGCCTAATAAAGAGTGGTCCATAATGACCGTAATCAGCTGGCCACCACTCTTGTGAGTCAGTCATTAATTTTTTTAAATCTTTTTTCAGTGCTTTATAATTGAGTTTTTTAAACTCTTTAGCGTAACTAAATTTTTTATCCATAGGGTTAGATAAATTTGAGTGCTGACTAAGAATTTTAAGATTTAGGCTATTAGGCCAAAAATCTCTCACCGTTTGTCCCCGACCTGCAGAAAACTTTGCAGGTGTTCCTGTCCCCGTAAAAGGACATTTGCTCATTTGATTTGCTTTAAAAGATTTATCTTTAAAATTTTCAGTACTCATTATTTTTCCTTAGATTAGTTCGTTATAAAGTGTAGTTTATAATGATTCTAAAAAGCTGTCAATTGGTTTAAAATGACGCTAAAGTAAAAGCAAATAATTAGCCTTCTAGCTTAACAAGAACTTCGACAGATTTAATCTTTTTACCGTTTATTTTTTTTAAGATGTTTATTGGGCCTACATCAGAATTTTCTAAATCGATCAACTTTTCATCTTTTAAATCATAAAAATGATGGTGATCGGTAACATTTGTATCAAAATAAGTTTGGTTTGAATTAATCGGGATCTGTTTAAGGTATCCTTTTTTTTCAAAAGCATGAACAGTATTATAAATTGTTGCTAATGAAATTTTGTTATTTTTTTGCTTCTTAATTTTCTGATCTAGCTCATTAATCGTGAAATGAAATGTCTTTTCTGTATCAAATAAAACCTCACATATTTGAAGTCTTTGTTTAGTTGGTCGTAATCCAGAATTTCTTAATTTATCGATATATTTCACTATTTAACCGTATTGTTATTTAAAATTATTCTAAACTGATATTAAATTTATATTATATAATGGTAAAATCAAGTAAATAAGGATACTCAATTCTATGAAAAAAAACTCATACTCGTATGATGAACTTATAAATTGTGGAGAAGGAAAATTATTTGGCCCAGGTAATGCTAAATTACCACTTCCACCAATGCTGATGTTTGATAGAATTACAGAAATTAATGATGACAAAGGAGCATTTAAAAAAGGTTCTTTAAAAGCTGAATTAGATATTAAAAAAAATCTTTGGTTTTTCGATTGTCACTTTAAAGAAGATCCTGTTATGCCTGGCTGTCTTGGTCTTGATGCTATGTGGCAGTTGGTAGGTTTTTTTTTAGGTTGGATTGGAAATCCAGGAAAAGGAAGGGCTTTGGGTGTAGGCACAGTGAAATTTACAGGAGAAGTTTTGCAAAATATTAAATTAGTAAAATATGAAATTGATATGAAAAAAATTATGTCTCCTGGAGGTACTACAGTAGGTCTTGCTAATGGTATAGTTTTAGCTGATGATAAAAAAATTTATTCAGCAGACAATTTAAAAGTAGGATTATTTAAATAATGAAAAGAGTCGTAATTACAGGTTTAGGAATTGTTTCGTGTTTAGGAAACAACCAAGATGAGGTATACAATTCTCTTTTAAACTCAAAGTCTGGAATTTCTTTTAGTCCAGAATATAAAGAACATAATCTTAAAAGTCATATTCATGGTAAACCAAATATAAAACTTGAGGATTTTATTGATAGAAAAACAATAAGGTTTATGGGATCAGGCTCAGCATATAATTATGTTGCAATGAAAGAAGCTATCGAGGACTCTGGGCTTGAGGAGAAAGAGGTGAGCAATTTTAAAACTGGAATAGTAATGGGCTCAGGTGGCCCATCGATTGAAAATGTGATTTTGGCTGCAGATAAAACTAGAGCTAAAACTCCTAAACTTATGGGACCATTTATAGTTCCAAGAACAATGGCAAGCACTGCTTCGGCAACTTTGGCCGTGCCCTTTAAAATAAAAGGGACTAATTATACAATGAGCTCAGCATGTGCAACTAGTGGGCATTGTATAGGAAACTCTATGGAGTTAATTCAAATGGGGAAACAAGATATTGTCTTCGCTGGTGGAAGTGAGGAAATTCATTGGGCCATGACAGCAATGTTTGATGCAATGACTGCCTTGTCCTCAAAATATAATGATACACCTGAAACTGCTTCAAGAGCTTATGATAAAACAAGAGATGGTTTTGTTATTGCTGGTGGTGGTGGTGTGTTAGTGCTCGAAGAATATGAACATGCCAAGGCCAGAGGTGCCAAAATATATGCTGAACTTACAGGATATGGAGCAACCTCTGATGGTTATGATATGGTAGCTCCTTCTGGGGAGGGAGCTGTAAGATGTATGAAGATGGCAATGGCAACAGCAAAAAATAAAATTGATTATATTAATACTCACGGAACATCTACTCCAGTTGGAGACATAACAGAACTAAATGCTGTAAAGGAGACTTTTGGGGAAGAAATTCCAAAAATTAGTTCAACAAAATCTTTATCAGGACATCCTTTGGGTGCAGCATCGGTGCACGAAGCAATATATTGTTTAATTATGATGAAAAATAATTTTATTGCTGGTTCAGCTAATATCAAAGAAATGGATGAGCAGGCTAAAAAATTTCCAATCGTTGCAAAATCAGAGAAAAACATTTCTTTAAATGCAGTTATGTCAAACAGTTTTGGTTTTGGTGGAACCAATGCTGCACTTATTTTTGAAAAGGTTTAGTCATGAGCTTGATGAAAGGTAAAAAAGGATTAATCATGGGAGTTGCTAATGAAAGATCTATTGCTTGGGGTATCTCTCAAAAACTTTCAGAGGCTGGCGCTGAATTAGCTTTTACGTATTTAGGTGATGCTCTTAAGAAAAGAGTGGTCCCTCTAGCAGAAAAATTAAATTCAAAATCAACTTTTAGCTGTGATGTTGAAAAAAAAGAAGAGGTTGTAAAATTATTTGAGAATATCAAATCTCAATGGGGAGAAATTGATTTTGTAGTTCATGCAGTTGCATTTTCAGATAAATCAGAATTATCAGGCGAATATTTAAATACAACTAGAGAAAACTTTTTAAGAAGTATGTTAATTTCATGTTTTTCATTTACAGAAGTTGCAAAAGAAGCATCAAAAGTGATGAAACAAGGTGGAAGTCTTCTTACATTAACTTACGAGTCTACCAAAGCTATTCCAAATTATAACGTAATGGGTGTGTGTAAATCAGCTCTTGAGGCTAGTGTAAAATACTTAGCTAGAGATTTGGGCGTTAAAGGCATGAGAGTTAATGCGATAAGTGCTGGCCCTATTAAAACCTTAGCAGCTTCTGCTATTGGAGATGCAAAATTTTTATATAAATGGAATGAAGATCATTCATTCCTAAAAAGAAATGTTGATATTCATGATGTTGGCAATTCAGCATTATATCTTCTAAGCGATCTTGCAAATGGTGTTACTGGTGAAATTCACTATGTAGATGCGGGATACAACAAAGTTGGAATGCCTGATCCAAAAAATATAACTTAATTTTAATATAAGTTTTGTCTTGATTTAACAGCTCTTAGCTCTATTAAGTTTTCGTGTCCAACACCATCTTTATCAATTCTGCTAAATACAGATTTAATATTCCAGCCATTATCTAAAAACCAATCAAATCCAGTTTCCAAAATAATCATTGAGTTATATTTTTTTTCAATAGTAGTATTATATTTGGTTGTTTCTCCAACAAAGTTAGCTTGTACATCTGATCCATCTGTAAGATCCTTATTAAAATCTAACTTAAAATAAGGAATAAATAATGAGTCGGTAAGGTAAATTTCTTTCTCAACGGCAGATCCTAAAGAAATTGATGATGTTTCAAGTTCTCTTTTGTCAAATTTTAGCTTTGAACTACTGCTACCTGTCTCAGAATATCCATCAAAATTTACAAAACCGAGATCAAATTTGGAATAATTGTGAAATTTATAATTTTTACGGACATTCTTTAAATTATATTTAACCGAACCAAAAATTTGATTTGCTTTAAATTTACCTTTTACAACATTGGAAGGGTTTGAGGTATCAGTAATACGTGTTGTGGCATAAGTAGTTTTTCCAAACCCTAAAAAAGAATCGATATAATTTTTTTCAGATCCTTGCCAGGTATTATATAGGGAAAAATTATTTGATCTTGCTAAAAATCTAGTGCTATCTTTAGTGCCTATATTAGATTGATCATCTTCGCGCCTAAAAACAAGTCCAAATAAAGAACCTTTATTATAATTAACATCTGCACCTAATAAAAAACTCTCAGTTCTATTTATTATTCCTAAATCGCCACCTGAGCTAAGATTAAGTCTTCCTTTATTAATTGAGCCAGCTGTCCAAAATGCCCAATCTTTTGGTGTCATATTATAATTTTCTTTTAAATATTTTGTTAATGGTAGTTCACTAATTAAATCATCAATATTTTTTGAGGATAAATTTTTATATTTATCAATGTAATAATCAAATAATTCTGGGGGTATTTGTTCTTTGTAATTATTTTGATTAGAAAGAGTCAATTTCATATCTTTAATTCGAGTTGATTTATTAATTCCAACTCTTCTAAACTGTTCCATTCTACGCATAACTTGATTGGTAGTATTGAACATAAATCTTTTAGCATGTTCTGTTTGTGCGTTTGCCATTCCACTTACTTGTTTGTCATCGAACGCATTGAAACCGCTAACTTCTGTTGATCTAATTGTTAATGTAGTTTGACCACTTACGGTTGCACTTTCACCAGCTGTTCCACCATATTCAATTACATACGCTCCAGTTGTATCATTTGTGCAATGTAAGTCATTCCATTTACCTTTTCTGCCTGATGGAGAACCGTACATATGAGCACAATTTTCATCCCCGTCTTCTGCAGATGGGTGATCGTTAGGTTCATTAGTTAACCAATTTGCATAAGAATAACCTGATGCAACTGTGCAATCCTCATGTGCAGGATCTGCCTTATTAACTCCTGGTGTTGCACTCTCAATTGCTACTTGACAAAAAAAAGTCTTTCCGTTTTCAGGTCCTGAAACCCATTCCCATGTACCTTCTCCTGCTAGAGCAGTACCTTGTCCTAAATCAAGACTTATAGCTGGATGGGTATTAGATGTATGTGTTGCATCATCAGATCCACCAATCCAAGTATTGGTACCAATTTTATTTTTAATAAAATTATTCTCAGCTTCACTTGTAATTGTTACGAGATAACCTGTAAGACCTAAGTAAGTTGAAGCTTCTGCAGCAGTTTTTGCGTCTTCCCAATTAATAGTTCCAGTTACAAGTTCATAGTAATGACCATTTCCTGAAAAATAATTAGTACCAGCTGGAGTTACAGCAACAGTAATAGTAGGAGATCCAGCAACGCCATCGCCTTTAAATGATAATGTTGCAAGTGCGTTATTAATATCATCTTGAGTTCCTCTAAAACCTATTTCAGTAAGAGAACTACCTGTACACTTAGAAGGGACACTTGAATTATCACTTGTATAATCACAATAGCCCTGTGCCTGCATTAGATTTGTAACAGAAGTTACCTTTATATTTCCATCCGATGCTACTGCTGAAACGAGGAGAGTTCCTGTATAACCGCTAATACTAGGTGTTGTTCCTGAACTTGATAATAAAACGAAATCAGTTGTATCAGTTGTTAAAGTTGAAGGCATAGTAACTGTGCCCGAATAAGCTTTATTACCGTTTAAAAGAAAGATAAAAATTATTAAACTCAAAACAGCTATTCTCATAAAATAATCTAATTATTTTAATAATTTTTCAATTTTACATATTAAACCAAAGCTTGTTTGATCGAAAGTTTTACTTTACCTCTATCAAAACCAATTACTTTTACTTTTACTTCATCACCTTCTTTGACAACATCAGTTACTTTAGCAACTCTTTTATCTGCAAGTTCTGATATATGAACAAGTCCGTCTTGTTTTCCGAGGAAATTAACAAATGCACCAAACTCCATAATCTTCATAACTTTTCCAGAATAAATTTTATTTAACTCAGCTTTGGCAGTGATATCCTTGATCATTTGCATAGCAATGTTTCTAGACTCTTCATCTGGAGCAGCAACTGTTACTATACCCTCATCATTTACATCAACTTTAGCACCTGATTTTTCAACTATCTCTCTTATGGTTGCTCCACCTTTTCCAATCACAGCAGCAATGTCTTTTTTATCAACATTAATTTTTTCCATTTTTGGAGTGTGTTTTCCAACATCAGCTCTTGAGGCTGATAATGCTTTATTCATCTCTCCTAAGATATGAACTCTTCCATCTTTAGCTTGGCTTAATGCTTGCTCCATTATTTCAAATGTAATACCTGTAATTTTGATATCCATTTGAAGAGAAGTAATTCCATCCTTAGTTCCGGCAACTTTAAAGTCCATATCACCTAAATGATCTTCATCACCTAAGATATCTGATAAGACACTAAAATCATCACCTTCTTTGATCAAACCCATTGCTATACCTGCAACTGGTTCTTTTATAGGGACACCCGCATCCATTAGTGCTAATGATGTTCCACAAACAGTAGCCATTGAAGATGAGCCATTAGATTCTGTAATCTCAGAAACTACTCTAAAAGTATAAGGGAATGCCTCTTTTGATGGCAATGAAGAATGTATTGCTCTCCACGCTAATTTACCATGTCCTATTTCTCTTCTACCAGTTCCAATTCTTCCTGTTTCTCCAACTGAAAAAGGTGGAAAATTATAGTGAAGCATGAATCTTTCTCTTTGTAATCCATCTAAACTTTCAATTCTTTGCTCATCATCCGATGTACCTAAAGTAGCTGTCACAATTGCCTGTGTTTCGCCTCTGGTAAATAATGCAGAACCATGGGTTCGTGGTAGGACACCAACTTCACAAGATATAGGCCTTACATCAGATAATCCTCTGCCATCAATTCTGTTTTTATTTTTTAAAATGTCTGTTCGAACTATTGATTTTTCTATTTTTTTAAGTTCAGAATTTACATCAAGATCTGTATAATTTTCATCCTCTTCATAAAGTTTTTTAGCTTTATCAGTAATTTCTGAAATTTGATTTGATCTATCTTGTTTATCTCTTGTCGCAAAAGCTTTTTTAAGATCTTCTGTGAAAGTTCCCTCAAGTTTTTTCTTAACTTCTGATAGGTCTTTCTTTTCAACGATCCATTCAGGTTTTCTACATTCTTTTGCAAGTTCTTCGATCATTTCAATCACAGGAACAAAACCTTCATGACCAAATTTAACTGCATTTAACATCTCTTCCTCTGTTAAACCGCTCGCTTCAGACTCAACCATTAGCACTGCATCCTTAGTACCCGCTACTACTAAGTCTAATTTTGATTTTTCAAGCTCAGCTTTTGATGGATTTAAAACATATTTTCCATCAATAAAACCAACCCTAGAAGCTCCAACAGGACCCATAAATGGCATTCCTGATATAGCCAAAGCTGCTGATGAAGCTGTAATTGATAAAATATCCGCTTCATTTTCTTTATCGTAAGAAATTACAGTTGGTAATAACTGAACTTCATTTTTAAATTCATCGGGAAATAACGGTCTGATTGGTCTATCAATTAATCTAGAGATTAATGTTTCACTCTCGGTTGGTCTTGCCTCTCTTTTGAAATACCCACCTGGAATTTTTCCTGCAGCATAGTATTTTTCCTGATAATTTACGGATAGTGGAAAATAATCAACATCAGGATTTACTTTTTTTGCTCCCACCACTGTTGCTAAAACAACTGTCTCTCCACATGTCGCGATTATTGCACCGTCTGCTTGTCTTGCTACTTTTCCTGTTTCTAAACTTATCTTCTTTCCTGCTACTTCAATTTCCTTCGTATATACTTTAAACATTTCATTTCCATTTCGTTTCGTTTCATTTCATTCCGTTCTATCTATTTTGATTTTTACTTTCTCAATTTCAATTTCGACAGTACATTTTTGTAAGAATCAACCTTATTTCTTTTAAGGTAATCTAACAATTTTTTTCTCTTATTAACTGCTTTCAGTAAGCCAACTGAGGAATGTTTATCCTTTTTAAACTGCTTAATATGTTTAGATAAATTCTCAATTTTTTCGGTTAATAAAGCTATTTGAATCTCGGATGATCCCGTATCCTTATCATGAATAGCTAATTCTGTTGTTTTTTTACTCATATTTATTTTCCTACTCGTTTGCTTGTTTAATTAAATTTTCTATTTTTTCTGCGTATTCAAAAGAGTCGTCTTTTCTAAAAAGGATTTTTGGTAAAAATTTTGCTATTATTTTTTGTGATAATATTTTTCTTATTAAAAAAGAGTATTCTTTTAATTTTTTGATGGTCTTATCAGCATCTTTCCCACCTAAGGGTAGCACATAAGCTTTAGCAATTTTTAAATCTTGGCTCATTCTAACTTCTGTTACAGTTATGTTTTTAGTTTCCAAATCTGGAATTTTTGCTTCATTCCTAATAAAAATCATACTCAAAGACTGTTTTACCATTTCTCCAAATCTGAGCTGCCTTTGAGTTATTTGCTTTCCTATTCTATCGGCCATTATATTGATCTCTCGGTAGATGTAACATTAAAAGCTTCAATTGTATCGTTCTTTTGAAAGTCCATGTAGTCTTTTAAAGCGATACCACATTCTTGGCCATTATCTACTTGTTTTACTTGATTTTTTTCTCTAAATATCGTCGCTATTTTACCTGTATAGATAATTGCGCCATCTCTTATAATCCTAACACTAGAGTTAGCAAGAATTTCACCATCAGTCACTTTAGAACCTGCAACTTTGCCCGCACCGGAAACCTTAAAAATTTCAAGAATTTGGGCTGTGCCAGTAATATTTTCTTGCACATCAGGAGCTAGTAAACCTGACATACTTTTTTTAACAAAATCTAGAACTTCATAAATTATATTATATGAAGATATCTTAATATTTTCTTCTTCAGCTAGTTTTTTTGCTTCTTTACTTGGTTTTACATTAAAAGCTATTAAGACTGCTTTTGATGCTTTTGCTAGAGTTACATCGGTTTCTGTTACCATACCTATATCAGCCAAAATAATTTTAGGTTTCACCTCATCGTGTTTAATATGGTTTATTGCACTTTTAATGGCCTCTGAAGACCCATGAACATCTGATTTAATAATTAAATTCAAATCTTGAGTCGAATTATTTGAAAATGCAGACTCTTGAGTTGCGAATGATAATGGATTCTTTATATCTTTATTTTCCTCTGCTCTATTCTCACTAAGATTTTTTGCTTCTTTTTCATTGTTTAAAACAATAAAATCATCTCCTGATTTGGCAGCACCGTTAATTCCTAAAATTTCAACAGGTGTTGATGGTATTGCTTTCTCAATATTTTTACCTTTATCATTTATTATTGCTCTAATTTTACCCCATTTAATTCCACAGACGAAAAAATCCCCTTTTTTTAAAGTTCCGCTTGTTACAATAATGTTAGCTACTGGTCCTCTACCCGTATCGATCTTGGATTCCAAAACTACACCAGTTGCTTTAGACTCAAAATCAGTTTTTAAATCTAAGATTTCTGCTTGTAAAGTTATTGCTTCAAGAAGTTTATCCAAGTTTAATTTAGTTTTAGCTGATATCTCAACCATCAAAGTATCCCCTGATAGGTCCTCAGCAATCAATTCATGCTCCAGCAATTGATTTTTTATTTTTTGAGGATCGGCATCAGGTAAATCACATTTATTTATTGCAACGACTATTGGAACTTTTGCCGCTTTAGCATGCTTTATAGACTCAACAGTCTGAGGTTTTACACCATCATCTGCAGCAACAACTAAAACTACTATATCGGTCAATTTTGATCCTCTCGCTCGCATTTCTGTAAAAGCAGCATGACCAGGAGTATCGATAAAAGTTAAATCATTATTACCGTTTTTAATTTGATAGGCTCCAATATGCTGTGTTATCCCACCGAACTCTCCTGATACAACATTTGCACTTCTTAGAACATCTAATACAGATGTTTTACCATGATCAACATGACCCATTACGGTTATTATTGGTGCTCTACTTTTCAAGTTTTCAGGTCTAGAATCTTTTATTTTTTTAATAATCTCTTCAGCCTTTTCCTCCCGAATTGGGTTATGTCCAAATTCCTTAACGAGATATTCCGCAGTGTCCGCGGCTAAAGTTTGATTGATTGTTACAGTCACTCCCATACCAAATAAATGTTTAATCACATTACTAGATTGCTCTGCCATTTTATTTGCTAATTCTCTCACCGTTATAGCTTCAGGTATATTTATGTTTCTTTTGATTGGTTTTTGATTCTCACCATTGTCTTCTTTATTAATATTTTTTAATTCTTTTTGCCTAGCTCTTTTAACTGATGCTAGACTTCTTTCTCTTGTTTCTATTTCATCACTTAAGGCTCTTGAGACTGTCAATTTTACATCTCTTTTTTTTGAGCTTAATTTAGATTTTTTATCTTTATCATCCTCCCTTTTAAATTTTTTAGTAGCTCTTTGCTCTGCTAGCTTACGTTTTTCAAAATCACTTATACCTAAATTAGAATTACTTGTTTTAAGGTTCGCCTTATAACTAACCCCTTTTTTAAAAGAAGTTGATGAAGATTTATAACCACTACCCTTAAAAGTTTTGCTCTTACCTGAGAATTTAGATTGCTGCTTATTAATTATAACTGTTTTTTTTCCTTGATTATTGAGACTGTCAATACTTTTAAAAGACTTTTTAGGACCACCAGAAATTGTAAGTTTTGTTTTTTTGCTCTCCATTGCTCATCTCTCAATCTTTATAAATTATATCTCTAGCCGACATTATTAGATCATCTGCTTCAGATTTCGACAATGCAAAATCTTCCAGGTATCCCTGGATTCTAATTCTTTCACCTTTTATTACATCAAAACCCCCTGTTAATTCATCAGATGCTAAGTCAGCAAAATCCTCAAGTTTTAAAATCTTTTGCTCACCTAAAGTTAATAACATTCCAGGTGTTAAACCTTTTAGGTTGACTAAATCATCAGAAATTCCCAAGTCTTTTATTCTTTGTGAAATATCTTCTTGATCTTTTTTATGAAATTCTTTTGCTCTTTCAATCAAAGCTTTGGCTGTATCTTCCTCGATACCTTCAATTTTTTTGAAATTATCCAAAGAGCTATCTTTGATATCATCAATAGTTGAAAAACCTTCCGCCACAAGTAGTTGTCCTAAAGTTTCATCTAACTCCAAATTCTTAACAAAATTTTCTGTTTTTTCTTTAAATTCTTGTTGTCTTCTCTCAGAGTCTTCTTGATCTGTCATTATATTGATTTCAAAATTTAACAATTTTGTTGCAAGTCTTACGTTTTGACCTCTTCGTCCTATGGCTTTACTCAAATTTTCCTCAGTTAAAATCACGTCCAATTTTTTTCTTTCAATATCAACGTTTACTCTCTGAACCTCAGCAGGAGATAATGCATTTGAAACTAAAATTGCTGGATCCTCTGACCAATTTACTATATCAATTTTTTCACCTTGTAATTCATTGACCACTGCTTGCACCCTTGATCCTCTCATTCCAACACATGCACCAACTGGATCTAATGAGGTATCAATAGCTTTAACACAAATCTTTGCTCTACTTCCAGGATCTCGAGAAGATGATTTAATCTCAATTAATCCATCATAAATTTCTGGTACCTCTTGAACAAAAAGTCTTTCCATAAATTTCGGATGAGCTCTGGATAAAAATATTTGCTGACCTTTGTTTTCTCTCCTCACATCATAACAATAAGCCTTGATCCTATCTCCAGCTTTTATATTTTCTCGAGGAATAAGCTCATTTTTTTGAATTATTGCCTCAGTTCTACCTAAGTCTACAATAACATTTCCGAACTCAAGTCTTTTCACTATTCCGCTTAAAATAGTGTCTTTTTTATCCTTAAAATCATTGAATTGTCTTTCTCTTTCTGCCTCACGAACATTAAAGCTGATTACTTGCTTGGCAGTTTGAGCAGCTATTCTTCCAAAATCAAATGCTGGAAGTGGTTGCAAAACTTCGTCACCAATTTTTTTATCTTTATTTTGCTCATTTAAAATTATTGCATCTTTCAATTTAATTTCTGTATTAGAATTTTCAGGATTATCTGAGATTGTTAACTTTCTAAAAATTTCAATATCTCCATTCTCTCTATTAATAGCAACTTTTATTTCATTATCTTGGCCAAACTTTGACTTAGCGGCTTTAGCAATACCAGTTTCCATGGAATTGATAATCAATTCTTTGTCTATAGCTTTCTCTAAAGCAACTGCTTCAGCAATTCTTAATAGTTCTAGTTTATCAGCTCTTTTATTTAACATTTTAGTTACCTCCAAAAAAAAATGGGCCAAAGCCCATTTTAGAAATCGAGAATTTAAACGAAATATATTAAAGTTTTTTAATTATTCAATAAAAACTATCTCGTAAAAACAGTAATTTTATCAGTATTTTCCCAAGAAAAAGCTCCATCACTTTCAGGAGTTCTTCCAAAATGACCGTAGGCAGCTGTTTTTTCATAAATAGCCTTATTCAATCCCAACATCTCCCTAATCCCTCTAGGGCTCAAATCAAAATTTTCTTTAATTCTTTCTGTAACAAACTTATTTTTTTCCAAATCATCATCAAAAAGATTTACGTAAATTGATAAAGGTTTTGATACTCCAATCGCATATGCCAACTGAATTAAACATTTTTCAGAAATCTTTGAAGCTACAATATTTTTTGCAATATACCTTGCAGCATAAGCGGCTGATCTATCAACCTTGGTTGGATCCTTTCCTGAAAACGCTCCACCTCCATGAGGAGCAGCACCCCCATATGTATCTACAATAATTTTTCTTCCTGTCAGTCCACAATCTCCATCAGGACCTCCAATTACAAAATTTCCAGTTGGATTTACATAAAATTCATCATCATTAAAATCTTCCATAAATTCTTTTGGTATTGACTTTAACATATATGGCCTAAGTATTTCTCTAACCTCTTTTTGAGTCACGTTGGCTGAATGCTGAGAAGATATAACCACTGACCTCACTTTTGCTGGTTTTCCGTTTATATATTCAAATGTGACTTGGCTTTTAGAGTCAGGTTCAATATTTTTTAATTTTCCAGATTTTCTATCCTCAGCCATTAGTCTTAAAATTTTATGTGAGTAATGAATTGGAGCTGGCATTAAAACGTCAGTTTCATCACATGCATATCCGAACATTATTCCTTGATCTCCAGCCCCTTCATCTTTATTTCCCTTGGAATCTACTCCCATTGCAATGTCTGAAGATTGTGAGTGAAGATGAGACTCTATTTTTGTAGCTTCTTTCCAAGTGAAACCTTCTTGATCATAACCAATATCTTTAATGCAGTCCCTAACCTTTTTAATAAGATCTTCTTTATTGATCTCTGGTGCTCTCACTTCTCCAGCTAAAACAACCTTGTTAGTAGTTGTAAGAGTTTCACAAGCAACTCTTGCATAAGGATCTTTAGATAAATAAGTATCTACAACCATATCAGATATCCTGTCAGAAACTTTGTCTGGATGTCCCTCAGAAACCGACTCACTAGTAAAAAGAAAATTTTTTAAATTACTCATCTTTGATCCTATTAAATGAAAAAATTAATAAAATATACAACAAAATTAATAAGATAAATATTTTGTTTCCATATAAAGAAAATATAGTTGGATTAAAGTCTCTTCTATTTTCAAAATCAATAAAACCATCTTTATTATAATCAATTTTTTTTTCAATCTCACCTAATGGATTAATTATTGCCGTCATACCATTATTTGATGACCTTAAGATATATTTTCCAGTTTCTATAGCTCTAAATATACTGTGAGAGAAGTGTTGCTTTGGCCCAACAGATTTACCAAACCATCCATCTTCTGATATATTTATTATAAAATCGTAATCATTATCTTTTGTCAGATTGCCACTATAAATTATCTCATAGCAAATTAATGGTAAAAATTTTAACTCGGGAAAGTTATTTTTTATATGGACAATCTTTCTTTCACCTCCCTTAGTAAAAGATCCGATGTTATTTGTGATTGTTTTTAAACCAATTTTATTAAGTAAATTTTCAAATGGGAGAAATTCACCAAAAGGAACTAAATTTATTTTATTATAGTTTTGAACTAAATTTAATTTATTATCAATAAGTGAGAGTGAATTAAAATATTTATAATTTTCTTTTATTAATGATCTACTAGAAATACCGAGACCTATTAAATGATTTTCATTAAAGTTTTCAGCAAATAAACTCTCATATAACTTTAATTCATCTAAATACGTATTTGGTATGATTCCTTCTGGCCACAAAAAAAAAGTTTTTTGGTAAGGTTCAGGTGAACTTAAATTTATTAACTCATTAATGATTTTTTCTGCTTGATTATCACTGTAAAATCTATCTAAACTTATATTTGATCCAATTATCCTTATCAAGTAAGGATTTTTTACAATTTTTTCATTTAAAAAACTTTGCTTATATAATTTTCCATAAAATAAAAATAATATTGGAATTAATAAAATCAAAATAAAAATAAAAACTTCAACTTTTGATTTTCTTAAAATATAAATTGCAGGTGCAGAAAAAAAACTAATTATTAAAAGATTTAGTGTGTACGTTCCGATAATGGATACAAAACTTATAAAAGTTAAACTCTCCGAAAAACTGTAAACAAATAAGTTCCAAGGAAAACCTGTAAGAATATTTCCCCTTAAAAATTCGACTAATCCAAAAAGAAGAGAAAATAGAAAAAAAGAGCTTAATAATTTTTTTAATCCAAATTTATAGAAAATAAATGTTGCTAATCCATAGAATAGACCCAAAAAAGATGGGATAAGAATTAAAGCAACTGGTATTAAAAATTTAAAATTTGGGTCAAAAGTAAGTGATATGGTTATCCAATATAAATTGCTTGAAAAATAACTTAAACCAAATAGCCAACCATAAAGAAAAAAAAAATTTCCATTCTTTTGATCATCAAGTTTTTTAAATAAAAAAATAAAGAAAAAACTCAATGTAAAAAAATTTATAAAAAAATAATTCAAAGGTGGAAGACTTAAAGACGTTAGTCCTCCTAAGATTAATAAAAGTAATATTTCTAATAAAAATTTTTTATTCAACTTAAATTAAAATTTTTTTAACTGATCTAAATATTTTTTGTTCTTCACGAAACATTATCTGATATTCCTTTTCTTTTATATGATTAAAATTTAGTAAGTGTAAAAAACCATGAATAAAAATTTTTGTAACTTTTTCTTTAAAATCATAATTATTTATATTTTTAGGTTTATTCATATAATTAAAACTTATAATAACATCTCCTAAATAAACTTCTTTGAAATTCTTTATTTTTTTTTGTAATGGAAAAGATAACACATCTGTATGTTTATCTTTTTTCCTAAATTTTTTATTTAATCTTTTAATATTTCTATTGTTAGAAAGTAATAATGTTAAATAAACTTTTTTATTTATAAATTTAAATTTTTTTGGAAAATGTCTACATAGTTGGTTAAAAAAAAATTCCTTTTTCTTAATTTTTTTTGACCAAGATTTTTCCTCAGTGAGGACATTAACTTTGATCATTGTCGCTAGAATATGCTTTTACAATTTTTGATACTAAAGGATGTCTTACAACATCTGAATGATCAAAATCTATAACTTTAATTTCATCTAAATGGGATAATAATTTCTTAGCTCTGTCCAAACCTGACATATGTTTATTTGGAAGGTCTATCTGTGAGGGATCACCATTAACTACTATTTTTGAATTTTCGCCAATTCTTGTTAAGAACATTTTAATCTGAGTATCTGTTGCATTCTGAGCTTCATCTAGAATTGCAAAAGAATTTTTAAGAGTTCTACCTCTCATAAATGCCAAAGGAGCAATCTCAATATCTCCTATTTCAATCATCCTTTGGATTTTTTCAAAATGAAATAAGTCGTAAAGTGAATCGTACAAAGGTCTTAGATAAGGATCCACTTTTTCTTTCATATCTCCTGGTAAGAAGCCTAATCTTTCACCCGCCTCAACAGCTGGTCTTGATAGAATTATTCTCTCAATCTTTTTTTCTAAAAGCATAGTAAGGCCAACAGCAACAGCAAGAAAAGTTTTTCCTGTTCCTGCTGGACCAGCAGAAATGACTATTTCACTTTCCCTTAAAGCTCTAACATATCTTTTTTGTTTTTCAGATCTTGGAATAATAGATTTTTTAGGTGTTTTAATAATATCAGTGATATTTGAGTTTTTAACTTTTTCATTAATCATAAATTGATCTACAGATGATAAGATATCTTTGTTTTCAATATTTCCATTATTTAAAAATTGGTTTACTAAAAATTGAATAGCATTTTTAATAATTTCATTTTTTTCATCAGTAGACTTAATAAGTATTGAATTTCCTCTAGAATACAAGCTTGCTCCAGTAATTTTCTCTAATTCTTTTAAATTTTTATTAAATTCACCTACGATGCCCATTAGAAGGTTGTTATCACTGAATATCACACTTAATGAGTTATTGTCTGAATAAACAAATTTTAAAAGCGCTTGAGTGTCTTGTTTAATTGAATTATTCAAATTTATGCAACTCTCAATTTTGAAATTTCTAAAGTTTCACCAAAAAGTGTATTTTGATTACTACTGTTAATTTTAACTTTTACAAGCTTTCCTACATCCTCATCTTTACCATCAAATATTACTGAGGTCATATAACCAGTTCTGCCAAAATACTTTGCACTTTCAGAGACTCTATTTTCTACTAACACCTCTATTACGTTACCCTCTAAAGATCTATTCATTTTTTTTTGAAAATTAAATAATTCTTTTTGGACGATTTTTAGTCTATCATTACTTAACTTTCGATCAATTAATGGTAGATGAGAGGCTTTTGTCCCTGGCCTTGGACTAAATACAAAAGAAAAAGAATTTATAAATTTTATCTTTTTTATAAGATCAAGTGTCGAATTAAAATCAGTCTCTTCCTCACCAGGATAACCAATTATAAAATCACTTGAAAATTTGGCAGAAGAATTTTTTTTAATTATTTTTTCGTAAATTTGAAGATAATATTCAATATTGTGATTTCTATTCATCAACTTTAAAATTTTATTTGAACCGCTTTGGACTGGCAAATGAACAAGAGGCATTAATTTTTTCGAGGTCCCATATAAGTCAATTAGATCATCACTCATGTCAATTGGATGTGAAGTTGTATATCTAATTCTTAAAATTTCAGGAATTTTTTCTATTTCTAAAATCAAATTAGACAACTTGTAATTTTCATTATTGTAAGCGTTAACATTCTGTCCTAATAAAGTAATCTCCCTAACTCCATTTCCTGCAAGGATTTTGGCCTCATTAACTATTTCATTAAATGGTCTGGAGTATTCAGGACCTCGTGTGTAAGGAACAACACAAAAGTGACAAAACTTATCACAGCCTTCTTGTATAGTTAAAAAAGAAGATATTTTTGTGGATGAGTTTTTTATTTTATCCAAATAATTGAACTTTGAAACAGCATCAAAATCAGTTTCATCCAATCTCCTTTGATTATCTAGGTATTCCTCAATCTTGTCATTAATTTTATGGTATGCTTGGGGACCAATAACTAGATCAATAAAAGGTTCTCTTTTTAACATCTCTTCGTTTTCGGCTTGAGCAACACATCCAGCAACTATGACAAAAGGTTTTTTTTTTAATCTAAATCTTTTTTTTACTCTACCTATCTCATGATAAACTTTTTCTTTTGCCTTATCTCTTATGTGACAAGTGTTTAGCAAAAAACAATTCGTATCGTCAAGATTTTCGGTTTTTGTAAATCCTATCTTTTTTACAGTATCAATTATTCGATTAGTGTCATACTCGTTCATTTGGCAACCAAATGTTTTGGCGAATATTTTTTTATTCATTTTTTTTATCTACTTTGACACCATAGAGTTCCAGCTTGTGGTCAACTAATTTATATCCATATTTGTTTGCAATTTTTTTTTGGAGTTCTTCTATCTCTTCATCAACAAACTCTATAATATCACCAGTTTTAATATCAATTAAATGATTATGATCATCATTTATTTCATATCTTGCCTTACCACCTTTAAAATCGTGTTTTGTCAGAATGCCAGCTTCTTCAAAAAGTTTTACAGTTCTATAAACTGTTGCGATGCTAATTTTAGGATCAATTCTTGAAACTCTATTATACAGCTCATCAACATCCGGATGATCAGACTCACCATAGGCTTTTTTTGACTCAGAAATAACCTTAGCAATAATTCGTCTTTGATCAGTGAGTTTTACTCCTTTAGATTGACATTTTTGTTCAATTGTTTCTGACATAAGTATTTTTAACCCGAATAGATAGGATTAATCAAATTTTTTTCGACTTTAAATTTCTTACATAAATCTGGGATAAATTCATATTTTATGAGTTTTTCTCCATTGAAATCTCTGAAACTAAAACAATAATAATCAATTTTATTAACTAAATTAATAGCTTTAACGACTGATAATGAATTTCTGATACCTGCAAAACTACCAGGTCCTCTATTAATATATATATCTGAAATTTTTTTTAAATCTAAATTTTTTGACGTTAAAAAATCGTTTAAAAGTATTATTAATCTCTCATAATTTTTTTTGCTATTTTCATGGCTAACATTATAATTGTTACCGTTTACAATAATCATGAAAAAAACTTTATCACTCGCCGCATCTATTATTAGTTTTGTCATAATTCAACTATTTATTTTTACCAATTCTAATTCAGAAGAAAACAATACCAAATATTATGCAAAAGATAATGGTATTTTATCGATAATGTATCATAGATTTAACGAAAATAAGTATCCTTCAACAAATATCAAAATGGATATTTTTCAAAAACACATAAAAATAATTAAGGAACTTGATTATGAATTTTATAATCCAAAATTTTTTATAAAAGAATTTAAGAAACCAAAAAATAAGAAAAAAATTTTGATAACCATAGATGATGGTTTCAAGTCTTTCTACAATAATGCTTGGCCATATTTAAAGGAAAATAAAATTCCATTTATTTTATTCGTATCTACAGAACCAGTTGGTAAAAATGGTTATATGACTTGGGATGAAATAATTGAGATTGACAAATCTGAATTTGGTTATATTGGCCATCATTCTCATTCACATGACTACCTAATTGATAAAAGCGAGGAAGAATTTATTAATGATATAGAGCTTGCATCAAAAATTTTCAAAAATAAATTAGGATATGTCCCTGAAATATTTTCATATCCATTTGGCGAATATTCTCTTTTTATGAAACAATATATAGCTAAAAATTTTAAAATAGCTTTTGGGCAACATTCTGGAATTATTGATGTGAATAAAGATAAATTTGAACTACCAAGGTTTCCGATAAATGAAAAATATGGTGAATTAAAAAGATTTAAATCTATAATTAATTATTTACCACTTGAGTATAGATCTTTAGAGCCAGAGGAAAAAAAAATAAATAAAAAGAACAATCCCCCACTAATGATAGTTGAATTTTTTAATGAACAAAAAAATATAAAGAATATTAATTGTTATTCTAATGATGGTGGTAAATGGAAAAAACCAAATTTAAAATTTGATATCAATAAACTTATCGTGAATTTTGAAGATCCATTTATACCAAGAAGAGGAAGAATTAATTGTTCACTAATGGATAATGGAAAATGGCGTTGGTTTGGAACTCAATTTATCGTAAGCGAGAATTAGATTAAACTTTCTAATTCTATACTTGAAGGAAGCAATTTTGCGTCGTCGAAATCCTGAAGATTATTTTGTTTAATAATTTTTTGTAAAACTTCAACATACTTTTCACCTGTTTCTGCATATTTATTTAAAAATTTGGATAGTATCATGCTATCTAAAGGTTTTCCCTCATCTCTCAATTTACCTCTCTCTTGTCTAAAATCTTTATAAGTTGAGTGTGTATTTAGATTTCTTTGATATGCTCTTACAGAGGCTTGAAGAACATTGAACTTCATTACTTTATGTCCCTCACTTTTATCAGCATCCTTTGGTTTTAATCCTTCACCCGACCAAGTCCACTGCCCAAATAATGCATTACCCTCTTGAGCAAATCTTGATGTTCCCCAACCTGTCTCTTTAGCAGCTTGTGCTAATGCAAGTGAAACAGGGATTTCATCCATTCTAATTTTAAGAGTTGATAAATCTCTCGAGGTAACACCGTATTGTTTATACTTTTTTTCAAGCCACTTCTTTTCTAACTCTGTATTGTTGCTCTTATTTATAATACTAAAAAGTCTTTTCCTATCAATTTTTATATTACTATTTTCTTTTAAAATTAATGGAAGAACAATCTGAATAAAAAATTCTTTTCTCTTAGATGTGTTTTCAATCATTTTTATTTCATTTGGTAGCAAGGTTAAAGCAACTGGTTTTACCAATTTAGTTTCTCTTACATCTTTTAAAGTATATTTTGTGTCTTCAAATAATTGTTTTATAGTTGATGCATTTAGTCTTACGGTGTCACTTTCCAAATCATTTAAACTAAAAATATCAACCAATAAATCTTGCTCATTTAAAATGGTATCATTTCTCTCATTTTCACTTGAACCATTTTTAAGGGTGTAAGCTAAAACAGCTTTTGATTTATTTTGAAAAGCCATATTCTTATTATTGGCAAAGTTCACTACTATTGGCATTGCATAAAAAAAAGTGATTAACAATATGGATGATATAAAAATTCTTGGTAATGAACCAATATGACTTCTTCTGTTAAAAAAATTTATTGATTTTACTTTTTTAGTAAAATTTCTTTTATACATAACTTATATTGCCTCAACTTGTTTTACCTCAGGTATATAATGACATAGAAGGTTTTGAACACCTTGTTTTAATGTCATTGTAGAACTCGGGCATCCTGAGCAACTTCCTTGTAATTGAACTTTAACTATACCATCTTTAAATTCCTTAAATTTAATATCCCCTCCATCTCTTGCAACAGCAGGTCTAATTTTTTGGTCTAGAATTTTAATAATCTTTAATTCTATCTCCTCTAGATTTTCAGAGTTCTCATTTAAGTCTTTTTCCACGACGTATTCTTTACCTGCCGAATAAAAATCATTTATTAATGATATAATAATATGTTTTATTTCCTCCCACTCAACTTCATCTTGTTTATTGACTGAAATAAAATCTTTTCCTAAAAAAATACTTTCTACACCACTAACAGAAAATAAATTTTTAATTAGTTCATTATTGGTCTCATCTTTTTTTGTAACTTCGAAAGAACCACTTTTAGAAACAGTCTTGCCAGGCAAGAACTTGATCGAGTTTGGATTGGGTGTAAATTCAGACTGTACAAACATAATTTATATATAGTCAATAATTTTTAAAATGAAACTTGTTTGTATTTTATATTTAAAAACCCATGATTTCTTGAATTTTTTTAACCTTTTCTGATGCAATCTTATCAGCTTTTTGACGTCCACTATCCAATATCTGGTCTAAAAAACTTTTTTCTTTTAAAAGTTTTTTAATTTCATTCGATATAGGGATAATTTTATCAACTAAAACTTGTGATAAATTTTCTTTGAATTCAGAAAAATTTTTTCCAGAAAATTTATCAATTGTATCATCTAAATTTACGTCAATTATACTAGAATAAATACTCATCAAATTTTTAGCCTCAGGTCTTTTTTCTAAATCTGCGCTTGTAGCTGGTAATGGCAAAGTATCAGTTTTT
The DNA here is from genome assembly GCA_902623215.1 of uncultured Pelagibacteraceae bacterium. Taxonomy (GTDB): domain Bacteria; phylum Pseudomonadota; class Alphaproteobacteria; order Pelagibacterales; family Pelagibacteraceae; genus Pelagibacter. The sequence goes on from CACNSS010000002.1 coordinate 47,895, forward strand.
GCTTTTTTGATTTTATTAATTATTTGATCTTTATTATCAGTTAAATTTATTCTACTCAGATCTGATAATTCAGATTTACTCATTTTTTTTGTTCCATCTCTTAAACTCATAATTCTAGAAAACTTTTTTTGAATTAATGGCTCAGGTATTTTGAAAAACTCATCAACATTGAAATCATTATTAAATTTTTGTGCGATATCTCGACAAAGTTCTAAATGTTGCTTTTGGTCGTCTCCAACAGGTACGTGAGTGGTGTCATATAGTAGGATATCCGCTGCCATTAAAACAGGATATGAGTATAGACCAATACTTGCTTTTTCTTTATCTTTGCCAGCTTTCTCCTTAAATTGTGTCATTCTGTTAAGCCATCCCATCCTAGCCACACAACTTAGTATCCAAGCAGTTTCTGAATGAGCGCTCACGCTTGACTGATTAAATATAATACTTTTTTTGGGATCTATACCGCTTGCAATAAAAGTTGCAGCAGTTTCATAGATATTATCTTTCAATTTTTTTGGATCTTGAGCAACTGTGATAGCATGAAGATCGACAATACAAAATATACACTCATTTTGGTCTTCGTTATTTAGCTTAACAAAATTTTTAATCGCACCCAAATAATTTCCAAGATGGAGATTCCCGGTAGGCTGTACACCTGAAAAAATTTTTTTTCCCATAGCTAATACTTTAGTTTAATATCACCATATTTAAAAGCTTTGATAAATAATGAAAAACTCAAATAAAATACAAGACTTAAAAAGGATGATAATATTAAATAAATAGATTTTAAATTATATTGATATATCAATTTATTTTCAAAAAATAAAATTAAATAATTAAAAAATATTCCCATAAGGATAGAAGCCAGAAGTATCTTTAAAAATTTAACAAAAAATAAATCATTGAAACTAAATAAATTATTATTTTTTAAATAAACAAATAATACAATTGCATTAAACCAAGATGAAATTGTCGTAGCTATAGGAATTATTATGAAACCAATGTCTCTGAAAAAATAAATACTTATTAATATATTTAAAATTACAGAGATTAATGAAATATAAAAAGGTGTTTTAGTATCCTGATTTGCGAAAAAAAATGTTGAGAATACTTTAATTAATGCGAATGCTGGCAGTCCTAAACCAAAATAGTAAAGTGCGTTTGCTGAGTTAGTTACTGAAAGTTCGTCAAAAAAACCATAACCAAATAATGCAGAAATAATTTGTTCTGATCCTACAATTAAAGCAACTGAGGCAGGTAAACTTAAAAACATACTAAGCTCAAGTGCTTTATTTTGAAGTAAAAGTATTTTGTTTTTTTTTTTTAAAAAAACATGTTTAGAAAGTTGTGGTAAAACAACAACTCCAATTGCTATTCCAGCTATTGCTAGGTTTATTTGATAAATTCTATCAGCATAGTATAGATAAGATACGGCACTAGCTTGAAAAGATGCAATTATAGTGCCTACTAAAATATTAATTTGCGTAACACCAGATGAGAAAATACTAGGTAAAAGTTTTTTAAAAAAAAATCTAACCTTATTATTAATTTTGAAATTAAAACTAAATTGAATAGTATAAAATTTTTTTGTAAATTGATATAAGAAAACAAGCTGTAATATTCCTGCTCCTGAAACTCCATATGATAGATAATAAACCAGTTCATCGTTGAGAAATTTACCAAAAAATAAAATAGATATTAAAACGATATTAAGAATTATTGGTGCTGCAGATGCAGCAGCAAATTTGTTGTGTGAATTAAGAATTGCTGCAAAAAAAGAGGATAAGCTCACGAACATTAAAAATGGAAGAGTTATCCTGGTTAAATTTACAGCTAATTGAATTTTTTCGGAATTATCAGCAAAACCTGGTGCTATTAATCTCACAAAAGCTGGCATGAAAACTTCAATAATTAAAACTAAAAACAATAGACCTAAAAATAATAAATTAAAAATTTCGCTTGCAAATTTTTGTGATCCGGATTTTTTTTTCACCAATTCTGAAGTATAGCTTGGTATAAAAGCTGCATTAAAAGTTCCCTCTGAAAATAATCTTCTAAAAGTATTAGGTATTCTGAATGCCACAAAAAAAACATCTGCTAAAAAACTTGTTCCAAGAAAAATTGCTATCAAAACATCTCTTAAATAACCAAGTAATCTGCTGATAATAGTATAAAAACCAAAAGTCCCTGTTGACTTAACTAAATTCATAAATCATATTAGTCTTAATTTTACCCCATTTGTACACCTAATTAACATAAATGAAAAAAACAAAAATTGATCATTACACTGATAAAGAAGCTTTAGATTTTCATAAAGAAAAAAAGCCGGGCAAGATCGAGATATCTTCCTCAAAAAATATGACCACAAAAAGAGATTTGGCTTTAGCATATTCTCCTGGGGTAGCAGCTCCTGTAAGGGCGATAAGTGAAAATCCAGAAGCAGCATTTGATTATACTAGTAAAGGAAACCTCGTTGCAGTTATTAGTAACGGGTCTGCAATTTTAGGCATGGGAAATTTAGGTGCATTAGCATCTAAACCAGTTATGGAAGGAAAGGCTGTTTTATTTAAAAGGTTTGCCGATATAGACTCTATTGATTTAGAGATAGATTCAGAAAACACAGAAGAGATCATAAATAGCATAAAAAATTTTGCTCCTAGCTTCGGTGGCATCAATCTGGAAGATATTGCTGCACCTGATTGTTTTATTATTGAGGATAAGCTGAAAGAAATTCTAGATATACCTGTATTTCATGATGATCAGCATGGTACCGCAATTATCACAACCGCAGCATTAATTAATGCATTAGATATCAGTAAAAAAAAAATTGATAAAGTAAAAATAGTTGTAAATGGTGCTGGTGCTTCAGCAATGGCTTGTGCAAATTTATTTAAAAAATCTGGTGTACCAAATGGAAACATCACCATGGTAGATAGAAAAGGTGTAATTTACAAAGGTAGAGAAAATTTAAACCAATGGAAATCAAGTCATGCAATTGAGACAGAACACAGAACTTTAAGTGATGCGATTGATAATGCTGATGTTTTTTTAGGATTATCTGCAAAAGGAACATTAACAAAAGCGATGGTAAAAAAGATGGCAAAAAATCCAATAATATTTGCCTGTGCAAATCCTGATCCTGAGATTACACCTGAGGAAGTTGAGGAGGTTAGAAATGATGCGATAATAGCTACGGGAAGATCGGATTACGCGAACCAGGTTAATAATCTTATAGGTTTTCCTTATATATTTAGAGGAGCATTAGACGTAAGAGCAAAAACAATAAATGAAGAAATGAAAGTTGCCGCTGCACTTTCGATTGCAAATTTAGCAAAGGAAGATGTACCAGATGAAGTCGTTGCAGCGATGGGAGGTGAAAGACCTCATTATGGAAAAGATTATATAATACCATCAACCTTTGACCCAAGATTGATAAGTGTTATCCCGGCAGCTGTAGCTAAAGCTGCGATGGAAACTAAAGTCGCTAGAATTAATATTAAAGATTTTGATGTTTATAAAGATCAACTCAAACAAAGGCTAGATCCAACTGTTACAATTTTACAAGGTGTAAATAATTATATTAAGAAAAAACAAAAAAAAGTTGTATTTGCAGATGGTGAAGATGAAAATATGTTGAAAGCTGCAATTGCATTTAAAAATTCTAAATTGGGAATTCCAATTTTAGTTGGAAAAGAAGAGCTAATTAAAAACCAGATTAAAAAAATTGGTTACAATGAAGATTTTGATATTGAGGTTGTAAACTCTAAAGATAAGGAGAAAAGAGAGAAGTATGTAAAATATCTTTTTAAAAGACTCCAAAGAGAAAAAGGAATGTTGGAAAGGGACTGTGATAGACTAATTAGAAATGACAGGGTAATTTGGGCATCTTGCATGGTTGCTAGCAATGATGCAGATGCAATGGTTACAGGTAATACAAGACGATATTCCTCATCACTTGAAAAAATTATCCAGGTAGTAGATCCAAGACCTGGGGAAATCATGTTTGGCTTAAATTTGGTTGTTAATAGAGGTAAAACAATTTTTATTTGTGATACGTCAGTTATTGAATATCCCGACTCAAAACAATTAGCTGAAATGGCAAAATCTGCAGCAAGAGTTGTAAAACTTTTCGGATTTGACCCAAAAGTAGCTTTTTTATCACACTCTACTTTTGGTGAACCAGCTACAGAAAGAACAAAAAGATTAAGCGATGCAGTTGAAATTCTTAAAAAAGATAAAGTCGATTTCAAATTTGACGGAGAAATGCAACCAGATGTGGCTTTGGAAGAAATTTATAAAGAATTATATCCATTCTCTGAAATAGTTGGGAATTCAAATGTCTTAATAATGCCTAGTCAACATAGCGCAGCAATTTCATACAAAATGATTAAATCTATGAGCAGGGCAAAAGTAATTGGACCATTGCTGATTGGTTTAGGTTTACCAATTGAGATAGCCCCATTGAGATCATCTACGTCTGAAATTTTAAATTTAGCATCGATAGCTGCTTATTCTGCCGATGTTATTAAATATAATAAATAATCTAATTTTTTTGAATTCTTAAGTTATCGACAAGTAATATACTTGCGATTACATTTTCTACGTCTAAAATTTCATTTGCTTCTTTAATTACTGCATCCTTTTCATCTTTTGTCGTTGCTATACCATAGATATAAATTTTTTTCTTATACGTATCTATTTGGTAATTGGTAGCCTTTATTATATCATTAAATATCAATGCTGTTCTTAATTGTGAAGTAATGAGTAAATCTTTTGCAGATTGTTTAAAATTAAAATCTTCTTTAATTTTTAAATCATTTTTTACAGATCTCACTCCTTGAGTTTCCCATGCAAGCTTTGTTAATTTAAGTTTTTCCTCTGGATCTTCAACTTTACCAGTTATAAATATTCTACCATCTATAACCTTTGTTTTAACAGACAAAAAATAATTTTTGTCTAATAGTAAAATTCTCGCACTTAAATTTTTCTGCATTATTGAGTCATCAATTTGTGTTCCAAGAGATCTTGGGTCTATTGCTACGCTAACTCCAGTTCCAAATATTCCAGTCGACGATACTCCAACACATCCACTAAAAACAAGTCCAATCAAAAAAATTAATACAATTTTAGCTTTCATTCTTAATATCAACACAATACTTATAAATTATTTTTTTTGAAATTGGATTATTTTGATAGATAAGGTTAGTGATTTCTTTTATGCTAAGTTTATTAATCATCTTTTTAATTGTTCTTTTATCTGATTCACTCAATTCATGCGATTTTTTTTTGTTTAATTTCTCTGAAATTACAATTGTTAATTCACCCCTTAAATTTTTCTCAAAAAGTTTTAATTCATCAATATCTAGTCTAATAAATTCCTCATATAATTTTGACATTTCTCTACAAATTAAAATTTTCCTACCAGAAAATTCCTTTTTTAAATAAGGTATTATCTTGTTAATTTTTTTTGCCGAAATGAAAAAAATTATAGAACTATCTAATTTTTTTGTAGTCTCTATGATCTTTAATATTTCACGATTTTTTTCTGGAAAAAAACCGTAGAAAAAAAATTTATCTGAAAACCCACTCACCGACAATGCTGTTGTAACTGCAGATGGACCTGGTAACGGAATAATTTCAATCTCATTTTTCACGCATTCCTTTACCAATAAGCTTCCTGGGTCTGAGATGTTTGGTGTTCCAGCATCTGAGATCATCGAAACTGTTGAGCCTTTTTTCAATATTTTGATAATTTTTGGTAAATTTTTTCTTTCATTAAACTTATGATTTGTAATTAATTCTGCATCAATCTTATATTTATTTAATAAATTTTTGGAAACTCTAGTGTCTTCACATAATATAAAATCAGATTTTTTTAAGGTTTCTAAGGCTCTAAAAGTTATATCGTTTAAATTACCTATTGGGGTTGGTACTAAATATAAGCCTTTTTTAAATTCTTTGTTAGTTGTTTTAGAATTTACAATCATATTTATGTATAAATAATATAATATCATTAAATGTTTAAAATTTTTAAAATAATTTTAATTAGTCTGACTATTGCTTTATTCATTTCAAAATTTGGGCACTCCAACGAAGAAAAAATCAAGATAGGTTTATTGGTTCCAATGTCAGGTGAAAAAAATAAGTTAGGGCAATCAATTATCAAGTCCACAAGATTGGCCCTTAAAGATATTGGCACTAATAAAATAGAAATATACCCAAAAGACACTGGTTCAAGTCCTGCTAAAACACTTCAATCAGCTCTTGAGCTAAAAAGGTTAGGTATTAGAATTATAATAGGACCAGTTTTTTTTGAAAATCTTGAGTATCTAAATGAGATGGATGATATTATTTTTTTATCACTTACTAATAAAACAGAAGGTATACCCAGTAACGTTATAAGTAGTGGAGTAAATTCTGTTTCACAGTTAAATGCAATTAAAAAATTTGCAGAGCTTAATGAATTAAAAAAAACAATTTTATTAACTCCTGACCTTAATTATAAAAATGAAATTAAAAGGGCAATAGGAAAATCAAAATTAAAAATATCAAAGCATTATATTTATGATATTGAACCTACAAAACTTACACAACAAATTGAAGAAATTACAAATTATAAAACGAGAAAACAAAATTTAGATGATGAGATAAAAAGAGTTGAATTATCTAATATAGATGAAGAAATAAAAAAAAGAAAAATAGAAAAATTAAGTAAAAAATATACCATTGGAAATGTGAATTTCGATTCTTTAATTATCTCTGATTTTGACGAAAGTTTAAAAAGTGTAATTACTTCATTCTTATATACTGATGTGTCTCCACAGGAAAAATATTTTATTACATTAAATCAGTGGTTTGACAAAAGTTTACTCTCTGAAAAAAATATTCAACCCCTATATTATCCTTCAATCAATAAAAAAAATTTTGATAACTTTTCGATGAAATTCCTAGAATTTTATAATGAAAAACCTAATCATTTATCACTACTTAGTTATGATCTTATTGGACTAATTTATTACTTGTCTTTAAAGGCTAACTTGTCTGATGCCAAGCTAATTTTTAAAAAACAAAATTCTTTTAAAGGTAAAATTGGAATTTTTGATATCAAAGATAACAAGATAAATCATAGATTAAATTTTTATTTAATCCAAGACGGATCTCTTAAAGAAATTTTTTAATTTTTTAAAGGCTTTGGAACGATGATCCATTTTATATTTTTTAGAAAAAGGTATTTGACCAAAGGTTTTCTTCTCATTTTTTGGAATGAATATTGGATCATAACCAAAACCATTTCTTCCCTTAGCTTTACAAGCAATACTTCCCTCTACTTTGCCTATGACGCATACTAAATTTTTGTTTAGATAACTTATTGAGAGAGCACAAATGAACCTTGCACTAATCTTTTTTTTTTTCCAATTTTTATCTTTCTTGTTTAATTCCTTGAAAACTTTTTTTATTGCAATTTTAAAATCTTTATTTTTTCCAGCCCATCTAGCAGAATAAATGCCTGGTTTTTTGTCTAAAATATCAATCTCAAGACCAGAGTCATCCGCTATACAAACTAAATTTGTTTTTTTGGAAAAATACTTTGACTTTATAATTGAATTTTCCTTAAAAGTTTTGCCATTTTCCTTAGGACTTTTAAGCTTAAAATCCTTTGTTGAAAAAGTCTTTATATAATATGGAAGTAAATTCTTAATTTCCCTTAATTTTCCTTTATTATTGCTACCGATCAATAATTCTTTTATTTTTTTATTCACATCTAGAAATTTAAAATTTACTTACCATATATCTCCATATGGAAAAAGAAGAAAACAAAACTACCATCGACAATCAAGAGATAAAAGAACAATTGGATGATAATAAGACTGATCAACCAGAAGATAAAGAAATTAAAAAAGAGAAAGATAAAGAGGAAAAATCACCAGAAGAAAAAATTACTGAGCTTGAGGATAAGCTAGCGAGAACTTTTGCAGAAATGGAAAATCAAAGAAGAAGGTTCGAAAAAGAAAAGATAGATGCTTTTGAGTATGGAGGTTATTCTTTTGCGAAAGAAGCATTGAACTTGATCGATAATTTAGAAAGATCAAAAAATATTTTGGAAAATGATGAAAAATTAAAAAATACTGAAGCTTTAAAGAAAACTTTGGATCATTTTGATATAATATATAAGGATATAATCTCTATTTTTAGCAAAAATAATATTACACCCATAGAAAGTATAAATAAAAAACTTGATCCAAATCTTCATCAAGCAATGATGGAAATAGAGGATGACAACAAAGAGCCCGGAACAATTATACAGGAAATACAAAAAGGATTTATGTTGAAGGATCGACTGTTAAGACCCTCCTTGGTTGGTGTTGCAAAAAAAACAACCTTAAAAAACGAAAAAAATGAAGAAAATAAACAAAATTTAGAGGACAAATAATGTTTTATACAACTTGTAGATTTAAAATTAACACTTATATGAGTTTTGGAGAATTTAATTATGAGTAAAATTATAGGAATTGACCTTGGTACGACCAACTCATGCGTTGCGATTATGGAAGGTAGCCAAGCTAAAGTTTTAGAAAATACAGAAGGGGCGAGAACCACACCTTCGGTTGTAGCTTTTACTGATGAAAATGAAAAATTAATCGGTCAACCAGCTAAAAGACAAGCAGTAACCAATCCTGAAAATACAATATTTGCAGTAAAAAGGCTAATCGGAAGAAATTTTGAAGATCCAACTGTAAAAAAAGATGTTGAGACTGCACCTTTTAAAATTATTAATTCCGAAAAAGGTGATGCGTGGATAGAAGCAAAAGGGCAGAAGTATTCACCATCTCAAATATCAGCGTTTATTTTACAAAAGATGAAAGAAACTGCTGAAAAATATTTAGGGCAAGCGGTTACTAAAGCTGTTATTACGGTCCCAGCTTACTTTAATGATGCACAAAGACAAGCTACAAAAGATGCTGGTAAAATTGCAGGGTTAGAAGTTTTAAGAATTATTAATGAACCAACTGCTGCTTCATTAGCTTATGGTTTAGACAAAAAACAAAATAAAAAGATTGCCGTTTATGATCTGGGTGGTGGAACATTTGATGTTTCAATACTTGAGCTTGGAGATGGTGTCTTTGAGGTAAAATCTACAAACGGTGATACCTTTTTAGGTGGGGAGGATTTTGATAATACAATTGTTGAATATTTGATTAATGAATTTAAAAAAGACAACGGTATCGATCTGAAATCGGATAAACTTGCATTACAAAGATTAAAAGAAGCGGCTGAAAAAGCAAAGATTGAACTTTCATCTGCTGAACAAACAGACATAAATTTGCCTTTTATAACAGCGGATAAAACTGGACCAAAACATATTAACCTCAAAATGACAAGAGCAAAGCTAGAAGCTTTAGTTGAGGATTTAATAGCCAAAACAATGCCTCCATGCAAAACAGCTTTAAAAGACGCGGGTATATCTGCCAATGAAATTGACGAAGTTGTCATGGTTGGTGGTATGACTAGGATGCCAAAAGTTATTGAGGAAGTTAAAAACTTTTTTGGTAAAGATCCAAATAAAAGTGTTAATCCTGATGAAGTAGTAGCTATGGGTGCTGCTATTCAGGCTGGTGTATTGCAAGGGGATGTTAAAGATGTTCTTTTATTAGATGTAACGCCTCTATCATTGGGTATTGAGACATTGGGCGGAGTTTCTACAAAGCTAATAGATAAAAATACTACAATTCCAACAAAGAAAAGTCAGGTTTTTTCAACTGCTGAAGATAACCAACCTGCTGTCTCTATCAGGGTTCTTCAGGGTGAGAGAGAAATGGCGACAGATAATAAGTTACTAGGTAATTTTGAATTAGTTGGTATTGCTCCAGCACCAAGGGGTGTACCTCAAATTGAGGTAACATTTGATATTGACGCTAATGGAATTGTAAATGTTTCTGCAAAAGACAAAGGAACTGGTAAAGAACAAAAGATTCAAATTCAGGCCTCAGGAGGATTAAGTGAGGCAGAAATAGAAAAAATGGTTAAAGAAGCTGAAGCAAATAAAGAAGCTGACAAAAAGAAAAGAGAGTCAGTAGATGTAAGAAATCAGGCAGATACTTTAATTCACTCGACTGAGAAAAATTTAAAAGAACATGGCTCAAAAATATCTGATGCTGATAAAAAAGCTATCGAGGATTCTTCAGCAGCTTTAAAAGAAACTTTAAAAAGTGAAAATACAGAAGAAATTAAGAAAAAAACTGAAGCTTTAGTGCAGGCCTCTATGAAGCTTGGAGAAGCTATCTATAAGTCACAACAAAATGCTAAACCAGATTCTAATAAAGATGATGGCAAAGACGATGATAAAGAAAAAAAAGACGATAATGTTGTTGATGCGGATTTTGAAGAAGTAAAAGACGAGAATAAAGAAAAAAGCGCTTAACTGACATCTATTTGTCCGAGTTAATAAATGGCTAAAAGAGATTATTATGATGTTCTGGGCGTTAACAAAAGTGCTTCACCTGAAGAATTAAAATCTGCTTATAGAAAACTCGCTGTAAAATATCATCCTGACAAAAACCCTGGGGACAAGAACGCAGAAGATAAATTTAAGGAGGCTAGTGAAGCTTATGGCGTTTTGTCAGATAAATCAAAAAAAGAAAATTATGACAACTTCGGTCATGCTGCTTTTGAGAATGGTGGTGGAGGAAGAGGTGGCTTTGGCGGCTTTGGAGGTTTTAGTGGCGCTGACTTTTCAGACATATTCGAAGATTTCTTTGGTGATTTTGGTGGTGGAAGAAGAAGTTCAAGAAGAAGCTCAAACAATAGAGGCTCAGATTTAAGATATGATTTATCTATAACTCTTGAAGAGGCTTACACTGGTAAGAAACAAAATATTCAATTTTCATCATCAGAAAAATGTACTTCGTGTAAGGGTAGTGGGTCTAAAGCAGGATACAGTCCTGATAGATGTACTTATTGTGGAGGAAATGGTCGTGTTAGAACAAACCAAGGATTTTTTACTGTTCAACAAACTTGCCCTCAATGTGCAGGCAGTGGTGAGGAAATAACTAACCCATGCAATGATTGTAATGGGCAGGGAAACAAACAAACCTCAAAAAAATTATCAGTAACGATTCCTAAAGGTGTCGATGATGGCACAAGAATAAGACTTGCTGGCAAAGGTGAGGCGGGAACAAGAGGTGGAACAACTGGTGACTTATACATATTTGTTAATGTAAAATCTCACGAACTTTTCAAAAGATCTGAAGTTAATTTGTTTTTTGAATTTCCAATTTCTATTGCTGATGCTGCTCTTGGAACAACGATTGAGATCCCAACTATTGATGGAAAAAAAGCTAAAATAAAAATACCTGATGGAACACAAAATGGTAAACAATTTCGATTAAAAGGTAAAGGAATGCCTTTCATGCGTAGAGGAGATTTTGGTGACCTGTACGTACAAGTTAAAACAGAAGTTCCCATTTCTCTCAATAAAGAACAAAAAGAATTGTTAGAAAAGTTTAGAAAAATTGAAAATGAGAGATCTAATCCAAGTATCAAAAAGTTTTTTCAAAAAGCTAAGGAATTTTGGAACAATTAAAAAATGGATTTAGAAGAAATTATACCCGCAATCGCTTTGATTGCCATACTGATACTGATACTACCTGAATTTATAAGCACTAACATAAAAAAAAATCGATTAATTAAAAATCTCTCTATTTGGGGTATTATTGTTTTATTACTTGTGGTACTTCTATATTTTGTCTTCAAATGAAAAAGATTAATTTAGCTGTAACTGGGTGTTTGGGAAGAATGGGGCAACAGATAATTAAATCTGTCAAATCAAATAAAAAATTTAAGTTAGTAGCTGTAACCGAAAATAAAAAAACTCATAAAAAGCTTCAAGGTTTAAACATATCAAAAAATAATTTAGAAGTTTTTAAGAAAACAAATCTAATTATAGATTTTACAATCCCAAAATGTACGATGGAAATATTAAAAATTGCTTTGAAATTGAAGAAGAGAGTAGTTATTGGTACTACTGGTTTTACAGTAAAAGAGGAAAGTTTAATTAAAAAATACTCAAAAAAAATACCAATTTTAAAAGCAGGAAATATGAGCTTAGGTATTAATCTGCTGATGTACCTAACAGAAATAACTTCGAAATCGCTAGGAGATAATTTTCAAAGTAAAGTATTTGAAGTACATCATAAACACAAAAAAGATTATCCTTCAGGAACTGCTTTAATGCTTGGAAAAGGAATTGCAGATGGAAAAAATAAAAATTTATATAACTTAATTGGAAAAAAATACCTAAACAAAAAAACTTTCCCATATGGAAAAAAAATCAATTTCAATTCAATTAGAAAAGGTGAGATAATAGGTGAACATGAAGTTAAATTTTCAAGCGGAAAAGAAATAGTGACATTAAATCACGAGGCTTTCGATAGAGCTTTATATTCTGAGGGTGCATTGTCTGCTGGTGAATGGTTAATGACCAAAAAACCAGGTCTTTATTCAATGCGAGATCTTATGAATTTCAAGTAATGACTGAAATTCAGAGAGCAAAAATTATTTTAAAACATCTTAATAAAATATATCCAAATATTAGAGTTCCTCTAAAGAGTCGCAATATTTTTACATTATTAATCTCTGTTTTATTATCTGCACAATGTACTGATGTAAATGTTAATAATGTTACAAAAAATATATATCCTAAATATTATAAACCACGTCACTTTTTAAAATTAGGAAGAAAAAAAATTGAAAAACTTATAAAAAAAATCGGTATTTTTAGAATAAAGGCAAAAAGTATATACAATCTTTGCCATATATTAGAAAAAAACTATAATGGCAAAGTTCCACAAACATTTGATGAATTAGAACAACTACCTGGAGTAGGTCATAAAACGGCTAGTGTAGTTATGTCTCAAGGATTTGGTTTTCCAGCATTTCCTGTTGATACTCACATTCATAGATTAGCTCAAAGATGGGGATTAACTAACGGTAAGAACGTTGTGCAAACCGAAAAAGATTTAAAAAGATTATTCCCAAAAAAATATTGGAATAAACTTCATCTACAAATTATTTATTACGGTAGAGAATATTGTAAAGCACGAGATTGTTATGGATTATCTTGTAAAATATGCACTAGTTGCTATCCTGGTAGAAAAAAACCAATCAAAACAAAAAAACCATAAATGAAAGTTTTAGGTATAGGAAATGCTATTGTAGATGTGATCTGTAAAGTAAATGATGATTTTTTAATAAAAAACAATCTTACTAAAGGACTAATGAAGCTAATATTTGATGAAACTGAATTTTCAAATTTGTTGTCTAATTTGAAAATTGAAAAAACAATTTCAGGGGGTTCTGTTGCAAACTCGATAGTGGGTTTATCACAATTAAAAAATAATGTTGGTTTTATCGGTAAAATATCTGATGATGATTTTGGTGCAAGATATGAGGAAGGTTTAAAAAAAGAAAATGTAAATTTTCTTTATACAAAAAAAAAAGAAATTCTTCCTACAGGAACGTGTTTAATTTTGATTACTCCTGACTCAGAGAGAACTATGTGTACTTTTTTAGGCACCGCAGGAAAAATAAATAAGAACGATTTAGATATTAACGCAATAAAACAGAGTGAATTAATCTTTCTAGAGGGTTATTTGTGGGATAAAGGAGAACCCAAAGAGGCTTTTGAAAAAGCTATCAATTTATCAAATAAAACTGCGATGTCTTTATCTGATAAATTTTGTGTCGATAGACATAAAACAAATTTTTTAAACTTAGTGAAAAATGATCTAGATTTAGTTTTTGCAAATGAAGGTGAAATTACATCCTTAATTGATACTACAAATTTTGATGAAGTAATTTCCTTTTGTAAGGAAATAAAAAAACATTTAATCATAACCAGGGGCGAGAAAGGTGCAATCTCAATTTATAGAAACGAAGTAGCAGAAATCAGTGCCAAAAAAGATCTAAAGATTGTAGATCTTACAGGTGCAGGAGATTTATTTGCATCTGGTTACTTACATGGATATATTAACAATTTTTCCCAAAAAGAATGCTTAGTGAAGGCAACAGAAATGGCCTCTAAAATAATACAACAAATTGGGGCACGGATTTAAACTTTTTTCAATCTTTTAAAGCTTCCTTTGCCTTTTTTTGGTTTTATTACTCTTGGCTTAAATTTTTTAGTAAATAGTTCCTTAGCAAACTTATTTTTTTTTTGAAATTTGGTAACCATTTTTCTTACTAATTATTAGATTATCATCAAAAAACTTCTCTTTAATCTTTTTTCTTAATCTATGAATATGAGTTTCTACTGTATGGGTTTCTAATTTAGATTGATATCCCCAAACTTTTTCTTGTAACTCATGTACTCTGGTCGGTAATTTATTTTTAGATAAAAAGATAATTGTATCTATTTCTTTTTCTGTTAGTTTGAGTTTTTGATTTTCTAGAATCATCTCTCTAGAATTTATATTTATTATATATTCACCAACATTTATATTAGATTGTTTGATGAAATTTTTTTTTAAAAACTCAACATTTATTTTTTCTAAAAGTTTTGTGAGTTTGATTGGAGAATTATCAACTAAAATCAGATTAGGCAGATTTGAATGTTTCTTATCAGATAAAACAAGAAAGTGATCATGGTCTTTAAATTGAGCATTTAAGATTTCTTTTTTTGTAAAACTAGTAATTTTAAAATTTAAATGTTCTTCTATCTCTTTAAAAATATCATAAAGTATGGGTAATTCAAAAATAAACAAAGTTTGATTATTCATATATAAATACAATATGATAATTATTTTAAAAAACAAACATTCTCTTAAAATTGATGATTTTAACTTTAAATGTTGTATTGGAAAAAATGGTCTGAGTAATAAAAAAAGAGAGGGTGATAAAAAAACTCCAATAGGTATTTTCAACCTAGGAAATTTATATTATAGAAATGACAGATTAAAGAAACCTTTTACGAAATTAAATTGCATTAAGATCCATAAAAGAATGGGATGGTCAAATAACACAAAAGATAAAAAAAATTATAACAAATTAATCGATATTAAAAATCAAAAAAAATACGAGAAACTTTTTAGAAGAGATTATAAATATGATTTAATAATTCCAATTAAGTATAATTGGAAAAAAAATATTTTAAATAAAGGAAGTTGTATCTTTTTACATTTGACAAAGACATATAAACCAACAGCTGGGTGTATCGCATTAAAAAAAAAGGATTTTTTAATTATGTTAAAACTCATTAATAAGAAAACAAAAATTAAAATCTGTTAAGCTCTTTCACCAAAAATAGCTGAACCAATTCTCAAATAAGTTGAGGAATTTTCAACTGCTTCAGTGTAATCTGAAGACATTCCCATACTTAATTCTTTCAAATTAAGACTTTTATTTAATTTATTTAATTCTTGGAAAAAAGGAGTTGGATTTTGGTTAATTGGTGGAATACACATCAGACCAATAATATCTAATTTTAAATCTTTGCAATATAAATAAAAATCTTTGAGATTATTCTTTGATATTCCAGATTTTTGTTCTTCTTCTCCAAGATTTACTTGTATAAATATTTTTACCTTTTTATTTAATTTTACCTGCTCGTCAGCAATTTTTTTAGCAAGTTTCTTATTATCAACTGAATGAATATAATCAAAAATTTTTATGGCAAATTTAACTTTGTTTGTTTGAAGTTTACCTAACAAATGAAGTTTCAATTCTGATTTTTCAGATTTAATATTGCTCCATTTATCTAGTGCCTCTTGAACTTTGTTTTCACCGTAATCTATATGTCCATGATTGATCAACGGCATTATTTTCTCTAATGGGAAAGTTTTAGAAACAGCAATAATAGTTAACGCTTTCAAATCATCTGAGTCAACTATTTTGGATTTTACAAGTTTCTCAATATATAATAATTTTTGTACAGATTCATGCATAAGCTTAATTATGAAAAATATTACTTTATTAGTGAATACGATACAAATTTAATTAAACATCAAGATAAAAAAACTAATATCATTTTTAGAAATTACAGTGGCCAATTAAACATTAAAAAATTAACTATTTTGAGAGATTTTTGTAAAAAAAAAGGATGTCGCTTTTTTTTATCTAATAATTTTAAATTAGCTATTAAACTCAAATTAGATGGAGTTTATTTACCATCTTTTAATAAGAATTATAATCATTTAGCCTATAGTCTAAAAAAAAAATTTACCATCTTAGGGTCTGCTCATACATTAAAAGAATTAAATATTAAAAGATTTCAGGCTGTTCAATTTTTTTTTTTATCATCATTATTTAAAAAAAATCGAAATTATTTGGGAATTTACAGATTTAAAATTTTTGAAAACTTTATAGAAAAAGGGCTTGTTGCGTTAGGTGGAATTAGCCATAGTAATATTAGAAAATTAAGTTTACTTAATATATCTGGTTTTGCTGGAATATCTTTCTTTAAAAAAAAAAGGGCCCCATAAAGGGGCCCTCTAATTATTCTATATTCTAAATTAATTAGAATGCAAATGTAAGAGCTAGCTCGTACGACTCTTTATCCATCGTTGCAGCTGAAGCATTACTATTCACGTTATCGTTTTCGTTCATGTGACCAGCAATAGTCATACCACCCATTGTGTATGATGCTGAGAAACCTTTATCGTTCTGCTCACCAGCAGCTGACGTATCATCGTCGTGGTCTCTTTCACCATATGCAATTGTAAAGTTTTCGTTTACTGCGTATGATACACCAAAACCTTCTGACTCATCATTCTTAGCTGCCGTACTTCCTTCAGCTTCACTCTCTTGGTATCCAAAAGTGAAACCACCGATAGCATATTTAATGAAAAAAGTTTCATTGTCTATTGATGTTGTAGCTGTATCATCTAACTCACCTTCAGCATAACCGATAGTCAAACCTTCAACCATCTCTGGCGTAATCATAATACCAAAGTCAGTATATGCGCTTACGTCTAAATCCGCTACAGTTGATGATGAATTATCAGCTGCTTGGTAAGCCGCTTTAAACATAACACCATTGAAAGAAGGTGAATCATATGTAAATATGTTGTCACCTGATCTACCATCTATTCTGACGTCTGCACCAGTAGTTGTATCCCAAACTTCTTCGTAAGCGTTTGGAGTCATATCATCCCACTGACCCATAACTGAAGAACCACCATGACCGTGGAAAGTTATAGTACCTAGTGAGTCTGTTCCGAATGATACATTTCTATCATCCATACCAGCGTTTGACGCAGAGTTATCGTTATCAAGTTCCATTTTAGCTGAAACTGTGATACCACCTTCTGTCTCACCAGATGTTGTGAAAGTAACACTATCAAACTGATAAGGTCTAGTAGCGCCGTTCTCATCTCCTGTTGATGCTAAAGCTAATCCAGTAAGAGCTGAAACATTTACTTCTCCAGCACTTGCAGATGCCATCGCAAGTGAACCAGCTAATGCTGATACACCGATTTTTGTTAATTTGTTCATATTAATTACTCCTTTTATTGTTTAATATTAAACAAAGTACTATTATCAAAATCACAATAAATTTGAGCAATTTTGCCAGTTTTTGACTAATAAAATTTTTAACTGTGATAATATTGCAACACTATTTTCTTAAGTTTTATTATATTTTTTGTATTAATCGAATATGCTAAAAAATCAAAATCTTACAAGGCAGAATTATGATTAATTATAAATCTTTCAAAATTTTAAGTTTTCTTGCAATTCTTCTTTTTTTAAACGCATGCGGAAATACTTTTAGAGGTGCTGATGCAAGAAAAGTATCACCCGATCCAAGAGAAAGAGTAAAGAAAAATTTAGAGGAGGGAAAAGGTTTCAGACTTAACACTGCTATTAAAGATAGGGTGGGACGAGGAGGAAATTTTGAGTTTGCAAGTTCTAATGAATTATGGAGAGCTTCTTTAGACATTATAGAATTTATGCCTTTAACATCCGCAAATTACAGTGGCGGAATAATTATAACAGATTGGTATACCAATAATACTGACCCAAATGAAACTATTAAGATTACAATAAGATTTTTAAGTAATGAAATAAGATCTGATGCTATTGATATAAACGTTTTTTATAAAAAGTGTGAAGCAAATAATAAATGTGTCGTTAAAAAAAATAATAAAAATATTGAAGCAGAATTAAGACGAGAAATTTTAAAAAAAGCGACTATATACCAGAAACAAACCAAGAGCCAAAATAAATCATATTATCCAACACCTAAAATGGGTGGAGAAGCTAGGTAAATTTCATTTAAGTGAGCAGATATAATTTTAAAGAAATAGAAAAAAAATGGCAAGAATATTGGCAAACCAAAAATATTTTTAAAACACACATACAAAAAGATAAAAAAAAATTTTATTGTTTAGAGATGTTTCCCTATCCATCAGGCAAAATACATATGGGACATGTTCGAAATTATACAATAGGAGATGTTTTAGCAAGATACAAAATTTTAAAAGGCTTTAATGTACTTCACCCAATGGGTTGGGACTCTTTTGGTATGCCAGCAGAAAATGCTGCAAAAGAAAATAATCTTGATCCAAAGGAGTGGACAAATAAAAATATTAAAACTATGAAAAACCAACTTAAAAAGTTGGGCCTGTCATTAGATTGGGAAAGAGAAATATCAACATGCGACCAAGAGTATTACAAACATCAACAAAATTTCTTTTTAGAGTTATTTGATAAAGGTCTTGTTTACAGAAAAGAAAATTATGTAAACTGGGATCCAATCGATGAAACTGTTTTGGCCAATGAGCAAGTTATTGATGGTAAAGGATGGAGATCAGGTGCAACAGTTGAGAGAAAAAAACTTAGTCAATGGTTTTTTAATATATCCAAGTTTTCACAAGATTTATTAGATGGTTTAGATGAACTAGAGACATGGCCAAATAAGGTAAAAACAATGCAAAAAAATTGGATTGGAAAATCATTTGGATGTGAGATTGAATTTGAAATTGAAGGTGACCTACCAATTAAAAAAATTAAATGCTTTACAACAAGACCTGATACATTATTTGGTTTTTCTTTTCTGGCGCTGTCAATAGATCATGAAGTTTCAAAGTTTTATGGGGATGATAAAAATTTTTTAAAATTTAAGGAGAAATGCTCTAAAACTGGAACGACAGAAGAGGCAATAGCAGTTGGAGAAAAAATTGGCTATAAAACAAATCTTTTTGCTAGAAACCCGCTTAATCCAGATCAAAAAGTCCCTGTTTATTTTGCTAATTTTGTTTTGATGGATTACGGTTTTGGGGCAGTTTTTGGGTGTCCAGCACATGATCAAAGAGATTTTGACTTTGCAAAAAAATATAAATTAGAGATAAATACTGTAGTCAGGCCTTATAAAGAAAATGACAACTTTACAGTATCAAAAGAGGCTTATCCAGAGCCAGGTATTATTATAAATTCAGAATATTTAAATGGTCTTGATGCACCAAAAGAGTCTGTAATTAAGACGATAAAAATTTTAGAAGAAAAAAAATTAGGAAAAAAAAAAATTAATTATAGATTAAAAGATTGGGGTATATCACGCCAAAGATATTGGGGGTGTCCCATCCCAATTATTTACGATGATAAAGGTAAAGCTCATCCAGTTCCTAAAGAAATGTTACCTGTCAAATTACCAGAGAATATTAATTTGAAGGTTAAAGGAAATCCACTTGATAGCCAGAAAGATTGGAAGGAAACTACCATTGATAGAGTTAAATATACAAGAGAAACTGATACCTTAGATACATTTGTGTGTTCATCTTGGTATTACCTAAGATTTTGTTCTCCAAAAGAAGAAAATTATGGGTTCAGAAAAGAAGATATAGATTATTGGATGCCCGTTGATCAATATATTGGTGGAGTTGAACACGCAATTTTACACTTATTGTATTCAAGATTTTTTATGAGAGCAATTAATTATGAAAATCAGAACTTTAAAATAACAGAGCCTTTTCAAAGTTTATTCACTCAAGGAATGGTTTGTCATGAAACATATAAAGATGAGAATAATAATTGGCTTAGCCCTGACGAAATAGAAAAAGTTAACAATAAATTTGTTAAAAAAAATGATCATAAGATAAATGTAAAAGTTGGGCCTTCAGAATCAATGTCAAAATCCAAAAAAAATGTGATTGATCCTGAGGATATTATAGAAAATTATGGTGCGGACTCTGTTAGATTGTTTATATTATCTGACAGTCCACCAGAAAAAGATGTTCAATGGTCTGAGCAAGGAATGCTATCGTCATACAAATTTATTCAAAAATTGTGGGTTTTAAATTTACAAATTACTGATGAGATAAAAAAAAAACATATTAATGATTCAGATGATGAGTTCAAAAAAATAACAAATAGCTTCATTAATGATGTTACTGAAAATTTATCAAAATTCACTTACAATAAAATTATTGCAAATTTTCATGAAATCCATTCGGC
Organism: uncultured Pelagibacteraceae bacterium; assembly: GCA_902623215.1. Lineage (GTDB taxonomy): Bacteria > Pseudomonadota > Alphaproteobacteria > Pelagibacterales > Pelagibacteraceae > Pelagibacter. Next base: position 68,340 of record CACNSS010000002.1, read on the forward strand.
AATATCAAAATTGCTTCAAAAAAAATACACATCCAAGACAATAATCGAAAACTATAAAAAGATATTAATTTGTATGATGCCAGTTATTCCACATTTTGCTAATGAATGTATAGAGTTGCTTGAGGATAGGTCTGCAATAACCTGGCCAAATATAAATAAAAAACTTCTTGTTGAGGAAAATATTAATTTCGTTATTCAAATTAATGGTAAAAAAAGAGGTCTAATCAAAGCTAAGAGAAATATCTCTGAAAATGAAATTTTGAGGCTTATTAAAGAAAACACCGAAATAAATAAGTATATTAAAAACCAGGAGCTTAAAAAAAAAATTTTTGTTCCAAATAAATTAATAAATATCATAGTATAATTTTAATGAAAAAATATATTTATATTATCTTAGTGCCACTTTTGCTCTTAAGTTGTGATTACAAGCCAATTTATTCAAAAAAAAGTAACTATAATTTCATGATTCAAAAAATTGATTTTAGTGGAGATTCAGAGATTAATAATTTAATTGATAAAAAATTAAAGAAATACCAAAATAAAAAAAGTGAAAAAAAATTTTCAATATTCGCCTTATCCTCATATAAGAAAATTGCACAATCAAAAAATCTATCAGGAAAAACAACAAATTATTTAGTAACTATTAATGTCTCTTTTGAAATTAAAAAAGGTAACGAGGTAAAAAAATTTATAACTAAAGAAGAATTCTTAATTAAAAACTTTAGTAATAAATTTGAAGAAAATAATCTTGAAAAGATTAAAAAAGAAAACTTAATTGACTTAATAATTAGTAGACTTGAAGTTCAACTTTCTCAAATAGAATGATTTTAAAATATTTTGAATTAAATAAAATAAATTTTAATAAATCAAACTTTCTGTTATTTCATGGCAAAAATGAGGGTTACAAGCGTGAAGAAATAACAAAAATATCAGAAAAATTAAGAATAAAGATTACTCATTATGATGAAAAACAAATATTAGAAAACACAGATAATTTTTTTGAAAAAAGTCTAAATAAGTCATTTTTCGATGAAAAGGAAATAATACTTATTAACAGATGTTCAGATAAAATAATTAAAATTGTTGAAAATTTATTTGAAAAGGGTGTAACTGACATAATATTTATATTTAATTCTGAAATCTTAGATAAAAAATCTAAATTAAGAAATCTTTTTGAAAAATCAAAAGATCAATTGATATCAATTGCATTTTATCCTGACACCAATGAAATACTTGCTAAATTAGCTCACCAGATGTTTAAAGAAAAAAAAATTTCATTATCAAATGAATGCATTAATTTTATAGTTGACAAATGTTCAGGTGATAGAAAAAATTTATTTAATGAAATTGAAAAAATTCAGTTATATTTAAAAGATAAAAAAAATATAACAAATGATGAAATTTCTAAGCTAATTAAATTATCAGAAAATCATAGTATCAATGATTTGATAAATAACTGTTTAGCAAAAAAACAAAAAAAAATATTCAGTATTTTAAATGAAAATATTTTTTCTTATGAAGACTGTATTATAATTATCAGAACTCTTTTAAAAAAAGCAAAAATGCTCCTAAATCTTATGAATGAATTTAACTTAAATAATGATATTGACAAAACAATCAATAATGCAAAACCACCTATTTTTTGGAAAGATAAAAACATCATAAAAGATCAAATAAAATTATGGTCAGTTAAAAAAATAAAAAACTTAATTATTGAAATTAATGAAATAGAACTTCAAATTAAGAAAAATTCATTCAACGCAATTAATTTTACAACAAATTTTTTACTAGAAAAATCTAACTAGTTTTTAATAATTATTTTTAATTGTATCAATTAACCTGTTTAATTGATCACTACCATTAAAAGAAATGGTAATAGTTCCCTTATTTCTTTTGTTGTTTTTTATTGCAACATTAAGCCCAATTTTACTAGAAATAGTCTCTTCAAGACTTCGAATATTTGGATCTTTACTGATTTCTTTTTTTTTTGATTTTTTTAATAACTTTACAAAATTTTCTGATTGTCTGACAGATAACTTATTCTCAATTATTTTATTCGCAATAAAACTGGCATTTTCTAAACCAACAAGAATTTTAGCGTGCCCTGGACTGATTTTGTTCTTTTCAAGTAAATTTAAAACATCTGATGGTAAGTTTAACAACCTTAAAGAATTAGTTATATAACTTCTACTTTTTCCAATAAATTTTGAAACTTTATCTTGATCATATGAAAATTCATCTATCAGTCTTTTATATCCTTGTGCTTCTTCTAAAGGATTTAAATCATGTCTTTGTACATTTTCTACTATTGCAAACTCCAGAGATTTTAAGTCATCTGCCTCTGTTATAACGACAGGAATATCATGTAAACCAGCTTTACGAGCAGCCAACCATCTTCTTTCTCCAGCAATTATTTCATATTTAGAAGCATCAGAATTTGCTTTTCTCACAATGATTGGCTGTATCACTCCTCGTTCTTTAATTGAATTAGTCAAATCTTGTAAGTTTTCTTCCTCAAAAATTTTTCTCGGTTGAAACTTATTTGGCTCAATATCACTTAAAGAGAGTTTATTAGTTTTTACTTCTGCTTTACTTTCACCAATCAAAGATGACAAACCTCTTCCTAATCCTTTTTTAATTTGAGAATTCATTATGCTGCACTCCCAATTTTGTTTTCCTGTGTAATAAATTCATCCGTAAAGCTATAATAAGATCTACTACCTGGACAATTTCTATCGTAAATAAGCACTGGTACACCATGAGAAGGTGCTTCAGATAATCTTACATTTCTTGGTATAACAGTTTGATAAACTTTATCTTTAAAATAACTTCTTGCTTCTTGTTCTACTTGAGAAGATAATTTATTTCTTCTATCATACATTGTTAAAAGTATTCCTTGAATTTCTAACGATGAATTAAGGTTAACTTTTATTCTTTCTATGGTCTTCATTAGTTGTGTTAATCCTTCTAAAGCAAAAAATTCTGTTTGAAGAGGAACTAAAAGTGAGTTAGATGATACTAAAGCCATTACAGTCAGTAAACTTAGTGATGGAGGACAATCAATCAGCACATAATTATAAAATCCTCCAGAATTATTTAAATAAGCGGTTAATTTCGTCTTTAGAATAAAAGCTCTATCACTATCTCCAGCTGTTTCAACCTCCAAACCTGATAAATCCACATTTGATGTTATCAAATCGAGATTTTCAAATTCTGTTTTTTTAATCGCATTTGAAATGGACATTGTTCCATTTAAAATTCCATAAATGGTTTTATCCGATTGATCAGTGTTTGATAACCCTAATCCAGTAGTTGCATTTCCTTGTGGATCTAAGTCAATTACAAGAATTTTTTTATTTTTTTGAGCTAAGGCAGATGCAAGATTAATGACTGTCGTTGTTTTTCCCACTCCACCCTTTTGATTTATTATTGAAATTATTTTCACAAATTTTTTTTTTTTATATTTTTGATATTTATTATAAATGAGTCTTTACTAGTTATGCTTTTTTTTTCCTCATAATCCAGATCCCATATTTTTGAGTTTTCACTCAAAATCTTTCTCCCACTTTTTCCCATAAACAAAATTATGTTGCTAAATTTTTTAAAATTCTGACTGATTAAATCTAGAATTATTGGGACAGGTTTAAATGCTCTAGACATTATAGTCCCGGTTTCAATATTTTTGATTGTAAAAATATCTTTTTGGATGACTTTTGTATTTAAATTTAATTTTCTTGAAACATCTTTTAAAAAAACACATTTATGATAGCTCTTTTCATAAAGATTTATTCTCAATGAATTTTTTATTTTTTTCATAGCTATTGCTACGACAAGCCCTGGCATTCCTCCTCCAGTTCCTAAATCACAGGTTGTATTACTATTTAAATCAATAAAATCAATTATTTGTGCTGAATCTATTATATGCCTTTGTCTTAATTCGCTAATTTCTGATGTTTTTTTGCTTATTATATTAATTTGCTGATTTTTCTGTTTTATCATTGAAATTAAGCTTTCCAGCTCTAGACAAGTTTCACGTGAAACATTTAAGATTGGAATTTTTGAGTAAAAATTTGAAAATACATTATCCATTAAGCTATATGCTTAATAGACTTTCTTTTGACATGTGACAACAAAATATATACGGCAGCTGGTGTTATTCCATCAATTCTTAGAGCCTGCCCCATAGTTTTTGGTTTGATTTCCTTAAACTTAGCCTTTACTTCGTTAGAAAGGCCTGAAAATTGGTCATAATCAATATTATCAGGGATCACTAGATTTTCATCTCTTTTAAATGCTAAAATATCGGCTTTTTGCTTCTTTAGATATCCTCTATAATGAGCATTAATTTCAATCTGTTCATCGATCTCATTACCATAATTCTCTATTTCAGGCCAAATATTTCTAATTTTAAGCATATCTACACCTTTTTGGGTTAAAATTTCATCAGCAGATCTAAAAATACCATCCTTTGCAATTTTAATATTAAATTTAGCTGCTTTCGAAGGTGAAATTTGTAATGTAGACATTTGTAAAGATATTTTGCTTAGTTTTTTGAATTTATCCTCAAAACAATCTTTTCTAATATTGGAAATTAATCCAATTTTAATTCCTTTATTGGTAAGTCTTAAATCAGCATTGTCAGACCTCAAACTTAGTCGATATTCTGCACGGGACGTAAACATTCTATAGGGCTCAGCCACACCCTTTGTCACCAAATCATCTATCATTACCCCAATATACGCATCAGATCTATCAAGAATAAAAGGCTCCATATTTTTTAATGAAAGGGCTGCATTCACACCAGCGATAAGCCCTTGTGCAGCTGCCTCTTCATACCCAGTAGTTCCATTAATTTGGCCAGCGAGATATAAGTTTTTGATTTTTTTTGTCTCTAATGTCAAAAAAAGTTCTCTAGGATCTATATAATCGTATTCTATAGCATAACCTGGCCTAATAATTTTAACATCCTCTAAACCATTGATATTATTGAGTATTTCTTCTTGTACTACCTCAGGTAGAGAATTAGATATACCATTAGGATAAATTGTATAATCATTGAGACCTTCCGGCTCCAAAAAAATTTGATGCCTAGTCTTATCTGCAAATTTTACAATTTTATCTTCTATTGATGGACAATATCGTGGACCGACACCTTGGATACTTCCAGAATACATTGCACTTTTAGATAAATTCTTTTTGATAATCTTATGTACCTTTTCATTAGTGTAGGTCATGGAACAGGACACCTGTTTATTATAACTTTTTTTTGTTAAGAAAGAGAAAAAGTAAGGGTCACTATCAGCGAATTGTTTTTCTAAATTATCAAAGTTAATTGATCTTGAGTCTAGTCGAGGAGGTGTGCCTGTTTTAAGTCTTCCAATTTTAAAATTATATTTTTTTAACTCTTCACTTAAACCTGTACTCGGTTTTTCATTAAATCTTCCTGCCGGTGTTCTCTTATCACCAATATGTATCAAACCATTTAAAAATGTACCGGTTGTTAGAATTAACTTATTACACTTAACATTATTTCCTTTTAATGTTATAAATCCATTTATTTCGTTATTTGAAAAAATAAAGTTTATAATGGGATCTGAAAAAATCGTTAAATTACAGTAGTTTACAAGTTTTTCTTGCATAAATTTACGATATAATGATCTATCAGATTGAGTTCTGGGTCCTCTTACAGCTGGTCCTCTACTTCTATTTAATAATCTAAATTGTATTCCAGACTTGTCGGCAACCTCACCCATAATACCATCAAGAGCATCAATTTCTCTTACTAGATGGCCTTTTCCTAAACCACCAATAGCTGGGTTACAAGACATCTCCCCTATAGTATCTTTATTATGTGTGAAAAGGGCAGTGTTAATTCCAAGCCGAGCTGAAGCAGCTGCAGCTTCACAACCAGCATGACCACCACCAATAACTACTACATCAAAGAATAGATCTTTTTTCATAATTTAAATTTATATACGATAAAAATATTTACAAGATATGTATTATTTTAATTGAAATGGATAACAATCGAAGAAAATTCAAAAAAAGTAAAAAATTAGCAATAATAGACTTATTTTCCTATACAAAAATCATTAAAAATACTGCCCAAAATCTCCTCCACGTCAACTTTGCCAACAATCATACCTAAATGCCTGATTGCCAATCTAAGATCCTCAGCAGCCTTATCAAAATCCTTCTTATCATTTTTATTTAGAAATTCTTTTAAATGCTCAACACATTGTATCAAATGTTGTCTATGTCTCTCTCTTGTAATTAAAATATCTTCTTTAGAAATTAATTTATTTTTTAAACTGTTTTTTATTTTGGAAATTAATTTATCTATATTTAGATTATCTTTTAATGAAATTAAAACATGTTCGAATTTTGAAAAATCTTGATCTAGCTTATTTTTTAATAGATCTAATTTATTCAAGACTAAAATGGCATTTCCTTTAAGTAAATCACTTAAAAAAGGGCTTAAATTAACACTTTTAGCATCAACCACCACTAATTTTAAATCAGCATTTTCAGCTTTTTTGAAGGATAATTTTATCCCCTTTTTTTCAATTTCATCTTCTGAGTCTCTTATACCTGCGGTATCTGAAATAATGACAGGATAACCATCTATATTTAAATGTGCCTCAACAACATCTCTTGTAGTCCCGGCAATTTCAGAAACTATGGCGACTTCCCTATTTGATAAGTTGTTCAATAAGCTTGATTTACCAGCATTGGTTGGTCCTACAATAGCGATCTTAAAACCTTCACGAATTATTTCTCCGACTTTTTGATCATCTAAAATTTTATCAATTTCATTGATCACATCCAAAGAATCTTTTTTAATTTTTTTTACATTATCTTCAGGAAGGTCTTCATCAGGAAAATCTATTTTAGCTTCAACAAATGACAAAAGTTTTAGTAGTTTTACTCTAATTTCATTAAATTTATTTGACGATTTTCCTTTCATTATTTTCATGGCTTGTGATCTTTGAATTTCAGTTTCAGCAGCAATAAGATCAGCTATGCTCTCAGCTTTTAGCAAATTTATCTTACCATTTTGAAAAGCAAGCTTTGTAAATTCACCAGGTTCAGCTAGCCTACAATTCTCAATTTTGGCTATCTCATTTTGCACAGCTAAAATTACAGCTTTTCCCCCATGTATATGTATCTCAGCCATATCTTCACCTGTGTAGCTCTGTGGTCCAGGAAACCACAATATAATTCCTTCATCGATCAGCTCAGAAGTGTTGATATTGTTTATTTTCCTCAATGTTGCTACTCTTGCACTTGGAACTGGTTTTTGAGTGATGGTTTTAATAATTTCAGAAGTGTCTTTACCAGAAATTCTTATAACAGCTATACCAGATATGCCAGGACCTGAGGATAAAGCATAAATATTCATAATATGAAGTAGCTTATTTATTTATTTTTTCTAGAGAAGCGTAAAATTGACTGGAAAATTTTTTCTTGTCAAATAAAGCTGATTTTAGAGCATTTTCAAAAATTTTCCTTCTTATATTAGCAAGTTTGTCTAAATCAGTACAATATGACACTGCCTTTTTTATATAATCATCCTCATTTTTGCTTATCAATTCATCCAAGTTCAAATTTGAATTAATTGATTCACCAGCGCGAGAAATAAAATTATATCCTTTAATAGTTAAAACTGGAACACACATCCATATTGCCTCGAAAGATGTTGTGACACCGTTATAGGGAAAAGTATCTAAAGCAATATCAATTTTTTTATATTCGTTTAAATGTTCATTCAAATTTTTTTTAAATTTCTGAAATATTATTGAACCTAAAACACCTTTTTTTTCAAATTTTTCTAATACGTAAGAAGATGAAGCGGTAGCTGATGGTGCTAAAATTAATTTAGAATTAGGGATTTGTTTTAATATTGAAGACCAGACATTTATAACACTGTCATTTATTTTTCTAAAATTATTAAAAGAACCAAATGTAATATATTTATTAACCTTAAATGGCGGCTCAATAAATTCTCTTTTTTCCGAAAAACCAGAATGACAATTCCATATATTTTCTAAATGAATAATCTTTTCTGAGTAAAGATTTACTTCATTCTTTAAAATTGAATACTTATCGGATATTAAATAATCCATTTGCTCTACTCCTGTGGTATTGTTATATCCACACCAAGCAACCTGTTTTTTTGCTATTCGATTTTTAATTAAAGAAAGTTTTTGATTAGATGTTATACCCATCAAATCTATAATTATATCAATTTTATCAGATCTTATTAAATTAATTGCCTCAACATCCTTTAGATTGAAAATATTTCTGCTTGTAGAGGCGTACTTTTTGAACTCCTTAACTGTTTCATCCTCTTTATCATTGACGAAATATATAAAAATATTGAATTTTTCTTTGTCATAGTTAGTTAAAACAGTCCTCAAAAAAAAAGTTATACAATGGTTTGATCTTATGTCAGCTGACAAAAATCCTAAATTGATTTTTTTGTTTTTATTTTCACTTAAATCAAATAATTTTTCTGAGGGATATTTTGGTAATTTACTGTTTAATTTTTTTGAATTTTCGAGAAAATTTTTTTGATCCCAATCTTTTTTATAACAGTTAAAATATATATAAGTACATAAAGCATCTAAATTTTGATCGTTAAGTTCAATAACTTTTTTCAAATAATCAATTAAATTATTTAGGTCTAGATTTCGTTTAAATACTTTTATAATAGACTGAGCATGACCTTCATTTTTGTCAAAATATGCTTTATTTTCCTTAAAATAAGTAAATATTTCATCAAAAATTTTTTCACTAGAGTGAACACCAGACCTAAATTCAAGATCAAATATATCCATTGAAACATTAATAAAATTTTTTAATGCATGAAGTGCATCTTGAGTTTTTTTTTCTAACAAATACGCTTTTCGAAAATCATTCCTCGATGATTGAAGTATCTCCTTACTACGACTACTTAAAAATTTGCAGACACCTAGCAAATTCAATAATCCAGAATTTTTATCTTTGTCAGTAATTTTATTTTCAATAATATCTATAATTAAAGAATATTTTTTTTCATAAAAAAGTTTTTTTAAGTCTGCTTTATTGCTCTCCATAAATATGATTTAATTATATACTTTTTTTAAGCTAGTAAAAAATCCCTCAGAAAATTTTTTTCCATCGAAAAGAGGAGTTTTAATAGCGTTGTCAAAAATATTTTTTCTAATATCGCTCAAATAATTTTTGTTTTCAGCTAAGTATACAGATTTTTCAATATAATCTTGTTTATTTTCAGCAATTAATTCCTCAAGTTTTAAGTTTTTGTTTATAGACTCCCCACACCTTGAAATCAGATTATTACCTTTCATTGTTATAACAGGTACATTCATCCAAATTGCCTCAAAAGAGGTAGTAACACCTGTATATGGAAAAGTATCTAGCGCTATATCAATCTCCTCATAAACATTCAAATGATCTTCAAATTTTTTTTTAAATGGTATAAATATTATTGAATCATGTACATTATGTTTTCTAAATTTTTCCTTATATATTTCACTTGATATCTGAAAAGATGTTTTTAATATTAATTTAGAACCTTTAACTTTTTTTAAAATCGACGACCAAACTTCAATAACATTATCATTAATTTTTCTAAAATTATTTAAAGATCCAAAGGTAACAAATTTTTTTTTAATTGATGGTGTTGGAATTAATATTCTAGTTTTTTTATAGCCAGGATGGCAGTTCCATATATCAGGCATGTAAATTATTTTTTCAGAATAATATTTTTCTTCCTCAGGTTTAATCAAATTTTTGTCTGCAATCAAAAAATCCATTTCATTCAAACCGGTTGTATTAGTATATCCACACCAACTAATTTGAATGGGAGCTAGACGATTTTTAAACAAGACCAACCGCTGGTCGGACGAAAGACCATTTAGATCAATAATTATGTCAATTTTATCTTTTCTAATCTGATTAATAGCATCAATATCTTTTAGGTTTTTAATTCCCAAAGTTTTAAAAATTTTATCTTTAAATTCTCTAATTGTATCATCTTCAACATTATGATTGTTATATAGGAAAATATTAAATTGTTTATCATCATAAGAATTTATTATTGTTTTTAAAAAATAAGCGACTGAATGTTTGCCTTTAATATCCGACGACAAAAATGCCAAATTTATTTTATCATTTTTAATATTAATAATCTTAGTTAATTTTCCTGGATCATAAACTATAAGTTTATCGTTAATTTTTTTTGTGTGGTTAAAATAGTCAATTTGACCCCATTTATTATTATAAAGATTATGAAAAATATACGCTGCAAAAGCGTCAGGATCTGAATTCAAACTAATAATTTTCTCATAAATTTTAATAACCGCATCGACGTTAGAAATACGTTTAATTATCTTTACCAATGCCCAGAGTATGTCTGGATTATTTTCCCATACATCTCTATTTTTATTATAAATAGAAAAAACATTATCAAAAAAACTTTTTTCTAATTCATGTCCATTGTCTATAAATTCATTATCAAAAAAAATTACTGATGAATTTATTAAATTTTTAAGTGGATCAGACATTTTTTTAATATCTGTTTCTTTTAAACATGAATTTTTAAAATCATTGATAGCAAGCTTTAATGAGGTGTTAGATTTATCTGATAACATTCTAGATACACCACATAAATTTAATATTCCTGAAGTTTTTTGATCTTCTTTGAGTTTATTTTCAATTATAGAAACAATTAAAGAATATTTTTTCTCTTTTAATAACTTTAAAAAATTAATTTTTTCTTCACTCATAATGTCAAAATATTTTTTATAAATAATGACATTATTATTTTTTTTATAGAAAAATAGTTTTTTTTAACAATTCTGTGCTTTTAAATATATTACAAGCAGATTTATGATGGTTTATTCATCGAATTAAAAAACTCAGAATTATTTTTTGTGTCTTTTAATTTTGAACTTATAAATTCGATAGCATCCATAGTTCCCATTGGCGCAATAATTCTTCTCAAGACATTCATTTTCTGTAGATCATTCTTATCAAACAAAAGCTCTTCTCTTCTGGTACCAGATTTAGTTATATCAATCGCAGGGTAGATTCTTTTATCAGCAATTTTTCTATCTAATACTGTTTCACTGTTTCCTGTTCCCTTAAATTCCTCAAAAATTACTTCATCCATTCTGCTACCAGTATCTATTAAAGCAGTCGAAATAATTGTTAGTGAGCCTCCTTCTTCAATATTTCTAGCTGCTCCAAAAAATCTTTTTGGTCTTTGTAAAGCATTAGCATCCACTCCCCCAGTTAAGACCTTACCTGAACTTGGTATGACAGCATTATAAGCTCGTCCTAATCTTGTAATTGAGTCTAACAATATAACAACATCTTTTTTATGTTCTGTTAATCTTTTTGCTTTTTCAATAACCATTTCAGCTACCGCAACATGACGCTGTGCTGGTTCGTCAAAAGTAGAACTTATGACTTCCCCCTTAACTGTTCTTTGCATATCAGTTACTTCTTCAGGTCTTTCATCAATAAGCAAAACAATCAAATAACATTCTGGATAGTTTTTAGCGATTGAATTAGCTATGCTTTGTAAAATCATAGTTTTACCTGCTTTTGGTGGTGAAATAATTATCGATCTTTGACCTTTTCCAATTGGACTAACTAAATCGATTAACCTCGGAGTTAAATCTTGTTTTTTATCAGGCTTTGTAACTTCTACCTCCATGACTAATTGCTTATCAGGATAAAGTGGGGTTAAGTTATCAAATGCTATTTTGTGTCTAGATTTATCTGGTTCCTCAAAATTGATCTTGCTAACTTGAAGTAAAGCAAAATATCTTTCGCCTTCTTTTGGTGCTCTTACCGGTCCCTCTACAGTATCACCAGTTCTTAAACCAAATTTTCTAATCTGACTTGGACTTACATAAATATCATCCGGTCCTGGTAGATAATTTGACTCCATTGCTCTCAAAAAACCAAAACCGTCTTGTAACAATTGGAGAACACCAGCTCCGGTGATCTCCTCTTTCTCTGCAACTTTTTTCAAAATTGCAAATAATATTTCTTGCTTTCTTAGTGTGCTGGCATTTTCTATACCCAATTCTTCTGCTTGAGTAATTAACTGTTCTGACGATTTGAGTTTTAGTTCTTGTATGTTCATGAATTAATTATTAAGGACTTAATAACGCATCAAATATATATGCTAATCAAAATTATTCAACCCTAGATAGGTTTAAAAATAACAATAAAAATGATCAAAATAAGCAATAATGTGGGAATTTCGTTAATGTATCGATAATATTTAGCAGAATGTTTATTAATATCTACTTTGAATTGCCCCAAAATACTTCCAAGATAAAAATGATACAAGGTTAATGAAGTCACAAAAATAAGTTTTAAAATCATCCACTTTTGACCTAGCTGCTGAAAACCTATTTCATGTATAAGTATTAATCCAAATATCCAAGAAAGAGACATTGCTGGGGTCATGATGTAAAAAAAAAGTTTTTTTTCCATCACTTTGAATACTTCTGTCACTTGAGGATTGTTATTATTTTCCGAATGATAAACAAAAATTCGTGGGAGATACAAAAGTCCTGCCATCCAAGAAATAACTGCTATTAAGTGTAAAGATTTGAAAAGCAAATAGGTATTCATAAATTAAAGACTTTTTTGAACTAATGATTTTAGTAAAGCAATATGATCATCATTATCATTTAAACATGGCACCATATCAAAATTTTCTCCACCAGACTCTAAGAAAGTTTCTTTACCTTGGATAAGAATTTCCTCCAAAGTTTCAACACAGTCTGAGGAAAAGCCAGGGCAAATTGCAAGAACATTTTTTTTACCCTCGTTAGGCAATTTTTCTAATATTTTATCTGTGTAAGGTTCAAGCCATTTCTGAGGACCAAATCTTGATTGAAAAGTTGTTTTAAGTTCTATGGAATTAAACTTTTCTGAAATTAGTCTGGTAGTTTTTTGACAATAACAATGATACGGATCTCCTTTATCAAAATATTTCTGTGGTATACCGTGGTAAGACGCCAAAATTAGATCTGGTTTCCAATTTATTTCTTTTATCTTTTTATTAAGTGAATTTACTAAAGCATCTATATATTGAGGATGAGACTCATAATGTGGAATTATTTTTATAGACGGTTGCCATCTCATTTTCATGAGTGTTCTATAAACTTCATCACAAACTGTTGCGGTAGTTGCCGCAGCATATTGAGGATACAGTGGTAGTATAACCAAATTTTCACAACCCTTATCATGTAAATCTTTTATCTTACTTTTAATACTAGGATTTCCGTACCGCATAGCGAAATCTACAATTACATTTTTTTCAGATATTAAATTTGATAATTTATTAGCTTGTTGTCGAGTATAATAAAGTAATGGAGAAATGTTTTCTTTTTTCATCCAAATTTCTTTATATGCTTTAGCAGTTTTCGAGGGTCTCAAGTTTAATATAAAAACGTTTAATATAATTTGCCATAATATAGGATTAACCTCTATTACTCTTCTATCTGATAGAAATTCCTTTAAATATCTTCTAATATCTAACCAACCGGTTGAATCTGGCGTTCCTAAATTGATTATCAACACTCCAGTTTTACCAAAGTTAATTTGTGGATGGTTTTTGCTGATTTTCATTTAATAGTCTTTCACCATTTTGACAAGATAGTCCATCATTTTTGGATCGGTTTCAGGTAAAACTCCATGCCCCAAGTTAAATATATAAGGATGGTCTTTAAAAATTTCTAAATATTTTTTTGCTCCTTTTCTTAAATTATCTTTATCTGTTAATAAAATTTTTGGATCCATTCCTCCTTGAATAGGAATTTTTATATCTTTTAAAATTTCCTTAGGATCAGCTTCATAATCAATACAAATAGCATCAGGCTTAACGGTTTCACAATAATCTTTATATTTTTTTATACCTTTGGGAAAACATATTGTTGGAACATTTAAAGATTTTGTATATTCGACTAACCTTATTGTTGGTTCATATATATAATTAGGCAAATCTTTTTCATCTAACAGGCCGGCCCAACTGTCAAAAATTTGAATAATTTGTGCACCACTTTCAATTTGATTTCTAATGTGTAATTTTAAGAATTTTTCAATAACTTTTAAAACTTTGTCTATAAAATTTTTGTCTTTAAAAAAATCACTCTTTAATCCTGACTTTGGAGATTTTTGATTTATCATATAAACTAAAAGTGTCCAAGGGGCACCAACAAAACCTATTGTATTTTTGTTTCTTGTAAGATCATTGTTTTTAATCAAGTTAACCAATTTATATACTGGTTGTAATTTATCAATAAAATCGCTTTCATTTATATTTAAGATATTTTTTAAATTTAAATCTCCTAATATAGGTCCAATTCCTTTTTTAAATTCAACTTTTTGGTTTAAACCATATGGAAGCATTAAAATATCTGAAAAAATTATGGCAGCGTCTAAATCGAATCTTTTAAGAGGCTGTAGAGTTATTTCAGATGATAATTTTTCATTCAAACATAGTTCTATGAAGTTGGGGTTTTTGGCTCTAATTTCTCTGAATTCAGGTAGATATCTACCAGCTTGCCTCATTATCCATATTGGTTTTATAGATGTATCATAATCTCTTAAAACTTTATCAATTTGAGTCATATATAAAATATATACTATAAGATTGTAGTATTATTAGGGAATGTGAATAATGGTAACTATTTTTTATCAACATTTTATCAACCATTTATTCTTAATTTTATCATTAATTAATATGTAGTTTATGAATTACTTAATCATTTGTATATTTATTTTCCACTTGATAAAGAATGTGAATAAAACCCTTATTTTACAGGCTATTTATTATAAAAATAAATTTGTTTAATTTTATTAAAATATTACAAAGATATTAACTAAATATACATGACTAATACTTATCAAATTTTTTTGATCTCAGATTCTACAGGAGAGACTTTGGATAGAATTTTTTTATCCTTAAAAGCTCAATTTAAAAATATTGATTATAAAGTTAATTCATATTCCTTTACACGAACTGAAAATCAGATATCAAAAATTCTTAATTTAGCTGAAAAAGAGAAAAATTCTATAATTTTGTATACAATTGTAGATAACAATTTGGCCAAAACTTTAGCTAATGCGTGTGGTAAAAAAAGAATACCTTGTTTTGGAGTCTTGGGAAGCTTAATATTGAGTTTTTCCAAATTATTTAATCAAAGAGCATCCCATGAACCAAGTGGACAGCACATTCTAAATGATGAATATTATAATAGAATCGAAGCTATACAGTACACAATGAATCATGATGACGGAAATTTATTAGATGATGCACAAAAATCTGATATAATTTTGTTGGGTGTTAGCAGAACAAGTAAAACACCTACATCAATATATTTGGCTAACAAAGGCTATAGAACAGCAAACATACCGCTCGTGAACAAAAATTCTATACCAGAATTTTTAAAAAAAAATCCTGAAAACTTTTGCGTTGTTGGTTTAACAACAGAAGCAGAGAGACTGGTTGACATTAGAAAAAATCGAATAACTTCTTTGAAAAATAATAAAAATAAAGATTATACAGATCTAGAAAAAATTAAAAAAGAAGTTGATAATGCAAAAGATACCTTCAGAAAATATAAGTGGCCTATGATAGATGTGACAAGAAAATCAGTCGAGGAAACTGCTGCTTCAGTAATAAAAATTCATAAAATTTTTTCAAACAAAAAAAATGCTTAAAAAAATTATTTTGGCTTCAAAAAGTAAGGTTAGAAAAGAAATTTTAGACAAAAACAATATAAAAAGCATTGTTGAACCATCTAACGTTGATGAAGATGTTGTTAAATCGAGTTTGTTAAATGAAAAAGCAACTCCAGAAACTATTTCAAAAAACTTGGCAGAGTTAAAAGCAAACAAAGTAAGCATGAAGTATCCAGATCAAATAGTTATAGGGGCTGACAGTGTTATTGATCTAGAGGGGAAATTGATATCAAAACCCGAAAATAGAGATGAAGCTTTAACAATTTTAAAAATGCTAAATGGTAAAATCCATTATCTAATAAGCTCTGTTTGTATATCTAAAAACGGGATGATGATTTGGAATTATACAGATAAAGCCCAACTGACAATGAAGAATTTCACTGAAAACCAGTTACTTAACTATTTATCTAAAATAAGTGATGATGCGCTTTATTCATATAACGTTTATCAGATTGAAGGTGAGGGAAAAATGCTGTTTTCCAAAATAGAAGGTAATGAAAATACTATTATGGGCCTTCCAATAGACAAAATTAGAGATTATTTAAAAAGTTATGAATAAATATTTAGTCATTGGTAATCCGATAGATCACTCTTTATCTCCTGCACTTCATAACCATTGGCTAAAAGAAAATAATATCAATGCCACATATGATAAAATTAAACTTGAGGATCATGAAATTAAAAATTTTATCCAAAATATTAAAGAACAAAAAGTAGCTGGTTGTAACGTAACTGTACCTTTTAAAAAAACAGTTATTCCTTTTTTGGATAAATTAAGCCCAGAGGCAGACCAAACTCAATCAGTAAATACAATTACATTTGATAATGGTGTTTTAGTTGGACATAATACAGACATAGCTGGTTTTGATGCTGCAATAAAAAAATTAAATTTTAGTTTAAAGAGAAAGAGAGTTTTAATTTTAGGTGCTGGCGGTGTAGTTTCTTCAATAATTCTTGCTTTAAAAAATATGCAGGTTCAAGAGATAACAATAAGCAATAGGACAAGAGAGAAGGCAGAGAGTTTGAGAGTTTTATTTAATAATCTTAAAGTTTTAGAATGGGGAAAATTAATCGATTTTGATATGGTAATCAATGCTACAAGCCTTGGTTTAAATAACGAAAAAATTAATTTAGATTTTACAAGTTTAGGAAAAAATAAATTATTTTATGACGTAATTTATAATCCTCACGAAACCCACTTTTTGAAATTGGGTAAACAATCGGGAAACATGACAGAAAATGGAAAAACCATGTTTGTTTATCAGGCCCTAGAGGCATTTAAATTATGGCACAAAATAGAACCAAAAATTAATCAAGAGACATTAAAGATTTTGGATAATGATTAAAATTGGAATTTTAGGTGACATAGGATCTGGAAAAAGTATTGTTGCAAAGTCATTCGGTTATCCAGTATTTAATGCGGATAATGAGGTGGTTAAAATATATAAAAAAAACAAAATTTGTTTTATAAAATTAAAAAAACTATTACCAAAATATATTAAGACATTTCCAATAGACAAAACAGAATTAACGAGTGCAATTTTAAGTAATAAAAATAATATTAAAAAAATCACTAAAGTAGTTCACCCAATTGTTAGAAAAAAATTAAATTTGTTCCTTTTAAAAAATAAAAAAAGAAAGCTAGTTATTTTAGATATTCCTTTATTATTAGAGAATAAAATAAAAATTAAAGATACAATTTTAGTTTTTGTTGAAGCAAAGAAATCAGATATTTTGAAAAGGCTAAGCAAGAGAAAGAGTTTCAACAATAGAATATTAAAAAGATTGAAAGAAATTCAACTACCGCTTGATTATAAAAAAAGGAAGTCTAGATATGTAATAAAGAATTATCATACAAAAAAGTTTGTTAGAAAAAGTGTAAAAAATCTTTTAAAAAAGATCTTATAATGAAAGAAATTGTTTTAGACACCGAGACCACTGGTATTTCTGTAAAAGAGGGCCATAGAATTGTTGAGATTGGTTGTATCGAACTTGATAATTTAGTTCCCACAAAAAATAAATTTCATTGTTATTTAAATCCAGATAGAAAAGTTTCTCAAAAAGCCTTTGAGGTCCATGGTTACAGTGATGATTTTTTATCAAAGCAAAAGAAATTTTTAGAAATCGCAGATGAATTTTTAGAATTTATTAAAAATAAAAAGATCATTATACATAATGCAGAATTCGATTTATCTCATTTAAATAATGAATTAAAAATCATAGGTAAAAAAGAAATTAATAATGAGATAATAGACACATTAATTTTAGCACGAGATAAATTTCCAGGATCGCCCTCAAATTTAGATGCATTATGCAAAAGATATAGAATTGATAATTCAAGAAGAGTGAAACATACAGCTTTAGTTGATTGCGATTTATTAGCTAAAGTTTATATTAATTTGATAGATCAGAAAGAACCTACATTAAATTTTAGTATCGAAGAAAAAGCTTCTAAACAATCTGTTAATGAAAAAATAAATTATTTTAAAAAAGTAATTTTACCAACGAAAGAGGAATTACAAAAACATAATGATTTTTTAAAATCACATCTTAAAAAAAATTTTTTTTAATTAATATTTTGTTTGTATAAATCCTCAAAATCTATTTCTTTTTCAATTTTGATTGCAGGGTATCCAGAGTTATGAAGTAAATTTATTAATGTTTTCTCTACATCAGGGAAAATTTCTTTTTGAACATCTACAAGGACTATTTTTTCTAAAATCTTTTTATCTTTAAGATTTTCATCGATCTGCACAATAGATGAATAAATAAATTCAAAAATTGATTTTTTGGTGCCTTCGTTTTTATCATAAAATCTTATGGCAGTATTCACCTCTATTAATCTACTTTTGATTGCTTTTGAATTTATATCAATACCCAACTGATATTGAGAAATATGATCCTTCACATACATGTATGTTTCAACATCAGGTGTCTCACTAGACATATCTTTGATAAATTTTGCTAAAATTTTATAATTTTTTGTCATCTTCTTTTTCTATATCTTCATACTCACCATCAATGAAATTTTCATCTTTTTTTGTTTTAACTTTAAACTTAGATGAAAAGTTTTTTAAAATTAGTTTTCTTGTTAGCGGAAATATTAGAAGAAAACCAATGACGTCTGTCATAAAGCCAGGAATGATTAATAATACAGCTGCAAAAGCTATTATCGCACCTGATATAATTTCATAAGCAGGTAATTCATTTTTTACTAATTGAATAAAACCAGACTTCAAAGTGTTTAAACCCTCATATCTTGCATAAATTATTCCAATAATTGCTGTAATAAATATTAATGAGATAGTATTAAATGCTCCAATTTGAGACCCAATTTTTATAAATAAGTAAATTTCAATAATTGGTACTAGAATTATGGCTATTAGGACTGAGTTCATTTGTCTTTAATTTAATTGCTAGTTGAAATTATTCAACTTAGTAATTACTATCAAAGAATGAATTATAGTTTCGAATATATAGATATTATCCTACTAGCCATGATAGCGGGCTTTATCTTCTTGAGATTAAGAGGAATTCTGGGAAAAAGGTCAGGTTTTGAAGGTAAAGTTAATCCACAATTTGAAAATATTCTAAAAAAAGCCCAGGCAGAAAATATAGTTAAGATTAAAGAAAACTTTGACGAAGAGGCTCAAAGAGAATTTTTACAAGGTGCAAAAATTGCTTATGAAACTATAATTACCGATTTTAGCGACCAAGATAATAAGATTACTAATAGTAAACCATTGTTGAGTGAAAAAATTTATTCTCAATTTAAAACTGCTTTAGTTGACAGAAGTAAAAGGGGGCATTTTGCTGAAATTACATTTATTGGTATCAATTCAGCGAAAATAAAAGAACATAATAAAATTGGCTCTATTCTTAGAGTAACAGTAGATTTTGTTGCTGAAGTAATAACATGCATAAAAGATAAAGAGAAAAAAATAATTTCAGGTGATCCAGAGACAATTAAAAAAATTTACGATACTTGGGTATTCTCAAGAGATACAAAATCAAACAATCCCAACTGGCAACTTGTTGATACTCTAACCTAATTGAATAGTAATATTTCAGATAAAGATAAAAAAGATTGGGAAAATTTTTTATCTAAAAATGATCCTTTACCAAATAAAGATTTAGTTAATAAAAAAAAATATACTCATGACAAAAAATATTATGACTTTCATGGCTTTTCTTTGGATGATGCGAACAAAACAATACACAAGCTAATTAAAGATTCTTACAAAAACGGGATAAGAAAATTGGTAATTGTGACAGGAAAAGGCATTCATTCAGATAATGAAAAAAATCCTTACTCATCTAAAGATTTTGGTATCTTAAAATATTCTTTGCCCGAATACATAAAGAATCATTCAGAATTGATGGAATTGATTAATGAAATAAAAGATGCAGATATTGAAGATGGGGGAAGTGGTGCGTTTTATATTTTTTTGAAAAAATAACTTAAAATAATGACTATTTTAGGTAACTATAAAATAAATTTTGATAAATCAGTGTCCCTAACAAGATTATCCAGATTTTTGTTTATATAGTTTTTATCAATAGTAATTTTTTCTCCAGATCTGTCTGTTGCAGTAAAGCTTATTTCATCTAAAATTTTTTCAATAATCGTGTGTAATCTTCTTGCTCCGATATTTTCAACTGTAGCATTTACTTCAGAAGCAATGTTGGCTATTGCGTCTATACCATCTTCAGAAAACTCCAGTTCAACATTTTCAGTTTTTAAGAGAGCAACATATTGTTTAATCAAACTGTAGTCTGGTTCTTTTAAAATTCTTTTAAAATCTTCACTTGTTAAAGCTTCTAGCTCAACTCTTATAGGTAATCGTCCTTGCAATTCTGGTAACAAATCTGATGGTTTAGCAAGTTGAAATGCGCCTGACGCAATAAACAAAATATGATCTGTTTTAATAGGACCATATTTAGTATTTACTGTAGTTCCTTCGATCAGGGGCAACAAGTCTCTTTGCACACCTTCTCTTGAGACATCACCACCAACTCTATCTGTTCTTCCAGAAATCTTATCTATTTCATCTAAGAAAACTATACCGTTATTTTCTGTTGAAATTTTTGCAGCTTTAATAATTTTATCTTGCTCAATTAATTTATCAGATTCATCATTTATTAAAATTTCATGAGATTCTTTTACAGTCATTTTTTTCTTTTTTTCTTTAGCACCCATTGATTTTCCAAGCATTTCACCAATATTAATCATGCCAACATTTGCACCAGGCATTCCAGGGATCTCAAAAGAAGTGGAATTAGAACCTGTATCACTTACTGCAATTTCAATTTCATTGTCATCTAAATCACCATTTCTTAATCTTTGTCTAAAGCTTTCTCTAGTAGCAGCGCTTGCTTTTTTTCCAACCAAAGCATCTAAAACTTTCTCTTCAGCGAGTTTTTGTGCCTTGGTTTTAACTTCTTTTCTTTTTTTTATTTTTTCCATTGAAATGGCTATTTCAACAAGGTCTCTAACAATTTGTTCAACATCTCTTCCAACATAACCAACCTCTGTAAATCTTGTTGCCTCAACTTTAACAAAAGGTGCCTCAGCTAGTTTTGATAATCTTCTTGATATTTCAGTTTTTCCTACTCCAGTTGGACCAATCATTAAGATATTTTTTGGAAGAACTTCATTTTTCATTTCACCTTTAAGAGCTTGTCTTCTCCATCTATTTCTTAAGGCAACCGCAACTGCTTTTTTTGCTTTATTCTGTCCAACAACAAATCTATCTAATTCAGATACAATTTCCCTTGGTGAAAGCGAACTACCTAAAAACTCTTCTTTTGAGTCTTTTTTATCTGTTGGGTGTAGTTGTGTAACGTTTGACTTATCCATTATATTTTTTCAATTTTAACATTATTATTTGTAAAAACACAAATTTCTGCTGCAACCTCTATCGCTTTTTTTGCAACTTGCTCAGCATTCATGTCAGTTCCAATTAAAACTTTTCCTGCTGCTAGGGCATAATTTCCACCGGAACCAATCCCAATAACATCTCCCTCAGGCTCCAGAACATCTCCTGTACCAGAGATTATGTAACTGTTTTCTTTATCACCAATTGCCATTAGTGCCTCAAGTCTTCTCAGATATTTATCTGTTCGCCAATCTTTTGCTAACTCGACTGCTGCTCTTGATAAATTTCCTGCATGTTTTTCTAATTTTGCTTCCAGTCTTTCAAACAATGTTAAAGCATCTGCTGTAGATCCTGCAAATCCTGCTACAACACCTCTTTTATCAATTTTTCTAACCTTTGAAGCGGTGCTTTTCACAACTGTATTTCCCATACTTACCTGCCCATCACCTGCAACTACTACTTCTTTATTTTTTCTAACTAATACTATTGTTGTCATAGCTTATAAATGGATACTAATTTTGATACTTCAAGCCCGAGTTTAGTATTATTGCCATAATTGAATAATATATGTATACCTCTTTTTAATTATGAAGCGTAAAGGTAAAATTAGTCGAAAAACGAAAGAGACAAGCATCAGTGTTGATTTGAATATTGATGGAAAAGGTAAATATAAAATTGATACAGGCATAGGTTTCTTAAATCACATGCTAGAACAGTTATCTAAACATTCCTCTATTGACATGACTATCAAAGCCAAAGGCGATACTCATATAGATCTTCATCACACTACAGAGGACACTGGTATTGCGATAGGTGAGGCTTTAAAGAAAGCCTTAAAAAAATCTGTTGGCATTAGAAGATATGCCCATGCGATGATACCTATGGATGAAACTTTGTCCCGTGTAGCTCTTGATATTTCTAATAGACCCTATTTGATTTGGAACGTTAATCTTAAAGTAGAAAAACTTGGAGAAATGGATACTGAACTTTTTAAAGAATGGTTTCAAGCATTTTCACAAGCTGCTGGAATTACTTTACATGTTGAGAATATTTATGGTGATAACAGTCACCACATAATAGAGTCTTGCTTTAAAGGTTTAGCAAGATCTTTACGAGTTGCATTAGAGATAGATCCAAGGAATAAAAAAACAATTCCTTCTACAAAAGGTTCTTTATAAGCTTAATGAAAGTTACAATTGTTGATTATAATTCGGGCAATATTAGCTCGGTGATAAACTCATTTGAAGAAGTTGCTAAAAATAAAGTAAATATCGAGGTAACTTCAGATTTAGGTAAGATTAAATCAAGTGATAAATTAGTTTTACCAGGCCAGGGCTCATTTAAAGGTTGCGTAGATGCCTTAAATAAAACTGATGGTTTAACGGAAGCTCTAAACGAATTTGCAATAAACAATAAAAAACCACTTCTTGGAATTTGTGTAGGCTTACAAATGTTTGCTGATGTTGGGTATGAAGAAACCGAAACGAAAGGATTAGGATGGATTTCGGGTAAAGTTTCTAAAATAGATAACCAAAATGGTAAATTTAAACTTCCTCATATTGGGTGGAACCAGATAAATATTGTAAAGGATAGTAAACTTTTTAGAGATATTGAAAATAACTCACATATGTATTTTGTACACAGTTACGAATTTGTACCTAATGATAAAAATGTAATTTCAGCAACAACAGATTATTCATCAAATATTGTTTGTTCTGTTGAAAAAGAAAATATCTTTGGAACACAATTTCACCCAGAGAAGAGTGATAAAATAGGATTAAAAATAATTGATAATTTTATAAATTTGTAAATGAAAATATTTCCTGCAATAGACATTAAAGATAAAAAGTGTGTAAGATTAGTAAAAGGAGATTTTGACAATAAAACCGAGTACGAACCGTCTCCAGTTGAGCAAGCTGGAAAATATAAAGATCACGGATTTAAAAATTTACACATAGTTGATTTAGATGGTGCTTTAACTGGTGAGACAGTAAATTTAGACATCATCAAAGGTATAGTTGGCAAATTTAATTTAAAAGTTGAGGTAGGTGGTGGAATTAGAAGTATCGATAGTATTAAAAAATACATTGATGGGGGTGTTGATAAAGTAATTTTAGGAAGTGCTGCAATAAAAGATAAAAACTTTCTAAAAGATGCTTGTCAAAAATTTCCTGATAAAATTGCTTTAGGTTTAGATGCAAAAGATGGATATTTATCGGTTTCAGGTTGGAAAGAAAATTCAAATCAATTAACTTTAGATTATTTAAAAGAAGTTAACGAATATGGTGTTAAAAGATTGATTTATACGGATATAAATCGAGATGGCATGAAACAAAGCCCAAATTTTGATGAAACATCAAGAGTTGCAGAGATATCAAATTGTCCAGTAGTTATATCAGGTGGAGTTTCATCAATAGATGATATTAAAAAAGCCAAAACTTTGAATAATATTGAAGGTGTAATAGTCGGAAAAGCTATTTATGATGGAGATATTAAGTTAGATGAATTAGTAAAAGAAGATGCTTAAAAATAGAATTATCCCTTGTTTAGATGTTAAAAATGGTCGTGTAGTTAAAGGTATTAACTTCGTTGAATTGAAAGATGCTGGGGATCCAGTTGAGCAAGCAAAAATTTACTCTGATGGCGGAGCAGATGAAATATGTTTTTTAGATATTACTGCCTCAAACGAAAATAGAGATACAATTTATGATGTAGTTGAGCGAACATCAAAAAATTGTTTTGTCCCTTTAACTGTTGGTGGAGGAGTAAGAAGTATAGATGATATTAATAAATTATTAAATTGTGGTGCCGATAAAGTATCTATTAATACTGCAGCTGTTGAAAATCCAAAAGTTGTCTTAGATAGCTCAAAAAAGTTTGGTTCACAATGTATTGTTGTTGCGATTGATGCAAAGAAGAATGGTGATAAGTGGGAAATATTTACCCATGGAGGTAGAAACAATAGTGGTCTAGACGCTTTGGAGTATGCTAAAAAAATGGAGGACAGTGGTGCAGGAGAATTACTTGTAACATCAATGGATAGAGATGGAACACAAATAGGTTATGACGTCGATTTGATGAATAAAATTGCATCAAAAGTAAACATACCTTTAATTGCCTCAGGAGGTGTTGGTAATCTAGATCATTTGGTTGATGGAATTAAGTTAGGAAATGCAAGTGCAGTTTTAGCAGCCTCAATATTTCACTATGGAAAACATTCAGTACGAGAGGCTAAGGAATATTTGGACTCAAAAGGAATTCCTGTTAGAGTTTAGTATGCTAAGCACTCTAGAAAACCTATTTAAACTAGCGCGTGAAAGAAAAGAAAAACCTGTTGATGGCTCTTATACCAATAGATTATTATCAAACAAATCATTAAGTAAGTCAAAAGTTTTAGAGGAAATAAATGAGTTGATTGAGGCTGTAGATAAAGACACCAACAAAATTCATGAAGCTGCTGATGTATTTTATCATTTGATAATTTATCTTGAGGCGCATAATATTAAGATTGAGGATATAGAAAAAGAGCTAGAAAAAAGAAGGAAATAAAATGAGTAAGATTAAAATTGTTTTAGTCTTTTTATTGTGTTTCGGTCTTTATAAAGGCTATGTTGCTTTTTCTGAATTTGAAATTGGAGTTTCCGATCGAGTTGCAGAGCTAGAATTGAATGAAGATATAGAAAAACAAGGAGAAGTCATAGCACTTTTGATGTATTTAGGCGATCCGTTAGAATTAAAAGAACATTTATTAGTTGAAAAAGAGTCCAAATGTTTAGAGATGAAACAGATAGCTGAGGAAACATCTTTTGCATATTATGAATGTGCTGTTGTTGACGCTAATTTAAAAGGTGGAAAAATTATCAGTATAAATGCAGAGTTAGAGATTTTATAATGACTTATGATAATAATAATATTTTCGCAAAAATTTTAAGAAATGAAATTCCTTGTAAAAAAATTTATGAAGATGAATTTGTCCTATCTTTTTATGATATAAATCCCCAAAAGAAGATACATGCACTTGTCATACCAAAAGGAAAATATAAAGATTTAGATGATTTTGCAAATAATGCCTCTAATGATGAAATTGTAGGTCTTATAAAAGGTATCAATATAGTTGCCAAAAAACTAAATATTTCTGTTGATACTGGAAAAGGTTACAGGGCACTTGCAAATATAAGTCAGCATGGTGGACAAGAGGTGCCGCATTTACATTTTCACCTATTTGGAGGTGAAAGCATAGGTAAAATGGTTCAATGAGTTTAAAAGTTAAAAGAAATTATCTTGAAATTTATTCAATAGATGACTTGATTGATGTAAAGATTATACCAAAAGAATTTAACATAGAACTAACTGATCCACCAAACTTTCAACTAAATAAGTTTTTTTACAAAAATATAGGTAAAAATCATCGATGGACTGATAGATTATCGTGGAATGATAATCAGTGGATCAATTACACAACAAATAAGTATCTTAGAACCTATATTTTAAAAAACAAAAATGACCTTGCTGGTTATTTTGAGTTAATTTATCATTCGAGCGAGAATGAGGTTGAGATTGCTTATCTTGGTTTATTGGAGGAATATCATAATAAAAAACTAGGCTCGTATTTATTATCTATTGCTATAAAAGAATCTTTTTTACAAAAACCCAAAAGAGTATGGGTTCACACCTGTTCTTTAGATCATAAAAATGCCCTTAATAATTACCTTTCTAGGGGCATGAAGGTTTTTATGACTGAAACAGTGCAGATTTAGTTATTAAAAGCTTTTTAGTCCGATTGAGGCAAAACGAATGTTTTTTTCTTGATTTTTTGATTGAACGACATTGATGATAAAAAAACAATATTTAGATTTTGGTATAAATCTACTGTTTGCCAACCCATCAAATTCAAAGTTTTTTTGTCAAAAAATATATTTATTTCACTTTCATTTTTAAAAAATTTAAAGGCTACAAAATTTTTGTTAACATGGTAATTTTTTGATTTACTAATTATGTCTATTAGATATTTTTTATCTAATATTAATTCCAGTGGAGTTTCTTTTAACGGATAAATATAATAACTAGATATAGTTTTAATTACTAATGATTTTCCATTAGATACTAAAATTTTTTTATTATTTAAATTATATTTGCAAAAAATTTTTTTTGGATACTGTAAAACGCATTTACCTTTTTCGATTTTATCATTAATATTTTGTTCAAAATTAAATGATATATTTTCGATTAAATTAAGTTTATTAAGTATATCAGTCTTAATAGAAGCAGAACTTTGGTTAATAGAAAAGAAAAACAATAATAATATTAGAAAGTATTTTGTCATTTTAGGACATCACGTTTCCCAACGTGGTTTGCTTTACTTACAATTCCTTCCGCTTCCATCATATCTATTATTCTTGCAGCTCGATTATAGCCTATTTGTAA
The DNA here is from genome assembly GCA_902623215.1 of uncultured Pelagibacteraceae bacterium. Lineage (GTDB taxonomy): Bacteria > Pseudomonadota > Alphaproteobacteria > Pelagibacterales > Pelagibacteraceae > Pelagibacter. The sequence continues at coordinate 95,417 of CACNSS010000002.1, forward strand.
TTTTCTTTGTAATAAAGAAGTCGAGGCTTTTCCCTCTGATTTTATTATTTCAACTGCATTGTTATATAACTCATCTTTATCTCCTTGATTGTTGGAGTTTTCAATCATTTCTTTCTCATCCGCAAAATTTAAAATTTCATCGATATAATCAGGTTCAGCCTGTGATCTTAAAAAATTATTAATTTTCTCGATTTCATTTTCAGACACATAAGGTGCATGAATTCTAACTATTTTGTTAGCAGAAGACATGTAAAGCATATCTCCTTTACCTAAGAGTTGCTCAGCACCTTGCTCACCCAAAATAGTTCTGCTATCTATTTTCGATGTTACCTGAAATGAAATACGCGTAGGAAAATTAGCTTTAATAGTACCGGTAATCACATCTACACTTGGTCTTTGAGTTGCCATTATAATGTGTATACCTGCAGCCCTAGCCATTTGGGATAACTTTTGAATATAATTTTCTATCTCTTTTCCAGCAACTAGCATTAAGTCAGACATCTCGTCAACTACAACAACAATGTAGGGCATTGGCAGTTTATGTTTTAAGTTATATCCATCGATATTTCTTACACCTTCTTTAGTCATTAGCCTATACCTACTTTCCATTTCTTTAACAACCCAACCTAAAACTGAAGCTGCTTTTTTTGCTTCGGTAATTACAGGACACAGTAAATGTGGAACACCCTCATATGTAGATAACTCCAGCATTTTCGGATCAATCAAAATAAATTTACATTTGTCAGGGTGATGTCTGTAAAGCAATGAGAGAATAATCGTGTTTATGCAAACTGATTTTCCTGATCCGGTCGTGCCAGCAATCAATAAATGAGGCATTGATGTCAAATCTCTAACAATTGGTTCACCCGATATGCTTTTCCCTAATGCAATTGGTAATTTTATTTCTTTTTTTTTAAAATCTTGATTATTGATAATTTCACTCAAATATACATTTTCTCTTTGCATATTTGGTAATTCTATACCTATTGTATTGCTACCTGGGATTGTAGATATCCTTGCAGACTCTGAGCTCGTATTTCTCGCAATATCATCTGAAAGATTTATAATTTTTGAAACTTTGATTCCAGCAGCTGGTTCAAATTGGTTTAGTGTTACTACCGGTCCATGACTAATTTTTTTAATCTTACCATTTACACCAAAATCTAAAAGTATTTTTTCTAAAAATTTGGGATCAATTTGATCATCTTTGTCTGACTTAGACCTTTCATTTTTTGTAAAAGTTTCAAGTAATTCCAGTGATGGTAATTTAAATTTAGTTTTACTATTAATCAGATTATTCTCTGCTTTTATAAATGGTAAATCTTCTTGAATTAAATTTTTGATCTCATCTTGTGGTATATACTCCTTTATAATCTCATTTCGATTAGTATAATTCTTCTTTTTTTTATTAAGTCCAGCAGTAATTATTTTTTTAATTAAATTAAATAATTTTATGATATTTAAATTTATACTTAACAAAAAAAAGGCAGAAATAACTATGATAAAAATATAGTATGAAATTTTTTCGTTTGAATTAATCAATGTGCTTAAAAAAGTTTCATTTAGATACTGTCCAATAAATCCTCCATTACCATTTATATAAAGACCAAAAGCATCCTTATAAAAATAACTAAAAAAAATTGAACCGATAATTGAATAAATTACTATAAAAAATAAGTTTTCAAGGAATATTAAAATTTCTTTTTTTCTGAAAATATTTATTCCAGAAAGAGTAAATGTAACTGGTATTAAAAAAGCAATCAAACCAATAGATTGGAAGAAAAGATCTGAAGTATAACTTCCACGAAAACCTAGATAATTTTCAATTTTTAAATCTTTTGGAAATATAAAATTTGGATCATCAGGAGAGTAAGATATTAAAGCTAAAAAAAGGAGAACACCAAAAACAGTAACGATAATGCCTGCGATTTCAATTACTCTTTTTGTTATAAAAATTAGTACTGAATTGCCAAGTTTTTTTATTTCCATAGCAGATGAATCAAATATATGTCTTTGTATCATCTAATTTTTATTGTTAAAATTAAAATAATTATGAAAGTTTGTATTTTAGGAAACGGGCTAATAAGCTTAACATTAGCAAAAACTTTAGTTAACCAAGGAATATATGTAGATATTCTTTCATCAAAAAATAACTTTAAGTATAAAAAAAACCAGACATTAGGCATTTCAAAATCAAATGTTGATTTTTTTAACAAAAATATAATTAATATTAAAAATTTATTATGGGATATTAATAAGATAGAAATTTATAGCGAAAATCTCAATAATGAAAAAATTCTGGATTTTAAAAATTATAATGAAAAACTTTTTTCAATAATTAAAAACCATGAGTTGTATGATTTGTTATCACTAAGCTTAAAAAAAAATCGTAAATGTAATTTCAAAAAAATCCTTAATTCAAAAAATTTACTTAGGAGGGACTATAAATTAATAATTAACACAGATTTATTTAGTCCTTTAACTAAAAAATTTTTTCACAGAAGAATAAAAAAAAATTACAAAAGCTCGGCATATACTTCAATTATCCGTCATAAAAAGTTAGAGAATAACATTGCTTCTCAAATTTTTACAGCGACAGGCCCTTTAGCTTTTCTTCCAATATCAAATACAGAAACATCGATAGTTTATTCTTATAATGGCAGAGACGAATTCAACTTTAAAAAAATAGTTAATAGATTTAACAAATCTTATGAAATTTTGTCTTATAAAAAAGTCTCTAGTTTTGAGCTTCAACTAGTAAACCTAAGATCTTACCACTATAAAAATATTTTAGCATTTGGTGATTTGCTTCATAAGATACACCCATTAGCTGGACAAGGTTTTAATATGTCTTTAAGAGATATAAATGAGATTTTGAGAATTATAAATTTAAAAAAAAAAAATGGTTTAGATTTAGATAGTTCAATTTTTAAAGAATTTGAGGATAGGATGAAACACAAAAATTTTATTTTTTCAAACTGTGTAGATTTTATTTACGAATACTTTAATTTTGAAAATAATATTAAAAATAACATTTTAAGCAAAGCTGTAAAATATTTAGGTAAAAATTATACAATTAATAAATATTTCACCAAGATTGCTGATAGTGGTTTGATAATTTAGAACTATTGTATAGTTGTATTGTTATATTGATCAAATGTGTAAGTAGTTAAAATATCTGCGATTTTAGATTTTCTACTATTTAAGTTTTTTGTTTCCAAGAGAACTTGCTTTTCCTCTAAAGTAAAAGGTGAGGCCATGGCTAAAGCGTTTATAGTTTCATCCAAGCTTTGGTTCTCTAATGCTTTCCAGTTAATAATAAACCCTTTTTTTTCAAAAAGATTCTTTAAATCTTTAAATATGAGCTCTAAATCAGAAAATTTTAGATCTTCTTTTTGATCCTCTAGGTCATCGTAAAATTTACTAAAATTTATTTCAAATTCGCGGTATTTTTTGTTTGTAACAATTTCATTTATCAGATTGAACCTTATTAAACCTTTAAGTTCGATTAAATATCTTTCATCATCAGTTTTTTGAAAATTCACGATTTTACCCATGCATCCAACACTATACAATTCTGGCAGATCTTGATTTTCTTTATCAAGCAGTTTTGGTTGAATCATGCCTATAAGCTTATCTGACTTCATACTATCATTGATCATGTCGATGTATCTTGGCTCAAAAATATTAAGTGGAACTGTTGTTTTAGGAAAAACAATGAAATTACTTAGAGGAAAAACAGCAATTTTTTTTGGTAAATCTTTTTTTTTCATATTTTACTATAACACAGTTAATATTGCTTGAATAAAAAATTACAGCTTAATATACTGTCTCATGTGCGGGCATAGCTCAGTGGTAGAGCGTCTCGTTGCCAACGAGAAGGTCGAGGGTTCGACCCCCTTTGCCCGCTCCAAAAATTTATAGCATATTAAAATTTGAATTAATGTTTAGATGAATATTAATCATTCTTATGCAATGGTTAATTAGTATGAGCTACATCAGCCTTTTAAACTTGTCAATTAAATTGAAATATAAAGATATTGCATTTTATAAAGACTGAAAACCCCTTTAATTATTGTGGAGGACAAGGTGTTGAGTTTGTATCTAAAAATTTTCTTGGGAAAAAGTTACTAATGATTTATATAATTTGATATAAATTTAAATATGTCTGATTTAGCAAATAAAAAATGTATTCCTTGTGAAGGAAATATCCCTCCCTTTAACGTTGAGGAAATCCATCAATATTTAAAACAAATTGATGGCTGGAAAGTTGTTGAGGATAAAATTGATGGGTTTCACTTAATAAAAAATTTCAAATTTGATAACTTTTTACAAAGTCAAAAATTTATAAATAAAGTTGGTGAAATTGCAGAGCTAGAGGGACATCATCCCGATTTATGGTTTGGCTGGGGTTATGCTAGTATAAAGATTTTTACACATGCAATCAAAGGTTTGGCAGAAAGTGATTTTATACTTGCTGCAAAAATAGACAAATTGAGATGATTAGTGATTAAAATGTCTTGTTTTAGAGAATACCAAAATAGTATTTGTTTGGTTAGCATATCTAATTACATCTTTATCATTCTTTGATCCGGAAGGTTGAATAACTGCAGTGACGCCAGATTGTACTAGCTTTTCTATGCCGTCAACAAATGGAAAAAAAGCATCAGAGGCTGCAAATAATTCATCTTTTTTCTCAAAATTTTGAAATTTTTTCATTTTATTTATTGCTATTTGACAACTATCTAACCTACTTGGTTGTCCAGCACCTATCCCAATCGTTCTGTAATTATTAGTTATCACTATTGCATTTGACTTAATATTTCTGCAGACATTAAATGCAAAAATAAGTTTATTTAAAGTCTCTTTATTTGGTTTTTTTTTAGAGACAACCTTGAAATTTTTTTTGGAAAAATTTATATTATCTGTATTTTGAAGTAATATTGAGTTAAATTTATTTTTAAAACTAAATTCAACATTTTCTTTTAAATTCGAGGAATCAATTATTCTTAAATTTTTTTTTTTTTTTAAAAGATTTAAAGATTTACTATCAAAACCGTTTGCAATTATTACCTCGAAAAAAATTTTTCTCATTTCTTTTGCTAAATCTATACTCATTTTGAAATTACATGAAGCGATACCTCCGTAAGCACTTATCGGATCGCTTTCCAGGGCCTCTTTAAAAGATTTGATTTTATTTTGATGAATTGAAACACCACATGGATTAGCATGTTTTATTATCACAACTCCTCTATTATGCGGCAATGATTTTGTTAGGCTTAATGCTGAGTAAATATCATTATAATTATTATAACTTAATTCCTTACCGTTAATTTGGATAATATCTGGATTATCATTTTTAGTATATATTGCAGCTTCCTGATGTGGATTTTCCCCATACCTAGTTTTTTTGATCAATTTACCTGAAAAAATATTTTTCATTGGAAAAACGTTCTTGTTTTTTTTGTTAAAATATTCAAAAATTTTTGATTCATAATAAGCAGTTTCCATAAATGCTTCTTCAGCTAAGTTTTCCCTAAAATTTAAACTTGTTGAACCATTATTAGTCTTAATTTCATTAATTAGGTTTTTGTATTGATCTGGATTACAAATAACTACAACATCTTTGAAATTTTTTGCAGCTGCTCTCACCATTGAGGGTCCTCCAATATCGATATTTTCAATTATTTTATTTTGGTTGGAGGTGTTCGATAACACTTTTTCGAATGGATAAAAGTTTACAATTACAAGATCTATATTTTCATAACCATTTTTCTTGATTTCAATTTGATGCCTCTGATTTTGTCTTTTAAAAAGAATTCCTCCATAAATTTTTGGGTGTAGCGTTTTTACTCTTCCGTCTAAGATTTCATTTGTGCCTGTAAAACTTGATAGCTCAGTACACTTAAATCCAAGCTTTTGTATTTCTCTGTATGTCCCACCTGAACTTATAATTTCAATCTTGTATTTTTTAAGAGTATCAATTAGAGATCTTAAGTTATTTTTATTTGAGACTGAAATCAATGCTTTTTGAATTTTCTTCATTAATATCTAAATTTTAGACAATTCCCATTTTATATTATTATTTTCACCAGCTATTCCCGAGATGAATATATTTTGATTTTCTACAAATGTATTTTTATTACCGAAATATAAACCATTTTCAATATCGATAGTATAGTTATTGCAAATAAATTTCCACCCTTCTGAGTCTAATTCAATTAATATAGTTTTTTCATCTTGTGTTTTTGTTATTTTCGTAGATGGATCTAGATGAAATCGTACATCAAATTTAAGATTTGGGATGATTTTTTTGAAGTTAAGCTTTTCAACTCCTACTAATTTATTTTTTTCTGGCAAAAAGTTTATCTCTCGCTCATAAATTAAATTATATTTCTTAAGGTATCCATCATGAGACGCTATTATTTTCCACTCATTTTTTTCGTAATTAATTTTTTTTATATTTGTTTTTAATTTATCTTTGATTTCAAGATTTGAGGCTGAATTTTTTATGAATTTACAGGATGAGTTGTCATCAACAATCAATACATTATGTGCTGCAGAAGATTTTGAAATTTGATTATATTTTGAGTTATTTTCCTCAAAATAACCTGAATTTGTAAAAATTTTTTTTCCTTTGGAGGCAAATTCAAATGAGAGCGCTCCCGCCTGATATTTTTCTGAAAATTTTTTATTTGGTGATGAACCAATATCCATAATCAAATTTATTTTTTTATTCTTAAAACTTACATAATTTGAAAATTCAAAATTATCATTATTGAAGGAATATCCGAGCCTTTTTAAATAGATATCAAATTCCTCATTATTGGAAATGTTATTTCCATTAAATAAAGGATCAAATTTCAAATTACTCCAAAAAAATGCATAAGACTGTCCCAAATTAAAAATATATTCATCTACAAATTCAGGTATTTCTGATTGAGACTCTTTAAACCATTCTCTAATCAATATTAGATATTTAAGAAAAAAAATTGATAATTTAATATTCCTAGATTTTAAAATACCAATATTATCAAAAGTCAATTTGATGATTTTTTTTAGATGCTCCAAGCCTTTTAATTTTATGTTTCTGTCATTTTTATATGAAAGTCCCACCAAAATAATTGCTGCAACACCTATAATTTTATTATTTAGGCTTATTTCTTTATCTATTTGATTAATGAGATGTAAAGTTTGTTTATGTATAATAAAGTTAAAATCTTTCTGATACTCTTCTTCTCCATTGTCGTAAGTTAAATTTGTATTTGATAATAAAGAAATAATTCGTTTTGATGTTAATTTAAACTCCCAAGTTTTTGAATTATATTTATAATTTTTTTCTATCCAACTTTTTATTATCATTTGTACTGACTTTGATGATGATTTTAAATCAAGACTGAAAAGCCAATTAAAATTATTAAGTTTTTGCACTTGTTTTTCATTTAACTTTTTATTAGTCCAAAAATCATCATGAGAAAAATCATGAATATTCAATTTTTTTGTTTTAATTTTAACAATAGAGGATTGTAAATGAGCACTTGGTTTGTATTCTAGCTCACTTATTGATTTATCAGTTAAAATTTTGTCATAAATGAAAGAATTAAGATAAATTTGTTTTAAAATTTCAAACATATCTAAATCAAATTAAGTATAGTTTAACAATTAAACAGATCTTAACAAATCTATGTTTTTTTTAATATCACCATTATTGTTTTTAAAAATAGTGGTTCCAGAAACCAGGATATTTACACCTGATTTAATTGCTAATTTAGAATTTTCAAAATCTATTCCACCATCAATTTCAATATCAAAATTAAGTCTTCTATCTTTTTTAATTCTGTCTAATTTTTCAACTTTTTCTAAAACTTGAGGCATAAACTTTTGCCCACCAAAACCTGGATTAACACTCATTATAAGTATCAGATTTAATTTATCTAAAAATTTATTTATAACTTCTATTTTTGTTTCAGGATTAAGTGAAATTCCAACTTTTTTTTTTAGCTGTTTTATTTTATTTATTGATTTCTCAAGATTATCAGTAGCTTCTGGATGTATAGTGATAATATCCGCACCTGCTTTAGCGTAACTCTCAATATACTTATGAACAGGAGAAATCATTAGATGAACATCAAAAGGTATTGATGAGTTTTTTTTTAGTGCCTCAATTACAGGGGGACCGATAGTTAGATTTGGCACAAAGTGACCATCCATAACATCTACGTGTATCATGTCAGCACCAGCATTTTCTAATCTTTTTATTTCGTTACCTAATTGACTAAAGTCAGCAGACAATATCGAGGGAGAAATTTGTATTTTTTTCATATGCTATAAGATTAACTAGTACCAAATTTTAAAATTTTATTTAATTAAAAAATTGATAAATTTGTCTTGAAATCTCACTTTCTAATGGAAAAGAGAGCATACCCATTACTGAATATCCTAGAACCCAAGGCATAAAGTAAAATCTTATCATAAAAAAAAACCAAGCAACATAAAGAGGCACAATTGGTTGGATAATAAAAGACGGTGTTATAGGTTTAAATAAATAAATGAGTGGATTAGTGAACTTAACAAAAACTCTCATAAAAAAAAATTGAGAATCTTCCTTTTGAAAAATATTCATTGCAACCCTTCCAATCAAAGTCCACATGATTACGCCTAGAATATAGTCAATTATATATACTAAAGGATGAAAGTTAGCTGACATTGGGAAATTTATATTGGAAAAAGATCGAAATTTAAAGGGGCGAAATTAATCGCCCCTTAAAAAGGTTATTTAGTGTTGTTTGCCAAGGATCGATTTACCAGCTGGTACACGAACCTCATCAACCATTTTCTGCGTTGCAGCGTTTGGCGCTTGAGTCATCAAACTTACTACAACCATAGCCACTAAGCTGACAGCCGAACCAAAGATACCAAATGTTAACTGAGTAATTCCTAAGAATCCACTTCCGCCTGTTCTTACCCAAACTAGGTAAGCAGCACCAGAAATTAATCCTAAAGCCATACCAGCTATAGCACCTTCTTTGTTAGCTCTCTTCCACCATACACCAAGTACTAGTGGGAAGAATAGTCCCGACATCGCAAAGTCAAAAGCCCAGATTACCGAACCTAAAATACCTTGGATCTCAAGAGCTGCGATTGTTGCTCCTGCAAAACCAATTACTACAAGTAATACCCTTGCAACAACTAGTCTCTTCGCAGTCTCAGCTTTTGGATCGATGATCTTATAGTAAACATCGTGTGAGATTGCGTTTGCAATTGCTAAAATCAAACCATCAGCTGTTGACATGGCAGCAGCCATACCTCCAGCAGCAACCAGACCTGAGATCACATATGGTAATCCAGCTATTTCTGGAGTTGCTAACACAACGGCTTTACCACCCATGAAAAACTCATTTAACTCAAGAGTTCCATTTCCGTTAAAGTCGCTTACAAACATTAAGTTTGCTTGGTTCCAGTTTTGATACCAATCTATCGCTTGAACTTCTGAAATTGATTTACCGATAATACCTGTTGGTAGTGACGGATCAATCAATGACAACTTAGATAGTGTCGCTAACATTGGAGCAGAAGAATAAAGTAAGAAGATAAAGAATAATGACCAACCTACTGATTTTCTAGCTGCTTTTACACTTGGAGTAGTAAAATATCTCATCATAACGTGAGGCAATGAAGCTGTTCCCATCATCATCGCTAACGCTAATGAAATAAATGCCCAAGGTGTTGCGTTCACCGCTGAGTGAGCTTTAGTTATTCCAGCCAAACCTTTTGGTACTTCTTTTAGATTTTCAGCAGTGTTCTTTACAAAACCAAACTGAGCCTCTAATTCAGCTATTCTAGAAACTTCATCAGCTAACATGAAGTGAGGGAAGAAACCCGCACCCATTTTATTACTGATCCAGAATACTGGTAATAAATAAGCTATGATAAGTACGATATATTGAGCTACCTGTGTCCAAGTTACTCCTCTCATACCACCAAGCATTGAACAAAGTAAAATACTTATAAGTCCAACGTATACAGCGTATTGGAATGGAATATCAAGTGCAACAGATGCAATTGTACCTGTGGCGTTAATTTGTGCAGTCACATAAGTAAATGAAGCAACAGTTAAAACGACCACTGCCATAAATCTACTTAAATTACCACCGTATCTTGTACCAATAAAATCTGGGACTGTGTAACAGCCAAATTTTCTTAGGTAAGGTGCTAATAGTGATGCGACTAATACATATCCACCAGTCCAACCTACAAGCAGTGCCATATAACCGTAACCTTTAAAATAAATACCACCTGCCATTGCAACGAATGATGCACCAGACATCCAGTCTGCTGCTGTCGCCATTCCGTTGAATACAGTTGGTACTTGCCTTCCAGCTACGTAATACGCATCAGCTTGAGCTGTACGTGATAGATAACCAATTATAGCATAGATGGCTACTGTAAAAGCAACGAAACAAATTCCAATTGTTTTTGCAGTGACACCCATTTGCTCGGCAATCGACATAATGATTATGAAAGCCAGGAAACCTCCTGTATAGATTCCATAAACTTTAGGTAGATTGTCTATAAAATTACCTTTTATCATTAGTCATCTCCTTTTTCACTGAAGCCGAACTCTTCATCAATTTTTTCTTGTCTATTTGCAAACCAAAAAATTAGTATTACGAATATTCCAAGAGATCCCTGACATGTGAACCAATAAGTCAATGGATAACCAAATGGTCCCGTGACTTCGTTCATTTCTGCTCCGAAAAGGAAGATGCCAATTGAGAATACAAACCAAATTGCTAACGTCATCATTAGCAAACCCTTGGATTTTTCCCAGTGTTGTTCTTGTTTTGACATTTATACCTCTCTCTTTTTAGTTATAACTGGTCAAAACCATAACCATTATCAAACAGATTTAAAGTGTTAAAATTGTTCAAAATCCCTCTATTTTTGGGATATATATAATAAAAATATCTAATTTTATGGGTAAATATAAGCTTACTTGGAGAGATCTCACATTAAGAGATTTTAAAATTTACTTGTTTGCTCTTTTTAAAGCTTTCATTCCAAAAAAAAAGATTAAGAGTCTAGATGATCTAGAAGAATTTATTCAATCTAAGTCAGCTTGGGTAACCCAAGTTACACTTTATGGATATTTGAAAACTAGAATGGGAACACGCTATGTTCTTCATTTTGAAAATGATGAATTCATGTCATCAGTTAACTTGGCAAAATGGAACATTTACTCAGTTGCTCTGCAAGATCTTACTTTTTATATTTTTTCATACCTTAAAAATAATTTTAACTATAAAGATGTTGAAAAATCTAAAGAGATTTTTATAAAAATCTTAGATGATGAAATTTCTAACAAGATGCCACTTAATATTATAGACAGTGCCAAAAATAATTTTAGTGAAAGATTACATAATATAAATTGGGATAATTATTATAATGAACTTCCATTTAACCCAAGCGCCTTATCTTTGTATAAATGGGCACCTATCGCGGAAGAATTAAAAACTTTGGATAGAAAAATTGTTTTAAATTCAGTTATCTTAAAATGGGATACCGTTAAAAAAGAATTTCAAGAAAGAATTAATTTTTAATTATTTTTTCTGTTCTCAACCAAACTATTAACAACATTTGGATCTGCTAAAGTGGTGGTATCACCTAATTGCCCGTGTTCATTGGCCGCGATTTTTCTTAAAATTCTTCTCATAATTTTACCCGATCTAGTTTTCGGTAAACCTGGAGTAAATTGTATAAGATCAGGTGTTGCTAATGGACCAATTTGTTTTCTTACCCATAGTTTTAACTCCCTTTCAAGATCACCCGTTTCAGTCTCTCCAGCATTAAGTGTAACATAACAATAAAGTCCATTACCCTTTATGTCATGAGGATAACCAACAACGGCTGCCTCAGCAACTTTTGGATGTGCAACAAAAGCACTTTCAATTTCCGCCGTTCCAAGATTGTGACCTGATACAATAATGACATCATCCACTCTCCCAGTTATCCAATAATAACCATCTTTATCTCTACGACATCCATCTCCAGTAAAGTATTTGCCTTCGAATTGAGAAAAGTAAGTGTCAATAAATCTTTGATGATCCCCATAAACTGTTCTCATTTGTCCTGGCCAAGATTGAGAAATGCAAAGTCTACCTTCTCCTGCTCCTTTTATTTCTTTTCCATCTTTGTCCACTAAGCATGGTTTTATTCCGTAAAAAGGTTTAGTGGCAGAACCAGGTTTAAGTGGAATAGCTCCTGTTTGAGGGGCGATAAGTATTCCTCCCGTTTCTGTTTGCCACCAAGTGTCAACAATTGGACATTTTGAGTTTCCAACAGTTTTGTAGTACCACAACCACGCTTCTGGGTTAATTGGTTCCCCAACAGTACCCAATAATTTTAGGGATTTTCTTGATGTTTTATTTACTGGATCACTACCTTCTCTCATCAATGCTCTAATAGCGGTCGGTGCTGTGTAAAATGTATTTACTTTGTACTTATCTACTATTTGCCACCATCGAGAGCTGTCAGGGTAATTAGGTATACCTTCAAACATTATAGTTGTTGCACCATTAGAAAGTGGTCCATATATAATATAACTATGTCCAGTAACCCATCCAATATCTGCCGTGCACCAATAAATATCTTTGGGTTTGTAGTTAAATATATATTGGTGAGTCATTGATGCATAGACCATGTATCCGCCAGTTGTATGCAAAACACCTTTGGGTTTTCCAGTTGAACCTGAAGTATAAAGTATAAACAGTGGATCTTCCGCATTCATCTCCTCAGGTTCGCAGTGGGCCGGAACATCCTTGATTAAATCGTGATACCAAACGTCTCTGTCATCATCCCAAAATACGTAATTTCCAGTTCTTTTAACAACAATACACTTTTTAATATTTGGACAGTTTGTTAATGCCTCATCAGTGGTAGCCTTTAGAGGTATTTTTTTTCCTCCTCTGACACCTTCGTCCGCAGTAATTATATACTCTGACTCACAATCGTTAACTCTTCCCGAAATAGATTCAGCTGAAAACCCTCCAAATATAATAGAATGAATTGCACCAATCCTTGCACAAGCTAGCATTAAAATTGCTAACTCTGGTATCATAGTCAAATAAATTGTAACTCGATCTCCTTTTTTAATTCCAAGTTTTTTTAATCCATTTGCAGCTTTTGATACTTTTTGATGTAATTGTTTGTAAGAAATTTTTTGACTGTCTTTAGGATCATCACCAACCCAAATGATAGCAGTCTTATCTTTTTTATCCTTTAAATGTCTATCAATACAGTTTGCTGATGCATTTAAAGTTCCGTCCTCAAACCATTTAATTCTAACATCATCTTTACTATATTTAACATCTTTAATCTTCTTGTAGGGTTTTATCCAAGTAATTCTTTTTCCTTCTTTTTTCCAGAAGGCGTTATTATTTTTAATTGAGTCATTATACTTCTTTAGGTATTGAGCTTTATTTGCGAGACTAGCTTTAATCCATTCAGGTTTAGTTTTTATTATTAATTCAGAAACTGATGAGCTTTCTTTTTTATTTTGTTTTTTCTTAATAGATAAAGTATTTCTTTTAACTACTTTCTTATTTTTAAGACCTTTTTTTTTGACTTTTCTTTTAGTTCTTTTTTTAATTTTTTTTCTAATTTTAGATTTTTTTTTTTTAGGCATAAGTTAAATTTTATAGTTAAATTTTACTCATCTTATTCAAGATTTTCCAGCTTTTAGAGTCTATTGGCATAACCGAAAGTCTACTTTGTCTTATTAATGATAAATGGCCTAATTCCTTGTTTTTTTTAATAGTTTCTAATGAAACTGGTGTTTTAAGTTTTTTTATGAATTTAACTGTTACGGCTACAAAACGACCAGTTTTGTCAGTTTTATCCAAATAAGCTTCTTTAATAACCTCAACAATGCCAACAATTTCTTTTCCAATATTTGAATGGTAGAAAAAACATTGATCTCCAGTTCTCATATTTTTTAAATTTTTTGAGGCTTGATAATTTCTAACACCATCCCAAGGGGCTCCTTTTTTTCCAGCTTTTTTTTGTTGATCAATCGACCAAACATCTGGTTCAGATTTAAGCAACCAATAACTCATTATAATTGGACACCAGCTCCTTTAAGAAATGCTGCATCTTCATCTAATGGCCATCTAGGTTTTGCGGGATGGTCTAAATCACTAAATAATTTTAGTTTAAATTTTTCTAAACCAACCATGGCAATCATTGCCGCGTTATCACCACAGAATTCTATTGGGGGAAAAATACTTTTGTAATTTTTTTCTTCACATAATTTCGTTAACATCGCTCTTATTTTTTTATTCGCAGCTACACCACCAGCAACCACAAATTTTTTTTCTTTTGGGCTATTTGTTTTTTCAAACTCATTAAAAGCAACAATTGTTTTCTTATACAAAATTTCTTCAATCGTTTTTTGAAAAGAAGCTGCAAGATCAAATTTCTCTTGATCATTTTTAATTGTTTTGGATATTTTAAGCACAGCAGTTTTTAATCCTGCAAAAGATAAATTGCATCCACCTTTATTTATAATTGGTTTGGGCAATTTGAATTTTTCTGGATTCCCTTTCTCAGCCAAAACTTCGATTTGACGTCCTCCTGGAAAATCTATTTCTAAAAGTTTCGCAGTTTTATCAAATGCTTCTCCTAAAGCATCATCGATTGTCGTACCCAATCGTTTATATTTACCAATAGATTGCACACTTAAATATTGAGAATGTCCTCCCGAAATCAGTAAGAGCAGATATGGGTAGTCTAGTTTAGAATTTAATTTTGGGCTCAAGGCGTGTCCCTCAAGATGATTGACAGCAATAAATGGTTTGTTTGTTGTAAGTGCAAAAGTTTTTCCAAAGCTTAACCCGACTGATAGACATACGATCAGACCAGGCCCTGCTGTAGAAGCTATAGCGTCAATTTCATCGATTTTTTTTCCACTTTTATCAATAGCTTTTTTTACAATCCAATCTATTTTTTCGATGTGTGATCTTGCTGCTAATTCAGGAACTACTCCTCCAAATTCTTTATGAACATCTTCTTGACTGGAAACAATGTTAGATAAAACAACTGGTATCCCTTGATCATTTTCAGTAACTAAAGATGCTGCTGTCTCATCGCAACTTGATTCTATTCCAAGAATTAGGGGTTTTTTGCTCATTCAAATAAGTTTTAATAATTGTACAATCTCAATACAAGTAAGAAATATATTTTTTATGAAAAAAAAAATAACAATTGGTTCAAGAGGAAGCAAGCTAGCTATACTTTATGCACAAAAAGTGAAAGATCAGATTATTAAAAGTGCTAGTTTTAAGGAGGATGAGATTTTTATAAAGTCAATATCAACAAAAGGTGATCAGGTAAAAGACATAAGATTATCTGAAGTTGGTGGCAAAGGTTTGTTTTCTAGTGAAATTGAAAAACAACTTCTAAAAAAAGAAATTGATATTGCTGTCCATGCTCTTAAAGACATGCCAGTAAACGAAACTAAAGGGCTTATAACTGACTCATTTCTTGAAAGAAATGATCCACGGGAAACTCTTATAACATTTAATAAAAAAAAAATTAAAGACTTAGATGTTAATTCTATAATTGGAACTTCTTCTTATCGTAGAGAGTTTCAAATAAAAAAAAAAAGACCTGATCTTAATTGTAAACTCATAAGAGGAAACGTAGATACAAGAATCAAAAAGTTAAAAGATGGACTTTATGACGGAATACTTTTATCTAGTGCCGGAATGAAATTTTTAAAACTTGATGAGCATATTACAGAAACTTTTGAAACTGAAGAAATTATACCTAGCGCTGGACAAGGAATTATTGCTATTCAGTGTAGAGAAAAAGATCATGGAGTTATCTCAATCTTAAAAAAAATTAATCATGATCAAACTTACTTAAGAGCACATACTGAAAGAAATGTTTTAAAAGTTTTAGAGGGTGATTGTGAAACTGCAGTTGGTGTTCACTCTAAAATAGAAGGTGACCAGCTAACTGTAGAGGCTGAGCTTTTTTCTTTAGACGGATCGGAGAGATACTATGAAAAAAAAATTGTTGAAAAATCAAAGTTTAGAGAGATTGGTGAAGAGATCGGTGAAACTCTAAAAAAAAAATCTAATAATTCTTATAAGAGATGATATGCATATTTTGTTGACTAGACCTTTGGAAGATTGCTCAGCACTAGCTTTGAAGTTTCAGTCGTTAGGTTATAAAATATCTCATCTTCCTTTACTTAAGATTGAAAAAATTAATTATGATAAAATTAATTTTTCTGAATTTGGAGGAATAATTTTTACTAGTGCAAACGCTGTTAAGTATCTAGATTTAAAGAATATAGATAAAAAAGTTAAGTGCTTTTGTGTTGGAAATGTAACAGAAAAAAAAGCTCGTGATTTAGGTTTTCAAAATACAGTTGCTGCAGAGGGAAATGTTTCAAATTTAAAAGAATTAATTTTAAGAACATGCGATACTGAAAATAAAAAACTTATTTATGTCAGTGGTGAAACTGTATCTGTTGACTTAGATCACCAGTTAGCTTCAGAGGGTTTTGCTGTAAAAAGAATTATTAATTATAGAGCAAAATATAATCAAAAATTTGATGACGAGTTTATAATTAAATTGAGAGAAAATATACCTGACATAGTTTATGTTTATTCACAAAATAGTGCTTCAAGTTTTCTTAATTTTATAAAGATATATCAAATGGAGACTTTATGGATGAATACAAATTTGATGTGTATTGGTGAGAAAACCTCATCTATATTGAATGAAATTAAATGGAAAAAAATATTTCTTTTTAATCCTGGAGAAGAGGAGTTTTTGTTATATAAAATTTAATTATGGATTTAATAAATAATTTTTCAGAAATTTTTTTATCAGTTTGGGATAAAGGGATTTTAGGTGTTGATATTTTTCAAATATTAATTGGGTTAGGAATTTTTTTAATCTTTTTAATTTTTAGGGGCATTTTGAGTAAACTAATAATAAAAAAATTAGAAATAATTTCAAAAAGAACTACTAATAAATTAGATGACACTTTTGTAAACGCGCTTGAAGGACCAGCAAGATTTTTACCAATAGTCTTAGGATTTTTTATTGCAAGTTACTATATGACTTTTTCTGCTGAAAGCAGAGATATTGTTGATACAATAAACAGGACTTTAATAACGATCTTAATTTTTTGGGTAATGCATCAAATTATTGAGCCCATTTCGTATGTTCTAAGCGGTCTTGATAAACTTTTGACCAGGGAGTTAATTGGATGGATTATTAAATCATTAAAAATTTTAATTTTTATTTTAGGTTTAGCTGCTGTTTTAGAATTATGGGGTATTAAAATCGGTCCCATTATCGCGGGTTTAGGTTTATTTGGTGTGGCTGTGGCTTTAGGTGCTCAAGATTTATTTAAAAATTTAATATCAGGCATTTTAGTTCTTGTTGAAAAAAGATTTAAAATAGGAGATTGGATTTTAGTTGATGGAATAATAGAGGGCATAGTTGAAAAAATTGGTTTTAGATCTACGACTATTAGAAAATTTGATAAATCTTTAGCAATAATTCCTAATTTTCAGTTTGCAGAAAATGCGGTTATTAATGTAAGTGAAACTTCAAACTGGTTGATAAGTTGGATTATTACTCTTCAATACGACACAACAGTTGACCAGTTAAAAACCATAAGAGATCAAATAGAAAACCATATCAATAAAAGTGATGACTTTAAGCAAAGTATTGGTGTTGCAGTTAGAGTTGATAAATTTTCAGATAGTTCGATAGATATGTATGTTCGTTGTTTTACAAAAACTAGCAGCTGGAATGATTGGTTGTCCGTAAAAGAGCGTTTAGCAATAGAAATAAAACAAATCGTTGAAAGCAACAAAGCTTCTTTCGCATTTCCAAGTCAGTCGATTTATGTTGAAAAGAAATGATAGCTATTTTTTATTTAGTCTTACAGATCTTAAAACTCTATTCATATGTTGTAATTGCAAATGTAATAATAAGTTGGCTAGTTGCTTTTAATATTCTAAATACCCAAAATAGATTTGTTTATTTAGTTTTAGACTTTACTTATCGATTAACTGATCCAATTTTAAATAAGATAAGA
Organism: uncultured Pelagibacteraceae bacterium; assembly: GCA_902623215.1. Classification (GTDB taxonomy): domain Bacteria; phylum Pseudomonadota; class Alphaproteobacteria; order Pelagibacterales; family Pelagibacteraceae; genus Pelagibacter. The sequence goes on from CACNSS010000002.1 coordinate 113,541, forward strand.
CGTTTTTTGCCAAATTTAGGTGCTTTGGATATTTCACCTATAATTTTACTTCTATTGATTTGGTTTATAGAAATGTGTATGAAGCTTTACGTTGCACCAATGATATTTTGAATAAATTATGATTTTAATTGATGGAAAAAAAGAAGCTGCATTATTAAGAGAAAAGCTCAAAAAAGAAGTCTCTGAACTTAAATCAAAATATAATAAAGTTCCTGGTCTGTCTGTAATCTTAATTGGAGATTTAACTCCAAGTCAAATTTATGTAAGAAATAAAGAAAAATCAGCAAATGAGGTTGGACTAAAGTCCGAAGTAATAAAATATCCCGATAGCGTGGAAGAAAAAGTAATTTTAGAAAAAATAAATGAATTAAATAATGATAAAAGTGTTTCTGGTATATTAGTACAATTACCTTTGCCAAAACATATAGATAAAAAGAAAGTTATTGAAGCGATTGATCACACAAAAGATGTTGATGGATTTCACCCTATAAATGTCGGCAATCTTTCTTCTGGTTATGAAAGTTCAGTACCTTGTACTCCTCTAGGATGCTACTTATTAATTAAAAAATTTGAACCGAATTTAAGTGGTAAAAAAGCTGTTGTAATAGGTAGATCGAATTTAAATGGCAAACCAATGACACAACTTCTTTTGAAAGAAAACTGCACTGTAACAATAACTCATTCAAAAACTAAAGATTTAAAAGCTGAATGCTTAGAGGCAGATATTGTTGTTGCTGCCGTCGGTATTCCTGAGTTGGTAAAAGGAGATTGGGTTAAAAAAGATGCAATTGTGATTGATGTAGGTATTAATAAAACTGAAAAGGGAATTGTTGGTGATGTTGCATTTGATGAAGTTTCAAAAAATGCAAAAGCCCTTACGCCAGTTCCGGGTGGTGTTGGTCCAATGACAATTGCGTGTTTGCTTAAAAATACGATTGACTGTTTCAAAAGATCGCAAATTTAATATTTAAATCATTAAAAAATTTTTGGTAAACTAAGTTATGAGAAAGCCCAAATACCCATATAGAATTTTGATTATTATGGCTATACTTACCATACCTCCGATTGGAGCAACTCAACTTGGTTGGTATCTATACGACCAACAAACTGGATTTGATTATGGTATGATTGTTGGAACTTTTTCAGTAATATTAGCAGCATGGCTTATGTACGAAAAAAATTGGAGAGAGGAAGATGAGGACTAATTAATGGAAAAAATTATCTTTCTTGGTTTGGTAATACCAATTTTTGGATTTGTTTTATATCTTGGCGCAACTGCAATAATGGATGGATTTAGTGCCAAAAGTGCAAATAAAATAAATGAAAATTCTGATAATGAAAAAATTGATCCTCCTGTGGTTGATGAAGATAGTTTAAGTTATGAGCTTGAAAAATTAAATAAACTTTTAAAAGATGGAGTTTTAACCCAGGAAGAATTTGAGAAAGCAAAAAGAAAAATTTTAGACAACTAATTGTAACTAAGTAATTTTTTAAGTGAGTCAAACTCACCAATTTTATAAATCAAAACATCCTCTTTTTTAAAACCATACTTATTAGCGCTGGCTTTAAATCTTCTTGGAGGCTCCATTATAGGTTCTAAAGATAGAACGAAAGTTCCCCAATGCATGCCAATTACTTTCTTACTTTTAAGATTTTGAGCAATTTCTAAAGCCTCCTCTGGGTTTGTGTGATAGATAGACTTATCTTTATAAGGCATAATCGGATAAAAATTGTAAGCACCAATATTTATAAATGTTAAATCAATTGGACCATATTTTTGACCAATAGATTTATATATGTCTCCAATTCCTGTATCACAGGCAAATAAAATTTTTTTTCCGTCATATTCAATTAAAAAATTTCCCCATAAAGTTTTATTGGTATCAGTTAGACTACGTTTTGACCAATGAACTGCGGGTAAAAATGTAACTTTCAATTTCTCATTTACTTTTATTTCATCATACCAATCCATTTCATTAACATCTTTATATCTTCTGAAGTATTTCCCAAGTTTAAGAGGTAGTAAGACCTTTGCATCTTTATATGGAAACTTTCTAATGGTGTATGCATCTTGGTGGTCGTAGTGGTTATGAGTTAATAAAAATAAATCTATTTTTGGTATTTCATTTAGAGTAAGCGCTGGTTCTGTATATCTTTTTGGGCCAAATATAAGTGGCCCAGCGTTTTTAGAGAACACAGGGTCTGTGATTATTGTAGTTTGGCCAAGTTTTATTAAAAACGTTGCATGCCCAATCCAAGCCACATAATCATCTTCTTGATATTTCTTCAGATCTGATAAAACTTTTTTTTTTTTAATTACATGCTCTTTAGGAACTGTCATATCTAGTTTCTTTTTTTCTTTATTAAAAATTTTGAAGGACCATCTAATATTAGGGTCAGCTTTTGGTGAACCCTCAGGATTTCTGAAACTACCGTCTACTAAATGGTGATAAGGTTTTCTTTGCACTTTGACTAATTTTTTTTATTTAGAGCTTTTATTATTATCTCTTCTAAGGTTGTACTAATTATTATTGTCCCCTTTTCGTTTGGATGTATGCCATCACTTTGATTAAATTCAGGCTTCATAGCTACCCCCTCTAGTAAAAAAGGAATAAGCTCAATTTTTAATTCTTTGGCTAAATTAGGAAAAATTTTGTCAAACTTTTTTTTATAAGTAAAACCATGTGAGGTTGGAGCAATCATTCCAGCTAAAATAATTTCAATATTTTTATCTTGAGCAATTTTTATGATTTTTTCTAAATTGCTTTTTGTTTCTTTTGGCTCGATACCTCTTAACATGTCATTGGCACCCAAACATAAAATTATTAGATCTATATCTGGCTCAGTTAAAGTCCAATCAGCTCTATTTAAACCACCTGAAGATGTGCTACCAGAAACACTGGCATCAACAATCTCAATATTATAACCCTTTGCTTCTAAATTCTCCTCTAAAACGACTGGTAAACTATCGGCATCAGATAAACCATAACCTGCCATCAAACTATCACCAAATAACACAACCTTTTCGAGTGCATATGCATTAATGGTTAGTAGACATATAATAATTATTTTAATAATAAAACTTCTGTTCATGAGCTCTCTTCTTAAATTAAAAAAAATAAATCTTAAATACCAAACTGGTAAAGATAATATTAGCGTTTTGAAAGACATAAATTTGACCACAAAAAAAAAAGAGACTATTTCAATAGTAGGTGAAAGCGGTTCAGGAAAAACAAGTTTAATCATGTTAATTGGTGGTTTAGAGCGTCCAACTTCAGGCAAGATATACTTTCTAGACAAAGAAATTACAAAATTGAGTGAAGACGAAGTATCAAAAATCAGAAAAAAAAATATTGGTATAATTTTTCAGTCTTTTTATCTAATCCCCAATTATACAGCCCTAGAAAATGTAACCTTAATTCTTGAATTGAATAAATTCAAAAATCCTGAGAAAGAAGCAAAATCTCTTTTAGATAGATTTGGACTAAAACATCGACTAAACAATCTACCCAGCCAGTTATCTGGAGGAGAACAACAACGTGTCGCTATCGCTAGAGCTATTGCTATGAAGCCAGAGCTAATTCTAGCTGATGAACCTACAGGAAATTTAGATACAGAAAATTCCGAAATGATTTCTAAAATTTTATTTAGGTATGTCAAAGAGGAAAGTTCCTCGTTAATTATGGTAACACACGACCCAAAACTTGCCAACCGTGCAAGCAGAAAAATTAAAATTAAAGATGGAAAAATTAAATAAATTTTATCAATACAAGTTTATCTTAATATATGCTCTGAGAGATTTAAAAAGGAACTATAAAAAAATCTTAAGTATAATCATCACCCTGTTCATAAGTCTTTTTATATTAAGTGCAATATTTACTATTGAGGATAGTTTGAAAAAAGAACTCAAAGAAAATGCCAAAGAGCTTTTAGGTGGAGACTTAGAAATTGATTATAATAGAAATCAGGGAAATATAGACTTATTAAATAAAGTTGAAGAGTTTACAATTATGTCAGAGATGGTTGAATTTAGTACAATGCTCTCAACAACAAATCGAAAGAAAAATAAATCTTTATTCACTAGAATAAAAACTGTTGATCAAAAATATCCTTTATATGGTGAGTTAACTTATGAACCTGCTGGTGCTTATGAAAGAATGCAAAATGAACCTTATACAATTTTAATTAATGAGAGTTTATCAAAAACCTTAAATATCAAGACAAATGAAATTGTAAAAATTCAAGATCAAGAATTTCTTGTTATTGGTAAGGTAAGATCTGTTCCAGATGTAAGTGGATTCGTGACTTTTGGAGATTGGGTTTTAACAGGTAAACAAACTTTGGATATCTTAAAACTTAATGGAATAGGAAATTTTTTAAATTACGAATACAAAGTAAAATTTAATAATAATGATGACCCAGAAATAATCATAAAAAAAATTGAAAGTATTTTTAAAGACGATCAAAAGGTAAAAATTAGATATCCAGAAAATGCAGCAAGTGGATTAAAAAGAGTAATTGGTAACTTTTCACAATTTTTATCCCTTGTCTCAATAAGTGCGATGCTAATTGCTGGTATTGGAATTGCTAATACTCTTCTGTCATTTATAAATCAAAATAATTTGTCTATAGCAGTAAGAAAGGCTTTAGGTTTCTATTCTGGTAATATTAAAAAACTTTATTATCTTCAATTAGTAATATTATTATTTATAATTACTATTTTGGCGTACCTCAGTAGTTTACTAATTGTGCCATTAGCAGACAAATATTTGTCAAGTAGCTTTGGACTTAAGATAAATTTATTTTTTTCTTTTTTTAATTTTTTTAAAATATTTTTAATAGGTTTGTTAGTTTTGATAATTTTTTCGATTCCTACAATTAGTTCTATTGATCAAGTCAAAGCATCAAGTCTATTTAGAAATGTTTTCCAAAATTTACAATTTTATTATTCAAAGAAATTAATTTTTATGAGTATTTTCATGTTATCAATTTTGATTTTAATATTTACCTATAGATCAGAAAATCTTACTTATAGTCTTGGGTATTTTGGGGCATTTTTTATTTGTTTGATTATATTTTTTCTACTCTCAAAATTAATCATATTTTTATTAAAAAAGTTTAGATTTAATTCGAGCACTACTTTAAAAGTATCTATTAAAAATATTACACAATCAAAAAGTATCACACCTATAACAATTATGTCTTTAGGCCTAGGTGTCACATTACTTTTGACTTTGGCATTAGTTGGAACTAATTTTAAAAGAGAAATAGCAAAGTCAATTCCCGACATCGCTCCTGATTATTTTTTTGTGGGTATTCAAAATGGAGAGCGTGGAAAGTTTGAACAAATAATTTTATCAATGGATTCTGATGCTAATGTTGAAATTGTGCCAATGGTTTCTTCAGGAATAGTAAGGATTAATGGTATAAATCCAAATACATATATTACACCTGAAAATGATAGCTATTGGGTTATAGGTAGTGAACGGAGATCATCTTGGACAAAAGAAGTTCCTGACGATAATCTAATTATTGATGGTAAATGGTGGGATTTGTCTAAACCAAACCAACTTCAGATATCATTAGACGCTAAGGTTGCAAAAGATTTTAATATTAAATTAGGGGATATATTTACGCTAAATATCTATGGTAGAGAAGTTGATGGTGAAATAGTCAACTTTAGACAAGTTGATTATAGAGATCTTAATATAAATTTTGCAATGCTATTTAATCCTGACTTTGCAAAAAATATTCCTCACGAATATTTAGCGACCACAAAGTTCTATAATTTAAATAAATTTGATGAAACAAAAATGCTCGAAATTTTCCCTAGTTTATCAATGATTAAAATTGCAGATTATTTAAATAAAGTCACAAATGTTTTAAATAAAGTTTTCATAGCAGTTATTGTAATTTCAACAGTCACCATTGTTATTGGCTTAATAGTAATATCAAGTGCAATTATGGTTCAAGGAAAAGTAAGAGAATATCAAAATTTAGTTTTTAAAATTTTAGGGTTTTCAAGAAAAGAGATTATCTTTTCTTCATTAATTGAATTTATGATCATTTTTATATCAGTAATAATGATTGCAATTTTTTTTGCTGTAATTGGCTCCAAATTTATAATTGAAAATGTTTTTGAGTTATCTTGGAAGTTTAATCTTGAAGTCTTAATTTACCTTGGACTATCTATTGGTTTTGTAACTTTAGTAATGATATTATTAACTAACATCAAATATTTAAATCCAAAGGTTTATCCACTTATAAGAAATCAATAGTCATTTAAAACTATTGAATTTTTTGCATTAGCCACAAACTATCTCCTGCTAAAAAATAAATTTTACCATTTTCTGGATGTACTTGTATATCTCTTAATCTTCCAATTTTTTTTTGAAAAATAATATCTTCTTTTACATTTGATAAATCTTTAAATATCAGTTTTCTTAGAGATTGATCTTTCAATGATGTTATAAGTGCATGACCATTCCATTCACTAAATTCCTTACCTTTGTAAATTGTGATGGCACTTGTGGCAATTGAGGGTATCCAATAATGAATTGCTTTTGTGAAGCCTGGCTTCCATTTAGGTCCAATTGGAATACCAGAGTAATTTGTCCCTCCCCATCCTAAAATTTTCCAACCATAATTTTCACCTTCTTTAGCCTCACCAAACCAATCTCCACCCTTTGCTCCGTGATTACTCATATAAATTTTTCCGTCAAATGGAGATAAAGTTAAACCTTGTGGATTTCTAATACCGATTTGATATATTTCTGGAAGCCAGTTGGATTTCCCTTTAAATCTAGGATTGTCTCGTGGAATACTGCCATCTAGATTTATTCTGATAATACTTCCTGGATGTTTTGTTGGATCTTGCGCAATCATACCCTCACCTCTTTCACCAGCAGATGCAAAAAGATAGTCATCTTTAATCGCTAATCTTGATCCAAAATGATAACCAGAATTAATAGGAGGATTTGCTTGGAAAATATTTTCAAATTTTAATTCTTTTTCGGCAAATTTTGTTTTTGCAATTGAGGTGCTGGTTTTACCATTACCTCTATTTTCTGTGTAAGATACATAAATAAAATTATCTTTAAAAAGAATATCTAGTATTCCACCTTGACCATGTTCTAAAAAGTTAAGATTGTGCTTTATTTCAGAAATTTGTTTTGAAATAATGTTTACAACTTTTATTTTTCCACTTTTTTCAGTTATAATTAGCTCTTCATTATTAATAAATGATGAGCCCCAAGGACCGTTTAAATCCACAATTTTTTCTAAATTAAAATTTTTTGCAACTGAGAGGTTTGTTAAGAGTAAGAATAAAGATACTGAGAAAATAAACTTTTTCACTTTACGAGAGCTTTGATCTTCCACCATCAACTGCTATAATTTGACCTGTCACCCATGAGCTATCATCTGTAATAAGAAATTTGGCTAAAGAGGCTGAGTCTTTTCCCTCACCCAATCTCTTTAATGGATGAGCTTTTGCAATTCCATCTGCTAAGGCCTTATTTTTTAACATTGGTTCAGCGATTTTAGAATTGGTTAAACTTGGTGCAATACAGTTTACTCTTATGTTTGGTGCAAATTCTGCAGCCAAAGAAACTGTTAAACCCTCAACGGCAGCTTTTGTAGATGCAATTATTGCATGATTTGTAAAACCTCTTTGAGCAGCAACTGTAGAAAATAAAACGACCGAACCTTTATTTTTTTTCAAAATATCCTGATATCCCTTTATAACCTCGACTGCAGAGTATAAATTTAATTTCATACACTTATTAAAATCTTGCTCATTCACGACTCTTAAAGGTTTCAGATCAATTGAACCCACACAATAAGCAATACCTTTTACATCAGAAATATCACTTTTAACCTTATCCACAAATCCATCTTGCAAAACATCAGCTATTGTAAATGTACAACCTAATTTTTCAGAAATATTTTTAGTTTCATTTTCATTTCTACCAACTAAATGAACCGAATTCCCTGAATTTACTAATTGTTCAGCCAAACTAGAACCGATGGATCCTGTCGCACCAAAAATAAGATATTTTTCTGACATAAAAATTTTTATTAGTTATATTTAAATATGAAGTTATTTTTTATACTTGGCAATCAATTATTTCCACCAAAATACTTGGACCGCTTCAAAAAAGACCACCTATTTTTTATGGCAGAAGATTACCAATTATGCACTTATGAAAAACATCATAAAAATAAAATCCTTCTTTTCTTATCATCAATGCGTTCACATGCGGAGTCTCTTAAAAAGGATAAGTTCAAATTAGAATATTTGAGAATTGAAGATAAAGAATTTAAAGATGACTATTTAAAAAAATTAAAGAAATTAATTGATTCAAAAAAAATAAAAGAAATTTCGAGTTTTGAAATTGAGGATAAATTTTTTGAGAAAAAAATTGTTCAATTCACAAAAAAAGAAAAAATTAAATGGAATATTGTGCAAACTCCTATGTTTTTAAATTCGAGAGATGAATTTAAACAATATTTATCAAAATCAAAAAAACCTTTTATGGCAACTTTTTATAAAGAAGTTAGAAAAAAATCCGGCATATTAATGGGTTCAGATGGGAATCCCATAGGAGGTAAATGGAGTTTTGATGAAGATAATAGAAATAAGTTACCAAAAAATATCTCTATTCCAAAATTCACAAAAATTAATGAGACTAACCATACTAAAAAATTAAAACCTATTATTGAAAAACTATTCAAAGATCATCCAGGAACAACCAAAAACTTTTGGCTTGCTACAGAATTTAATGATGTGGTCAAATTATTAAATTTTTTTATTAAAGAGAAATCTAATTTATTTGGTGATTATGAGGACGCTGTTGATCAAAAAGATAATATTTTATTTCACAGTGCTTTAAGTCCTTACATTAACCTAGGATTAATAACGCCTGAATTTATTATAAAAAAAGTTTTAGATTTCCATAAGAGTAAAAAAATCAAATTAAATTCTTTAGAAGGTTATGTGCGTCAGGTCATAGGATGGAGAGAATTTATGAGAGGAATTTATCAAAGTTATTCAAACGAAATGGAAACTAGAAATTTTTTCAAACAAAATCGTAAAATGAAAAAATCATGGTATGAAGGTACGACTGGTTTACCGCCACTAGATTATGCAATCAAAAATGCTTTAAATCATGGATGGTCTCATCACATTGAAAGATTGATGATTTTATCTAACATCATGAATCTTTGTGAAATAAAACCTACCATTGTTTATAAATGGTTTATGGAAATGTTTGTAGACTCCTCAGATTGGGTAATGGTGCCTAATGTTTATGGTATGGGATTATTTAGTGACGGAGGAATATTTGCTACAAAACCATATATATGTGGCTCGAGTTACTTTATGAAAATGATGGATTTTAAAAAAGGCGATTGGTGCAACATAATGGATGGGTTGTATTGGAGATTCATTGATAGAAATAGAAAATTTTTTTTGAAAAATCCAAGATTATCTATGATGGTTAGAATTTTTGATAAAATGAAAAGTGATAGAAAAAAATTAATTCTTCCTGCTGCAGAAAAATTTATCAAACAAAATACACTTTAGTGAAAAAAGAAAATCTTCCATCTAAAATCTGCATTGTTTGTAAAAAACCTTTTATTTGGCGAAGAAAATGGAAGCTAAACTGGGAAAGAGTTAAGTATTGTTCAAAAAGATGTTCTGGTAAAAAAATATGAACTTGGAAAAATACAAATGGAAAAGTAGAATTTTACTTGTTTCTACACCAAATTATAAGGATAAAATTTATCTAGATGTCAAAAAAATATATCAAGCTAAAATAAAAGATTTTCATAAAAGATATGTAAAATTAATTTGCAAAATTAATATAAAGGAAAAATCATCGATAAATCTAATTGGTTTTGATGGCAAATCTAAAAAGAAGATGAATAACGTTAATCATAAAACAATTTTTAAAGTTATAGACAAAATGCCTTTAAGTAAAAAATTTAAACCTATAAATTTATCGCTATATTCAGATTATAATCCTAAAACTACTACTCATGGGTTAGGATTTAAAAACAAGGAAAAGGCTCTTTACACAATTAGAACTATTAAAAATCGTTCAATTAAGTATCAGGTAAATGTTATCGCAACCATGCTGGGTAGAGCAAAGAACCATCCTAACAAAACTAGGGATATGGATGATGCTATAAAAATATTTGGTGATTGGATGAAAAAGTATAAAAGTAAAAAAAAATGAAAATTAAAATTATTAATTATTTAAATAAAATGGTAGTTTTGTTTTTTCTATTAATTCCAAATAATCTGAATGCTGATTTTTTTGAGGATATAACAAGTCAAATTGATGAGAATCCTAAAAGACTTAGTTATGGAGTTTCCGTCACTGATGTAAATCAAGATGGAAATTTTGATTTTATAGTTACTGGATTTGGTTATCTGAATTTAGCTTTATCATACGAGAATGGAAAACTGATTAATATTGTAGATCAAAAAAAATTTTCGGATGAATTTAGAAGAACAATTGGTGTCGCTGCATGTGATGTGGATAAAGATGGATATGAGGAAATATATTTTCTCAACACTGATACGTATAGTGGAACAAAAAAATATTCAGATAGACTGATAGATTTAGAGAAGGGTAATTTTATTGATTTATTTGAAATTGAGAAAAATCAAAAAGATCTTAATTTAACTGCTGGAAGGTCAGTTGTTTGTGTTGATAGAAAAGGAGATGGCAATTATGGTGTATATGTTGCTAACTACGGAGGACCCACAAGATACTACGAATATAATGATGACATAATAGTCGATAAATCTGTTCAATTGAACCTGGCGAAAGTTACAGGTGGACGTGCTGTCGTGGCTGGACACATCATTTCTGACAAAATTGATATATTTGCAGCCAATGAGAGAGGAGCAAATTTTTTATACAAAAATGAAGAGGGTAAATTTTTAGATGTCGCATATGAATATAGAGTTCAAGATGTCCTTCAAAATGGAAGAGGTACAGCTTTGTCAGATATTTATTACCGAGGAAGACTTGATATTTTAAATGGAAATTGGGGAGGATTTCACAGAGCATATGTGCTTAAAAATGATATTTTTGAGGATATAGCAATGCCACCTTTTGATGAGCCGTCAAGAATAAGAACTGTTATTTCAGCTGATTTAGATAATGATGGTTACGACGAAATATTCTTGAATAATATTGGTGAACCCAACAAACTTTTTAGAATTTTAGAGAATGGTTTGGTAAAACAAATACCTCTCGGCATTGGTTTAGAACCAGATGGATATGGAACTGGAGCAGCAGTTGCTGATATAGATAACGACGGCATATTAGAATTATTAGTTTCCCACGGAGAAAGCAGAGATCAGCCATTGTCTTTGTATAAAGCAAAGGTGAATCCTCAACACAAATATTTAAGGATTAAACCGCTAAATAAATATGGGGCACCCGCAAGAGGAGCAACAGTAACATTGATTTCAAATTTAAGAAAACATTCAAAAACAATTGACTCTGGTTCAGGGTATCTATGCCAAATGGAACCAGTAGCTCATTATGGTATTAGAAAAAATGAAAAGAATATAAAAATAGAGGTTAGATGGACAAATGGAAAAACTAAAATAATCTCGGTAAAAAATCTAAACCAAACAATTACTTTAAAACAAAAATAACTAGTTTAAGGGCTGAAGAACTCTATTTATAAAATGGATTATACCATTAGAAGTTTCAACATCAGCAGTTACAACTTCAGCTTCATTTATATAAACTATACCATTAACTTTTTTTATAGTTATTTCCTCACCATTAATTGCTTTGAGTTTAATTTCACCTGCAACTTCTGAAGAAGGAATTTTTTTTGAAAAAACATGTCGTCCTAAAATATTTACAAGTTTATCTTTGTTTTCCTCTCTCAGCAGACCATAATAAGTTTGTGCACTGATTGCTGCAAATGCGTCGTCTAAAGGTGCAAAAACAGTAAATGGTCCTTCACCTTTTAAATTCTCACTTAATCCTGATTTCATTAAGGTTTCATTTAATTTTGTAAATTTACCGGTTTCATTTAATTTATCAATTACATTTCCAAATGTTATCGATGGGATAATCATCATGGTAAGTGCTAAAAATATTATGTGTAATTTTTTCATTGGACTTTAATAACTTTAAATTTATAATTTGAAAGTAAATTAAGTGCGACAAATAATAAAAATTTTTTAAATTAATTAAATTTATGAATTTTTCAAAAGCTATCTTTAGATTTGTAATTATTTCTATCTTTACTTTATCTTTTTCCAATATTTCCAATTCAGTGGAAAAAAATTATTATAAAGATTTAATAACAGATTGGTCTAGAATCTTTCCTGACAGCAACAGAAATGCTGCTGGCCCAAAATTCTTCAAATATATAATTGATAAAGACATAAATTATGAAGATTTCATTGAATATAACAAACTTTATTGTGCTGTTTCTGGTTCTTTGATCGATCCCAATAGTGACCCTGATTTTATATTTATCGGTGAGAGAGGAACCAAAAATAAAATTTGTGGTAATTACTATAAATGCTGTATTCCGTGTTCTTGTGATATTATGAAATATTCTGAAGTTGAAAGGATGAAATATAAATTTAAAGACGGCATCAAGGAGTTTTTTGTTTTTACAATTAAAAATCCCTGCAACAAAGAAGATTTTCCAAATAGGGTTAATAAAGATTATTTTTGTGTTGGAGAGAAAATAAATAACAAACAAGTTTATGATCTAAGTGGCCGAATAGTAATTGGTTTATTGCATAATGGTAAAAGTTGCAGAAAAGATGAGATAGATTTTGTAAAAAGTCATCAGATAACTGGTAGATTTTGTGAATTTAGAAATAATACACCTATAGAGAATTTAGAGGCAGGCATGGGTGATATCTTTATTAAACTTGCGAGATAAAAATTATGGATAATAAGATTTTTGAATGGGCAGGAGTTATAACAGCAATATTATATTCATTATTCGTAGCTATGAATATTGGTATTGAATTTTTTGGTTTTTGCTTATTACTTTTATCTGCAATTTTAATCGGAATTTGGGCGTATAGAGGTGGTCATAGAGGAATATTATTTTTACAATTTTTTTACGCAACGGCAGGAATTATCGGAATGTTTAGGTGGTTTTAATTGAAAGTTGAAATTATTTTTGGAATATAATTTTTAAAATTAAAAAAACCTTTGTTGCAATATTGCCAAGAATACTGATCAAGTTTTCTATATAAAAAAGTGATTTTTGAGCTATTTAAATTTAAATAATCTAAGTTTTCACCAACTGAGGGATATAAACCATAACAGTTTTGAATATCTTTTGTTTCATTTATACTGATAACCTCATAATCAATAGACTTGGCTTTTAACCTTTGTTCTTGGTCTCCAATTAAAAGGGATTTAAATTTTACAACTTTTTCACTCAACTTAATAGATCTATTATTATTTTCATTTGAAATTAAATAAATTTTTTTAAATTTGTAATTTTGAAAATCAGTAATTTCAAAAGAGAGATTGTTATCAAAAATTAGTAGACTTTTATCTTCAATATTTTGAGGATTACTAAAATCTTGTTTTATTATTGAGTAAGTTTTTTCAGATACTTTTGGAGGAGCATTTTCATTTAACTTAATATTATTGAATCTGTTAGTAGTGAATTTTTTAATGTTCCATTCGCTCGCCAAATAATGTTTTCCTTGTGTTTGAACTCCAGCAACCCATCTCCATCCAAGAGTATTGGATGCAGCATCGCCGTCATAGAGATGTTGCATAAAAAATTCTGCTCCTAATTGCCAAGGTAATTCTAGAGTAAAAATCCAAATACTAGCAAACCACATCCTTGTATGATTGTGTAAATAATTATTCTCTTTTAGTTCGATTACCCATTGATTAAAGCAATCTATCTCTGTTTTTCCTTCAATTGCATTTTTATAATTTTGATTATATTTTAAATCTTCCTTAATTTTAATTAACTCTGTCAAATAATCTGACCAAACATTTGGTCTTAATTCTAACCAGCCCTTCCAATAGGTGCGCCATAATACTTCTTGTATAAATTTTTCATTTTTTGAAAAAGAAAATTTGCTTAGAGATTTTTTTATGATCTCCTGTTCATTAACAATTCCGTGACTAATATATGGTGACAAACAAGAAACATTTGACCTTTTTTCTGGACCAAAATCAAAATTCCTAAGCTTTGAATATTCTGCAAGATTGTTTTCAACAAAACTTTCTAATCGATCTAAGGCCTTAGCCCTTGAGGGTTCAAAATTCATTTAAAACTATTTAGATTTTTTTTTCTTAAGACCTAATTTATCACTATGTCTTAATCTCAAGATTACAATTGCACCAGCAATTAGAACTATTGCGACTGCCTCATAAACTAATGCAGTAGGGTCCATCTCTTTACCTTGAAGAATAATAAATCGAGCAAGTGCAGTAATTGCTATTAGTAGTGGCAATGTAATACTAATTGATTGTTGGTTCCAAAAAACTCTAACCATTGCAAGAACTTCTAAATAAAGAAACATTAATAACAAGTCAGCTAATGTTACAGACATGTTTTGATACATTTTATAAATTTCAATACCTACAGCAATTACTGTACTTATTAAAATAATGCACATTAGTATAAGTTGTAAATTCTTAGCTATTTTTTCCATTATTTGTCCTTACTAAATGGCAACCATTTTTCAAACACTGATTTTGATGGACCATCATATGGAATAGTATACGAGTTAGTATTTGTTAAAACTTCTATACCCTTAGAAAAAACAAAAATAAATACTATAACAAATACAATAACCATAATTTTAAATGGATCAAAATTTTTTGTTTGAAAGACGCTTGTCGATTTTTCTTCAGCTTTATGGAATTGTTTGAATGTCATATAAACTGCAAATATAAGACCAACATGAGCTAAGTATGTTCCAGCCCAGCCAAAAGCAAAAGTTGTATATGAAAATACATACAAACTAAATACTGTTGTCCATATGAAACTTAGGACTAATAATATTTGTAATCTAACAGCCTTAGGTAGTGATCTTAAATCATTCTTACTATCATCAAACAATATATTGGCTGAGTCTTGCATCCATTTTTTTAAATTGTCCATAAAACTAAGTTATGTTTTTTTTCAGAATTGACAATGTAAAAAATTGTCAATTTTTCTTGAGTTATCTTAATTTTTTTTTATGAAAATTTATAAATTTTTCAACGTTAGATTTATTGAAAGATTTATTTTCCTCAAATGAAACCTTTTTCATTGAATATGCTTTACTTTTTGTAATTCTTGATTGAATAATTATATTTCCTTTATAAAGCTTAAGTTTTACAGTTCCATTTACCTTATTTCTTTTGAGATCGATAATTTTTTGAAGTTTAAATCTCTCTTTTGAAAACCAATATCCATTGTAAATTAATTCTGCATATCTAGACATGATGGAATCTTTTTTATGCATTGTGTTTTTGTCTAATGTTACAGACTCTATAGCTCTATGTGCATAAATAAGAAGTGTACCACCAGGTGTTTCATAAACTCCTCTAGATTTTATACCAAGAAATCTATTCTCAACCAAATCAACTCTTCCAATACCGTTTTTACCAGCTATTAAATTAAGTTTTGTTAAAATTTTCTCAGGATTATATTTTTTTCCATTGATACCAACTGGGTCTCCATTTTTAAAATTTATGGATATAAATGTGGGTTTATTAGGAGCTTTTTCTGCAGAAACCGTTCTTTGAAAAATAATTTCTGGAGCAGAATTTTTTGGATTTTCTAAAACTTTTCCCTCTGTAGATGTATGAAACAAATTATCATCAACAGAAAAAGGTGCGGAACCCACTTTATCTTTAGGTATTGGTATTTTGTATTTTTTTGCATATTTAATAAGATCAGTTCTAGATCTTAATTTCCAAATTCTCCAGGGTGCTATGATCTTAATCTTTGGACCAAAATAATGATAGCCAAGCTCAAATCTGACTTGATCATTTCCTTTACCAGTGGCTCCATGAGATACTGCATATGCTTTATATTTTTTTGCAATTCTTATTTGATCTTTTGCTATTAAAGGTCTTGCAATTGAGGTACCCAATAAATATACACCCTCATAGATCGCGTGACCTCTGATCATTGGAAAGACATAATCTTTAACAAAAATATTTTTTAAGTCTTTAATTATAATATTTTTTACCCCAAATTTTTTTGCATTTTTGATTATCTTTTTTTTATCTATCTCTTGACCAATATCAGCCGTGTAACAGATTACTTCGGCATTGTAATTTTCTTGAAGCCATTTAAGTATTATGGAGGTATCTAGTCCTCCAGAATAAGCTAATACAATTCTTCTCTTTTGTGTCATTAATTAACTACAAGCTTTTTTCGCTGTGTTATAAGCTTTAGTGAAACCTAGTAATGAATAATGATCAATTGTTTGAGAACCTTTTTCGTTATAACCAGTAACCATAATTCTAGAACCTTTTTTCATAACTCTAACCATTACTTTTTCTTTTTTATTACTGGTCATCCAAGCAAAACCTTGTTGTTTGATATCAAATTTGAATTTGTTATTTCCAGATGTTGCAAGAACACTATTATTTTTATTAAATTCATATCCAGCAGTAGTGCTTATTTCATTAGTAATCTTTTCACCTGGTCTGAATGTCACAAACAGCCTTGCATCTCTTTTGCTTGTTTTTGGAGATTGTAAAATTGGTGAGGATTGAGCAAAACAAACTTTACCTGATGTTTCTGCTAGCACTATGGTTTCCCAATCTTTATATTTTCCAATTTTTTTAAGATCTTCAGCTAGGGTTTTTGTAATTGAAAAAAAAATAAAAAATAAAGACAATAATAAAGTTTTTTTAATTATGGGCATGGGTTTGGGTATTTTTTTTGAATATTATTAATTTCATTTAGTATTTCACTTGATAAAGTTACATTTACACTTTCTATATTTGTTTTCAACTGTTCCATTGTCGTTGCTCCAATAATTACACTTGTTACAAAAGGCTGAATCTCACAAAATTTCAAAGACATTTGGGTAAAATCAACGTCAAATTTTTTTGATATTTTATAATATTCCTCAATTGCGTTTTGACCATTTTCGTTTTTATATCTTGTAAAATCTTTAAATAGTTTCATTCTTGATTTTTCAGGCAAATTATTATTCCTATATTTTCCCGTTAGGTAACCAAATGCTAGTGGTGAATAGGCTAACAATCCACTTTTCTCTCTCACTGAAATTTCTGCTAATCCAACTTCATAGGATCTGTTGAGTAAATTATAAGGGTTTTGAACAGACATCATTTTAGGAAGATTTTTTAACTTAGAGATTTCAAGAAATTTTGACAAGCCCCACGCTGTTTCGTTTGACAAACCTATATATCTAATTTTTCCTTGCTTAATAAAATTTTCCAGACTTTCAAGTATTTCCTCAAATGGTGTCCAGTCATTATCGTTTTCATCGTGCTCATAACCGTGTTTTCCAAAAAAATTAGTATTTCTCTCAGGCCAATGAAGTTGATATAAATCTATGTAGTCTGTCTTTAACCTTTTAAGGCTTTCTTCTAATGCATCTGAAATTTTCTTTTTTCCAAAATTATTTCCACCACCCCGAATATATTTATTTGAGGTATTTCCACAGACTTTTGTAGCAATTACAACTCTGTCTCTTTTATTTGTTTTTTTAAACCAGTTTCCAATTATTCTCTCTGTTTCACCATAAGTTTCTTTTCTCATGGGAATCGAATAAATTTCTGCTGTATCCCAGAAGTTTACCCCATGATCTAATGCCCAGTCCATTTGTTCGAAACCTTCTTTTTCCGTATTTTGTTCTCCCCAGGTCATTGTACCGAGACAAATTGTACTAACGTCAAGATCAGTATTACCTAATTTTTTGTAATTCATTATGGTTTTAAAGTGTTAATATTTATTAATCTTTTAAGGTATCTTGAATAATTAGTAAAAGACTATATATCTATTGTAATTATGGAATTTGATAAAAAAGGAATTTTAGCAAGAGCAAAAGCTGCAGCTCAAGAAACAACTGCGGTTACGGATGAAGGCTTAAGAGCCTACATGCTAAAAGTTTACAATTATATGGCAACCGGTGTTCTTTTAACTGGAATTGTAGCTTTATTATCCTTTAAAATGTCAGTAGTAACTGATGCAGGCGGGTCTATTGTTGCATTAACGAGTTTTGGTTCAGCAATTTATATGTCCGGATTGAAATGGGTTGTAATGTTAGCTCCATTAGCAATTGTGTTTTACATGAGTTTTGGCATAAATAAAATGAGTGCTGGAAAAGCACAAACTACTTTTTGGGTTTTTGCTGCGTTAATGGGATTATCTCTTTCCTCTATACTATTAGTGTATACTGGTTTAAGTGTAACTAGAGTTTTCTTTATATCTTCAGCAACTTTCGGTGCGATGAGCATTTATGGATATACAACAAAAAGAGACTTAACGAAATTTGGCTCTTTCTTGATGATGGGATTAATTGGAATTATCATTGCTTCGTTGGTAAATATTTTCATGAAATCATCTATGATGTATTTTGTTATTTCAATTTTAGGTGTGCTTATATTTGTTGGATTAACCGCTTATGATACACAAAAAATAAAAAATATGTATGTAGCTAGTGATACTGGTGAATTAATGGGTAAAAAGGCTGTAATGGGTGCTTTAACCTTGTATCTTGATTTCATAAATCTATTTATCATGCTCCTTAGACTTTTTGGTCAAAGAAGATAACGTTAATCTGAAAGTTTTTTCCAGTTAGTATTTTTAAGCAAATTACTTAAATTGTCAGAATTTTTCAAAATCTTGCCATTTGTATCAGTAATTAAATATTTTAAATTTTTGTTTTTTGGTTTAAAATTTTTACAGATTTTATATAGAGCGTTTTCAGCAGCATTTTTAAAAACACTAAACCCAACTTGTCTACTGGAAATATTTAATCCATAATCTTTCCAAGATCCTTCAGAAACCATTTTAGCATATAAATCCAGAATTATTTTAAGCTCGTTTTTTTCAAAAAAATATTTTTCATCGATGCTTTTATTGTGTGTATTATTTATGATTAATCGTAAGTTGTTATTCATTAATTTTATATTTATTAATTAAACTGATTTGAAAAGCAGTGAATATAAATGTAATAGGTAATAAGCCCCATACTTTAAAATTAACCCAAAACTCTTCAGTTTGAGTTCTCCATACTAACTCATTTAAAACTGCCAATCCGAAGAAAAAATATATCCATCTTTTATTTAATATTTCCCAGCCTGTATCTGATAATGAAATTGAACCACCCATAATTTTTTTAAGCACGGGCTCTTTTGTAAAATATCTACCAAATATTAAAGATAATCCGAATAAGATATTTATAATAGTTGGTTTAATATAAATGAAAATTGGATTATCAAAATAGATAGTCAGTCCACCAAATAATGTAATTAGTATTCCACTAATTAAAGGAACTTTAGGAATTTTTTTCTCTAGCATCCACATAATTATTAGTGCGATAATAGTTGCAATTATGAAAGGTGGTATCGCAATCTTTAAATTTTTGTCACTATCGTAATAGTAGTAAAAAAAAATTATAAGCGGCCCGAAATCTGTAAGAAATTTAATTAAGGATTTATTCACAAAAAAGATATTAACATAAATAAAATTTAACAAAAACTTTATATTTTTTCCTATTGATTTTTATTTTTAAATACCCATACTCTCTCCAATGGCAATTCAAAAAGCAAAATTTTCAATTGGCGACATTGTAAAACATAAACATTTTGAATTTAGAGGTGTAATTTATGATGTTGATTTTGAATTTAATAATTCTGAGGAGTGGTATCAGTCTATTCCGAAGAATGTTAGACCAAGAAAAGATCAACCATTTTATCATTTATTGGCTGAAAATGATGAAATTACATATGAGGCGTATGTCTCAGAACAGAATTTATTAGTAGACGATTCTAATGAGCCCATAAAACACCCACTTATAGAGGAAATTTTTTCTGGTAAAAAAGGCTCAAGTTATTTCAAGCAATCTAACTAAAATCCATTTTTTAAACACAATTAGCTCAAAACTTAGACACACGATCCTGTTAAGAATATTACAATTCGGTCAAGGATGCTAAAATTTTACCCTTCGTTATTATCTCCCTCTGCATTCTTGATCGGATAATTTTTCACATTATATTCAGCGTATGAATTAGTATATATCTTTTATGTTTAAACATTTTGAACCAAACAAAATATTTTCAATCACTTCGAAAGCTCCGAGATATGTCCTTTATCTACTTGTGATCGTTTTGACTATCGGTCTTATTGAGTCTTTATTATTGTCACCTGAAGATTATTTGCAAAGTCACACTGTTAGAATTATGTATGTTCATGTACCCGCAGCATGGTTAGCACTTGGAATTTTTTCTTCAATTACATTTTTATCAATAACCGGTTATATTTTTAAGTTAAAAAACTTTTTTTTGATCGCTAAAAGTTTAGCTCCATCAGGTTTCATCTTTAATATTATTGCTTTAGTCACAGGATCTATTTGGGGTAAACCAACATGGGGAACATGGTGGGCTTGGGATGCTAGAATTACTTCTATGTTAATTCTTGCACTTTTTTATTTAATGTTTTTAATGGCCTGGAGAATTTATGATAGAAAAGAACAAGTTTTTAAAATTACCTCAATCATAACAGTTTTAGGGATAATAAATGTTCCAATAATCAAGTATTCTGTAGATTGGTGGAATACGCTTCATCAGCCAGCGTCAATAAATATTTTATCAAAATCTACAATTCATTCTTCAATGTTAATGCCTTTGTTGATTATGACTGCGGCATTTGCCCTATTCTCGTTGTTAATTTTTTTAATGAAATATAATACAGAACTGATAAAAATTAAAAATAAGGGTTTAGACAGATTATGATTATTGAATTATTTTATATGAGTGGATATGGAATTTATGTTTGGAGTTCATTTGCTTTTACATTTTTAAGTTTTATTTCTTTATATGTCGTTACTAAGAGTCAGTACGTAAAAGAAAAAAATAAGTTTATAGCTAAATTTGGGAACCTAAACGCTGAAAGAGCTGCCTCTGCTAAACTACAAAAAATTAATAGAGAGATTTTGTCCAATACTTCAACAATTTAACTTTTTAAGCCATGTATGGTCGTAAAGTTAAACTAAGATTTTTTTTCGTTTTCTTAATTATTATTACATTAAGTTTGACAGTATTTCTTATTCTAAAATCTTTGGAAGAAAATGTTATTTATTTTAAATCTCCATCTGAAGTAAAAATTTTATCTGAAGAGCAGAAGAAAAAGATTAGAATTGGTGGAATGGTAAAAACTGACTCGATTTCTATTGTCAATAAAGAATTAAGTTTTGTTATCACAGACTTTAAAAGTGAAATTAACGTTGTTTATTCAGGACTAATACCTAATCTTTTTGAAGAAGGTAAAGGTGTTGTTGCAGAAGGATTTTTAAAAGATGAAAATTTTTTTTCAGCAACTAAAATTTTAGCAAAACATGATGAAAATTACATGCCTCCCGAAGTTAAGGCTGCTTTAGAGGAGAAATAAAATGTCAAGTTTAATTGGATATTATTCTTTAATTTTTGGCGTTGGTATTTCAATTCTAGTTATATTTTTTTCAATTAAAAATTTAAATTACACTCAAAATCTTGACATTAAAGTAATATCATTAGTCTTCTTACAACTTTTATTCGTGATAATAAGTTTTTCAGGTTTAATTTTATCTTTTGTAAACTCTGATTTTAGTAATGAGACAGTTTTTAACCATTCCCACACCACTAAGCCTCTTTTTTATAAAATTTCTGGTACTTGGGGCAATCATGAAGGAAGTCTATTACTATGGTTGTTAGTTTTAACATTATTTATATTTGTTTTTTTGTTGAAATCCAAAAATCAACCAAACCAATATAGAATTCTAACTTTATTATTTCAGCAAATAATTATATTAGGTTTTTTTATTTTTCTGATACAAACCTCTAATCCTTTTAATCATATTTTTCCGGTTCCAAAAGAGGGATTAGGTTTAAATCCTATATTGCAAGACCCTGCATTAGCAATACACCCACCAATTTTATATTTAGGGTATGTTGGAACCTCTATAATTTTTTCCTCGGCACTTGCAGCAGTTTGTTCAAATAATATTACAAAAATGTGGGCGTCACACATAAAAAAATGGGTTTTAGTCTCTTGGATTTTTTTGACTTTAGGAATTTTACTTGGATCTATTTGGGCTTATTATGAGTTAGGCTGGGGAGGTTTTTGGTTTTGGGATCCGGTTGAAAATGTATCTTTAATGCCATGGTTTGCACTAACAACTTTATTACATTGCGTACTAGTTTTAGAAAAAAAACTAATTCTTACCTCGTGGGTTGTTGTTCTATCAATTGCAACTTTTACCTTAAGTATGTGTGGTACTTTTCTGGTTCGGTCGGGTATTTTAAATTCTGTCCACACATTTGCCAACGATCCAGAAAGAGGTTTGTATATTCTAATATTTTTATTTATTTTGATATTCTTATCTTTGTTTATCTTTTTATTTTTTCACAAAAGCAAAAACAATAACACCAAAACTTTTTATTTATTAAGTAAGGAAACATCAATTTTAGTTAATAATTGGTTTATGATGTATTTTTTATCTGTTGTTTTAATCGGTACAATTTATCCGACATTTTTAGAGGTAATTTCATCTCAAAAAATATCTGTAGGTCCACCATTTTTTAACAAATTGATACTACCTTTTTTAATTCCTTTTATGATGGCGATGGCAATAGGTCCTAAATTAAAATGGATTAAATCAGATGTTGAAGACAAAATTTATTTAATTTTATTTTTTATTATTTCTTTAATTTTATCTATGTTGATAATAAGAAATTTAGATATTAATTTTCTTTATAATACAGTTTTAATCACTGCAGCTTTTTATTTATTTTTTATTACTCTTAGAGATTTTTTTCATGCAAAATATAGAAACCTATCACAAATAATAGCGCATTTTAGTTTTAGCATTTTAATACTAAGTATTTTATTTAATAATATTTTCTCTTCTGAAATTATTACAAATTTAAAAATTAATGAAACTTACCAAGATCAAAATTTGAAGATTAATTTTGAAAGCATTGAGCAAGAAAATAAGCAAAATTTTAAAGCTATTAAGGGAAAGTTTACTGTAGAGGATCAAAGTGGATCAATTGAAGTCATGCAACCTGAACTAAGAATATATAATCAACCAAATATTGTTACCAGTGAAGCAGATATCAAAACAAATATGTTTACTGATAAATTTATGACAATGAATTATGTCCAAAATCAAGATTATTTTAATATTCGCTATCAAGTAAAACCATTTATGATTTGGATTTGGATTTCTACAATTCTATTGTGCTGCAGTGGTGGTTTAAGTTTTATTAAAAAAAAGTATGAAAACTAAAATTTTTCCTATATTTTTAATTATCACATTCTCAATAATTTTTTATGTTTTTTACAAGGGTTTACAAAATTCTAATATTTATACTCCTGAAATTAAATCAGAAATTAAAATTCCAAGTTTTGAAGCAAAAGAGTTTTTTTCAAAAGACAACGTAAATTCTGATCAAATTTTTATAGGGAGTGAATACTATTTATTAAATATTTGGGCCTCGTGGTGTATTCCTTGTAAAGAGGAACATAAGTATTTAATGGATTTAAGTAAAAAAGAAAATATTAAAATTATTGGACAAAATTACAAAGATAATTTTGTTAATGCCAAAAATTTTTTGATAAAGTTAGATAATCCATACGATTTAATTTTTTCTGATAATGATGGCACGATAGCAATTGAATGGGGTGCATACGGAGTACCTGAGAGCTTTTTAATCAAAAATAATCAAATAATAAAAAAAATAATTGGTCCTTTGAATGAAAAATTATTTTCCGAGATAAAAGAATTGACTCAATGAATATTTTAAAGCTTTTAATTACAGTTATTTTTTTGATTAATTTTTTTTCCTCTGATTTAAAAGCTAAAAATTTAGGAACCGAAATTACAAAAAATTTAAGATGTTTAATTTGTCAAGGTCAATCAGTGTATGACTCTGACTCTGAATTTGCTAATAGTTTAAAAATTTTAGTAGAAAAAAAATTAGATGATGGTTTAAGTGAGGAACAAGTATACGATTATTTGAAAAATAAATATGGAGATTGGATTTTGTATGATCCAGGATTCAATAAAAACACCTATTTTCTTTGGTTATTGCCTATATTGATGTTTGTATTTGGTGGTGCAATAATACTTAGAAAAGTTATATTAAAAAAAAAAAAATTATGAAATATCTAAGAATTTGTTACTTGGTGATATTGTCTTTTTTAATTTCTTCCTCAATTTTTGCGGAAGATATCAAAGTTAATGACGATAATACAAAGTTTAATGTTTATTCGGGTATGTTTGATTTTAGTGATAATGGAAAGAGATCAACTTTAATTGGTTTCCAACACCAAAATACTGATTTAAATAGAGATACTTTTCTTGGTAATCTCTCTCCAATAACAGGTTTTATGTTTACCGCTGATAGTGCGGCTTATTTATATACCGGCATACAAGCACAATATTCTTTGGGAGCATTAAACATTACACCTAGTTTTACTCCAGGTCTTTATAATCAGGGAGACGGGAAAGATCTTGGACATTTATTGGAATTTAAAAGTGAGGTTCAAATTTCATTAAATTTTTCAAAAAATAGCCAATTAGGCTTTTCATATAACCATTTATCCAATGCTAGCTTAGGTGATAAGAATCCTGGGGCAAATAGTTATATGTTTAATTTTTTTAAAACCTTTTAAGAAACATTTATGATATTAAGATTAAAAGACTGCCACAATTTTGGTGATTTTAGAAAACTTGCTAAGCTTAAACTACCATCACCCATTTTTCATTACATCGATGGTGCGGCTGATGATGAAATTACATACGCGCGAAATACGAGTGCTTTTGATGATGTTGACTTGGTTCCAAATGTTTTACGAGGCGTTGAAGAAGTTGATTTATCAACTACAATATTTGGTAAAAAATTAGATTTACCATTTTATCTTTCACCAACAGCACTACAAAGACTTTTTCATTATGATGGTGAAAGAGCAGTTGGAAAAGCAGCCAAAAAATTCAATACCATGTTTGGTGTTTCTGCTTTAGCCACAGTCAGTGTTGAGGAAATTTCTTCAATGATTGATACACCTAAAATGTTTCAATTTTATTTTCATAAAGACAGAGGTTTAAATGACTCTTGCTTAGAAAGAGCAAAAGCTGCAAAATTTGATGTTATGGCTTTAACAGTTGATACCATTACTGGAGGAAATAGAGAGAGAGACTTGAGAACAGGATTTACCTCTCCACCAAAGTTAACTTTAGCAAGTTTATTTAGTTTTGCTACTAAACCAATGTGGGGAATTAATTATCTTACAAAAGGTAAGTTTGAATTACCTCATTTACAAGATTTTGTGAAAGAAGGTACCGATGTTAACTCATCAATTGGAAATTATTTTTCAACTATGTTGGATCAATCTATGAATTGGAAAGACGCTGAAAATCTTTGTTCTAAATGGGGAGGTCATTTCGCTCTCAAAGGAGTTATGAGTGTAGAAGATGCAAAAAGAGCAGTAGACATAGGATGCACAGGTATAATGGTATCAAATCATGGTGGAAGACAGTTAGATGGATCTAGATCGCCTTTTGATCAACTTGCAGAAATTGTTGATGCAGTTGGTGATAAATTAGACGTAATTTGTGAAGGTGGAATTCATAGAGGTACACATATGCTTAAAGCATTATCATTAGGTGCCAAGGCTTGTTCAGGAGGAAGATTATATCTTTATGCTTTAGCAGCTGGTGGTCAAGCAGGTGTAGAAAGAGCTTTAGAAAAATATAAAGCTGAACTAGTGCGTGATATGAAACTTATGGGCTGTACAAAAATAAGTGATTTAAGTCGAAATAATTTAAGATTTAGAAGATAGTGAGTTTAAAAAATTGCTATAATTTTAAAGACTTTAGAAACTTAGCAAAAAAAAAATTACCATCACCAATTTTTCATTACATAGATGGTGGCTCAGATGATGAAGCTACTCTAAGAAGAAACACAGAATCATTCAATCAATGTGATTTAGTTCCGAATGTGTTAGCAAATGTTGGTAAACCTGACTTAACAACGACCTTGTTTGGAAGGAAAATAGATATGCCAATTTTTCTTTCTCCAGCCGCAATGCAGAGACTTTATCACGTTGATGGCGACAAAGCTTCAGCAAGAGCAGCAGAAAAATTTGGAACTTTTTACAGTATGTCTTCGATGAGTAATAACTCTATTGAGGAGATAGCCAATATTTCTAGTGGTCCAAAATTATTTCAACTTTATGTTCACAAAGATAAATCAATCACAGATGATTTGATTGATAGGTCAAGAAGATCAGGATTTGATGCAATGTGCCTGACTGTAGACACATTGGTAGCTGGAAATAGAGAAAAAGATC
This sequence comes from uncultured Pelagibacteraceae bacterium, assembly GCA_902623215.1. Taxonomy (GTDB): domain Bacteria; phylum Pseudomonadota; class Alphaproteobacteria; order Pelagibacterales; family Pelagibacteraceae; genus Pelagibacter. The sequence continues at coordinate 140,103 of CACNSS010000002.1, forward strand.
ACAGAACAGGATTTACAACACCTCCAAAACTTACATTAAAAAGCTTAATGAGTTTTGCAATGAGACCCAATTGGGTTTTTAATTATTTAACTGGAAAAAAATTTGAACTCTCAAATGTTAAAAAAAAAACAGACAAAGGAACGAACATTGCAAAATCAGTTATTGAATATATTAATGAGCAGTATGATCCACTGATGGGATGGAAAGATGCAGAATATTGTGCAAAAAAATGGAACGGACCATTTGCTCTAAAAGGAGTTATGTCAGTTGAGGATGCAAAAAAGGCTGTTGATATCGGTTGTACTGCTATTATGATCTCAAATCATGGAGGTCGACAGCTAGATGGCTCTAGATCACCTTTTGATCAAGTGAAAGCAATTTCAGATGCAGTTGGCGATAAACTTGAAATTATTCTAGATGGGGGTGTTAGAAGAGGCACACATGTTCTAAAAGCATTAGCAGCTGGTGCAAAAGCATGTAGTTTTGGTAAAATGTTTTTGTTCTCTTTGGCCGCAGGGGGTCAGCAAGGTGTTGAACATTTACTTAAAAATATGCACGATGAGATTTATAGAAATATGGTTTTAATGGGTTGCAAAAGTTTAAAAGAGTTGAATAGTTCAAAATTAATATATAGAAAATAGAGGGATAATTATGAAATTAGCAAAAAGTTTAGATAGATTAGGCACAGAGTCTGCATTTACTGTTCTTGCAGAGGCAAAAAAATTAGAGGCACAAGGAAAGCCAATGATACATTTGGGACTAGGGCAGCCTGATTTTAAAACTCCTAAACATGTTGTTGAAGCTGCTAAAAAAGCACTAGATGATGGACATCATGGATATGTTATGTCAAATGGTATCCCAGAATGTCGTCAAGCTGTTACAAGGTGGATCAAAAAACGTTACAATGTAGATATTAATTTTGAAAGAATTCTAATTATGCCTGGTGGAAAACCCACTATGAGTTATGCCATTCAATGTTTTGGTGAACCAGGGGCAGAGATTATACACCCAACACCTGCTTTTCCAATTTATGAGTCAATGATAAACTATACAGGTTCAACCTCTGTTCCATATGACTTAACGGAAAATAAAGATTTAAAATTTGATCCAGATAAAATATTATCTATGATAACAGATAAAACTCGACTGTTAATTCTAATAAATCCAAATAATCCAACTGGAAGCTTTGTTGAAAAAAAAGACGTGGATGTTTTAGCTGATGGTCTGAAAAAGCACCCTCATGTTACAATACTTAGCGATGAAATTTATAGTAGACAAATTTTTGATGGAAAAGAAATGCCAACATTTTTCAACTATCCAGAGTTAAGGGAAAGATTAATTGTATTAGAGGGATGGAGTAAAGCTTATTCTATGACTGGGTGGAGACTTGGTTGGAGCTTTTGGCCAGAACATTTAGTTGAACATGTTAACAAGTTATTAATTAATAGTGTTTCGTGTGTTAATGCTGCTGCTCAATTTGCCGGTATTGCTGCTTTAGATGGACCAGACGACTCAATTGATGCAATGATGGAAAAATTTACTCAAAGAAGAGATTTAATTTATAAAGGTTTAAATGATTTACCAGGTGTGGAATGTAGTTTACCTGGAGGAGCTTTTTATGCATTTCCTAAGGTAATTGGTACTGGCATGAATGGTGCAGAGTTTGCAAGAAAGGCTATGCATGAAGCAGGAGTTGCAATAGTTCCTGGATCAGCTTTTGGTGAAACTTGCCAAAATTACGTTAGATTTAGTTTTGCAGCATCAAGAGATAATATTTCTCAAGCTCTTGAAAATATAAAGAAAATGCTGACTAAATAAGCTGTATTTTTGCTAAAATTTTTATTAATATTTATCAATGAACAATCAAGTACAAGCTGAGTTAAAAAAGATTTTTAACGGTAGGTTTTCAACATCAGTATCGACTAGAGCAAACTATGCAAGGGGTGAAGATACGTATGATCCTATTCTATCAAAGGCAGTTGTATTTCCTGAAACTAATGAGGAAGTTTCTAAGATATTAAGCCTTTGCAACAAACATAAAATCCCAGTTGTTCCTTTTGGAACAGGAACCTCTTTAGAAGGAAACGTTGTGGGTCATGACAAGGGAATCACAATTAGTCTTGAAAAAATGAATAAAATTTTGAGTGTCAACGTTGAGGATTTTGATTGTAGAGTTCAAGCTTGTGTAACTAAAGAGCAGCTAAATGATTATTTAAGGGAGGATGGAGTTTTCTTTCCAATCGATCCAGGAGCAAATGCAGCTATAGGTGGTATGGCGTCGACCTCAGCTTCGGGAACCATGGCAGTAAAATATGGCACAATGAAAACTGTGATAACTGGTTTAACTGTAATTTTGCCTAATGGAGATATTATTAACACAGGTAGCAGAACTAAAAAAACCTCAGCGGGTTACAATTTGACAAACTTATTTATTGGTTCAGAGGGAACTTTAGGGATTATAACAGAAATTCAATTGAGATTATCCCCAATACCAGAGAGTATCATGTCAGCTGTATGTCACTTTCCAACTCTAGAAAGCGCGGTTCAGACTGCCCAACAGGTTATTCAATATGGTGTGCCTATTGCTAGGATTGAAATGCTCAATAAAGATCAAATGGAAATTAGTATTAATTACTCAAAATTAAAAGATATTGAAGCAGTCCCAACTTTATTTTTTGAGTTTCACGGAACAGAGGGGTCAAATAAGGAGAATATAAAAATTGTTGAGGAAATTTCAAAGGATAATAATGGAAGTTCTTTTAAATGGGCAAAAGATTTAGAGGAAAGAAATAAACTTTGGAAAGCTAGGTGGGATGTTTATTACTCTGTTAAAGCATTGATCAATAATGGGAGAGTTTATTCAACGGATGTTTGTTTGCCTATTTCTAAAATCACTGAGTGTGTAAATTTTGCTGAGGCGCAAACAAAAAAACTTGGTTTGAGAGCTCCAATGGTAGGTCATTTAGGTGATGGAAATTTTCATGTGATTTTACCTTATGATCCAAAAGAAGAGGGAACCTATAATAAAATAAGAGACTTTAGTGATCTTTTAATTGAAAAAACTTTGGAACTTAATGGTACAATAACAGGAGAACACGGAGTTGGATTACACAAAAAAGCTTACTTATTGAAAGAACATGGCGACTGTATTCCATTAATGAAATCTATAAAAAGAAGTATCGATCAAAATAATATAATGAATCCTGGAAAAATTTTTGATTTGAATTAATAAACTTTGAATTTTATGAAAAAAATTTTAATTACAAGAAAATTAATTAGAGAGAGTGAAGATAAAGCAAGTAAAACTTTTAATCCAATATTTAATCCCAATGACGAATTATACTCACAATCAAAAGTTATAGATATGAGCCAAGGATGTGATGGAATTTTATCATCACTTACTGAAAAATTAGATGAGCAAACTATTAATAAACTTCCAGATACAATCAAGATTATTTCAAATTTTGCTGTTGGATTTGGAAACATTGATTTAGAGGCTGCAAAAAATAGAGGTATTGCTGTTACAAATACTCCAGAAGTATTATCAGATGCAACTGCAGAAATCGGAGTTCTTTTAATTTTAGGTGCATGCAGAAGAGCCGCAGAGGGTATACAGTCAGCACAAGATGGTGGATGGAAATGGTCAGCAGATTATTTAATTGGTAAGCAATTAACGGGAACAAGATTAGGAGTTTTAGGAATGGGAAGAATAGGTCAAAAAATTGCTAAAATTGCTAGATCACTGGGAATGATAATTCACTATCACAACAGATCAAAACTTAGTGAGGAAAAAGAACAAGGCGCTGTTTATCACAAAGATATAAAAAGTCTTTTTTCTGTCTCTGATGTTTTATCTATTTGTTGTCCTGCAACAAAAGAAACTGAGAATATGATTAATAAGGAAACAGTAGAGTACTTTCCAAAAGGTGCAGTAATCACTAATGTAGCTAGAGGAGACATTGTTGATGATGAGGCTTTAATAGATGCTTTAAATAGAAGAAAAATTTATGCAGTTGGTCTTGATGTTTACAAAAACGAGCCAAATTTAAATCCAGGGTATAGTAAAATTAAATCAGCATTTATTTTACCTCACCTTGGTAGTGCAACGAAGGACACAAGAATTGCAATGGCTAATTTAGCTATAGATAATATTGATGAGTTTTTTAAAACTGGAAATTGTA
>CACNSS010000003.1 GCA_902623215.1 uncultured Pelagibacteraceae bacterium
TTTGGATTTTCTGCATTAGTTGTTGTAGGAAATCAATCGGGTAAAATCGGTATAGCTCATGCTAAAGCTAAGCAAGTTCCTGATGCGATCAAAAAAGCTAATGAAATGGCAAGAAGAAAGCTTGTACAAATCCCTTTAAGAGAGGGAAGAACTATCCATCATGATGTAAAAGCTAAAGATGGATCTGGAAGAATAGTTTTAAGAGCTGCATCTAAGGGTACAGGTATTATAGCGGGTGGACCTGTTAGAGCAGTCTGTGAGGTTTTAGGCGTTAAAGATATAGTTGCAAAATCAATGGGAACCTCCAATGCTCATAATGTTATTAGAGCTACAATGAAAGCATTATTAAAACAAAATTCTCCAAAACAAATATCTAATATAAGAAATAAAAAAATCTCTGAAATTATTGAGAAAAGAGGATAATGATAAGTTTAAATAATAGAACTAAAATTAATAAGAAGAAAATCAGAGTAGGTAGAGGGATAGGATCTGGCAAAGGAAAAACATCAGGGCGAGGCGTTAAGGGCCAAAAATCAAGATCTGGTGTATCAATAAAAAGTTTTGAGGGTGGTCAGATGCCTTTATATAGAAGATTACCAAAGAGAGGCTTCAATCCAATTGGAAAGAAAAATATCGCAGTATTAAATTTGGAAAAAATTCAGTCTTTTATAGATAAAAAGAGTATCAAAACTACAGAAATTTTAAATTCTAATTTATTAAAGAAATTAAGTTTGATCGATAAAAAATCAGCTAGATTAAAGATTTTGGGTTCTGGTCAAATAAAAGATAAGATAAATATTGAAGCAGACTTGGCCTCTAAATCAGCAATTGATAAGCTTGAAAAGATTGGTGGATCTATTCACATTAAGAAATAGCAAAATCTATGAGTGCGTCATCTTCTAGTAACGATTTAAGAAACAGAATATTTTTTACTTTAGCCTTGCTTTCCGTCTATAGGTTTGGAACTTTTGTTCCATTACCAGGTATAGATCCTGAACAGTTAAAAATATTGATGGAGGGTAATCAAAAAGGTTTACTAGGAATGTTTAATGTATTTGCAGGCGGTGCAGTCAGTAGAATGGCAATTTTTGCTTTAGGTATTATGCCTTATATTTCTTCATCTATTATTGTGCAATTGTTAACTGGTGTGTCTGATTATTTCAAAAATTTAAAATCCCAGGGAGAAATTGGAAGGTCTAAAATAACTCAAATTACTCGCTATGGAACGGTATTACTGGCAACATTACAAGGTTATGGTCTTTCAGTTGGTTTAGAGTCTTCAGCAAATTTAGTTATTAATCCAGGTGCTTTTTTTAAAATTTCAACAGTCACAACAATAGTTGCAGGCACAATCTTTTTGATGTGGTTGGGTGAACAGATTACACAAAGAGGTATAGGGAACGGAATTTCTTTGATAATTTTTGCTGGTATTGTGGCAGAGATTCCTAGAGCATTGGTAACAACGTTTGAACTTGGAAGAACAGGAGCTATTTCAACAGTTATGATTTTAGCAATATTTGTGCTTCTTATAATAACAATTCTTTTTATTGTTTTTATGGAAAGGGCTTTGAGAAAAATACTTATCAATTATCCTAAACGTCAAATGGGTAATAAAATGTATGGTGGTGAGTCGTCACATTTACCTTTAAAGATTAATCAAGCAGGTGTTATTCCAGCAATTTTTGCATCTGCTTTATTATTATTACCTGTAACATTTTCAAACTTTAATTTTTCTGAAAGTGATACATTTCTTAATATAAGTTCGTATTTTACTCAGGGACAACCCTTATACATGTTATTATATGCTTCAGGAATAATATTTTTTACCTTTTTTTATACTTCTATTACGTTTAATCCAAATGAAACTGCAGATAATTTAAGAAAATACGGAGGATTTATTCCAGGAATTAGACCTGGTGAAAGCACTGCTATATATATAGAAAATATACTTACAAAATTAACTACAATTGGTGCCCTGTATTTAACGTTAGTATGTTTAATGCCAGAATTCTTAATTGCTAAATATCCAATTCCATTTTATCTAGGTGGAACTTCAATTTTGATCGTTGTAGTTGTTGCTATAGATACTGTGACACAAATTCAAACTAGATTGATGAGTTCTCAGTACGAACAACTCATTAAAAAAACCAAACTTAGTAAGTAAGTGAATATTATTTTATTTGGGCCACCTGGTGCTGGGAAGGGAACGCAAGCTAGATATTTAGTTAAAAAATTAAATGGTTTTCAAATATCAACTGGGGATATTTTAAGGGATGAAATTAAAAAAGATACTGAGATTGGAAAAAAAATAGTAAATAATATGAATGATGGAAAATTTGTGAGTGATGAAATTGTCAATGATCTTATAAGAGATATTATTAATGATCCTCAAAAAAAAAATCGACTTATTTTCGATGGATATCCTCGCTCGTTAAGTCAGGCAAAAAATCTTGATTCTTTATTGGAAAATTCTAATCAAGAGATTGGCTTAATTTTCCTCCTTAATGTTAGTAAAGACACTATTATAAGAAGAATTAAAAAAAGAAAAATTGAAGAAAAAAGATCTGATGATAATTTGGAAACAATAATTAAAAGATATGACACATATATAAAAACTACAAAACCTGTTTTAGATTTTTACTCAAAAAATTCAAATTTTCATGAAATAGATGGTGCTTTAGAAATTGATCAAATAACCAATAAAATCAACAATTTTATTAATGTTTAAGTCGTTGACTTTAAAAGATCTTCTTATATAAAGGCTACAATTTATCTCGAAATTATGGCTCGTATAGCAGGTATTAATATTCCGCAAAATAAATTGGTTCATATAGGACTTACTTACATTTATGGAATTGGTGATAAACATTCAAAACAAATTTGTGATGCTCTTAAATTCCCTAAAGAAAAGAGAGTCAATCAACTCACTGATGATGAGATTTTAAAAATAAGAGAATATATAGATCAAAATTTTAAAGTGGAAGGGGATTTGAGAAGAGATTATTCTTTAAGTATTAAAAGATTAATTGATTTAGCTTGTTATAGAGGTTCTAGACATAGAAAAAAATTACCAGTTAGGGGTCAAAGAACTAGGTGTAATTCAAGAACAAGAAAAGGAAAAGCTATTGCGATTGCTGGAAAAAAATTAACTCCACTTAAAAAATAATTATGGTTAAATTAGATAAACTTGAAAATAAAAAAAAAGATAACGAAAAATCTTCAAAAAAGGTTTTAAAGAGTACTTATTCAAAAAAGAAAAAGACTAAAAAAAATATTTTAAATGGAATTGCTTATGTTCAATCTACTTTTAATAATACCATAATCTCTATTGCAGACATTAATGGCAATGTTGTATCTTGGGCCTCGGCTGGTCAAAAAGGTTTTAAAGGTTCGAGAAAATCCACACCTTATGCTGCGCAAGTAGCTGCTGATGCTGCTGCATCTAAAGCTTTAGAGTATGGAATGAAAACATTAAATGTTGAAATTAAAGGACCTGGTTCTGGCAGAGAAACTGCGTTAAGAGCATTACAAGCCAGAGGTTTCAAGATTTTATCAATCAAAGATACAACACCGATGCCACATAATGGAACAAGGCCACCCAAAAAAAGGAGAGTTTGATGGAAACTGAAAATGTAAATATAAAAAATTGGAAATCGTTAATAAAACCCTCGAAGTTAGATGTTAAGTTAAGTGAAGATCTAACCCATGCAAAAATTATTGCTGAACCTTTAGAGAAAGGTTATGGATTAACATTAGGAAATTCTTTAAGGAGAATTTTGTTATCATCTATAAGAGGTGCAGCAGTTACCTCTATACAAATAGATGGTGTTTTACATGAATTCACATCAATTAAAGGGGTTAGAGAAGATGTTACGGACATAGTGTTAAATATTAAATCTCTTGCTTTAAAATGTAATTCTGAAGGTACAAAAAAATTAATTCTTGATGCAAAAGGACCTGGTGAAATAAAAGCTTCTGATATAACACCAGTCGCAGATGTTGAAATTTTAAATCCAGACTTAGTTATATGTAATTTAGATGAAAATACAAACTTTCATATGGAAATGAATGTTAATACTGGCAAAGGTTATGTGCCTGCTGAACTTAACAAACCAGAGGAGCCACCATTGGGATTAATTGCAATCGACTCTTTGTATAGTCCAGTTAAAAAAGTTTCTTATTCAGTAAGTACTGCAAGAGAAGGTAAAGCACTTGATTATGATAAACTGACTATTGAAGTTGAGACTAATGGATCCATTTCTGCAGAAGATGCTGTTGCTTATTCTGCTAGAATATTTCAAGACCAACTAAAAATGTTTGTTAATTTTGATGAACCTGTTGAAGCACCCGTTAAAGAGGTATCTTCAGAACCAGAATTTAATAAAAACTTGTTAAGAAAAGTAGATGAACTTGAATTATCAGTTAGATCAATGAACTGCTTAAAAAATGATAATATCATTTATATAGGTGATCTTGTCCAAAAATCCGAAGGAGAAATGTTAAGAACACCTAATTTTGGAAGAAAATCTTTAAATGAAATTAAAGAAGTTTTAACTGGGATGTCTTTATATTTAGGTATGGAAATTCCAAATTGGCCTCCAGACAATATAGCAGAAATGTCTAAAAAATTGGAGGAAGCTATCTAATGAGACATGGCTTTGCCAACAAAAAATTAAATAGAACCTCAGAGCATAGAAAAGCATTACTTAAGAATATGCTAAATTCTTTAATTAAATATGAGCAAATCAAAACTACTTTACCTAAAGCTAAATTTTTAAAACCTCAAGCAGACAAAATTATAACTCTAGGAAAAAAAAATAACTTAACATCTACTAAGAACTTAATTTCACAACTTCAGGACAAAAAATCAGCTAACAAAGTTGCAAAAACGTTATCTAAAAGATATGAAAAAAGAAGCGGAGGCTACACAAGAATAATTAAAGCCGGGTTTAGATATGGCGATAATGCTCCAATGGCTATAATTGAGTTCGTAGATAGAGATGTTGAAGCTAAAAGAGTTGATAAAAAGAAAAAAGATCAATCTGAAAATACAGAGAATAAAGACAGTAAAAAAGAAGCTGTTAGTAAATAAATTTTAAAAATGATAAAAAATTTTGTTGTAGACGCAACATTTAATAATATGCGTCTGGATAGATTTTTAAGAAACAAATTAGGAAAGATACCTCAAAGTTTAATTGAAAAAAAATTACGAACTGGAAAAATTAAACTTAATAAAAAAAAAGTAAAAAGTTCTACAAAAGTCACTTTAAATGACAAAGTAGAATTATTTAATTTAGATTTTAAAGAAAAATTTAATGATAAAAAAATAAATTTCAAACCTTCTAATATAATTATCAAGTCTAATGAAAAGTTAATAATTGAAAATAATGAGGATTTTATAGTAATTAATAAGGATTCTGGAATATCAGTACAAGGCGGAACTAAGTCAAAAAAAAATTTAATAGATATTTTTAAAAAAAGTAAGATATTTGAAAATACAAAACCTTACTCTGTTCACAGACTGGACAAAGATACATCAGGTGTTTTTATAATTGCCAAAAAAAGAGAAATGGCCCAACTTTTAACTTCGCTATTTAGGCTAAGAAAAATACATAAAACGTATTTAGCAATTTGTCACGGTGAATTAGAAAAAAATTCTGGAGAATTAAATGATGATTTAATTAGATATGATAATGGAAAAAAGATAGTTGAAAAAGCTAAAACAATTTTTAAGGTAATAGATAAAAACTCAGAAGCTAGCTTACTTGAACTTAAACCAATCACTGGTAGAAAACATCAATTAAGAAAGCAACTGTATAATATTGGTTATCCGATTTATGGTGATAAAAAATATAAACATATTACTCTTAAAGGTATAAACAAAAAACTAATGCTTCATTCTTATCAAGTCAAATTTTTAATCAATGATCAAAAACATACCTATGAGGCTTTATTACCAGATTACTTTAAAAATTTACTTAAATCGAAAAGACTTAAATTTTTAAATTAACTAAAAAATTTTCTACTAATTTATTCTCCAGTTCATCGTAATTTTGATCAACAATTGTTTTTAAGTTAGTCACACCTCTGTCACTTATACCACAAGGTATTATAGCATCGTATTTATCAAGTTTATTATTGATATTTATTGAAAAACCATGGTAAGCAATCCATTTACTCACTCTAACACCAATAGCTGCAACTTTTTTTATTTCTTTATTATCATTGTACCAAATCCCAATGTTTTCTTTATCTGCAAATGTCTCAATTTTAAAAAATTTTATTGTATCAATAATTGTTTTTTCAATTAGGGATATAAATTTTCTTATATCTTTGCCCCTTTTTTTAAGATCAATGACAAAATAACAAATTAGTTGACCTGGCCCATGATATGTAATTTTACCACCTCTATTAGTTCTAATAATTTTTACTGATTTATCTAAAATTTCATTTTCTTTAAAGCTTGTTCCTGCTGTGTAAATTTCTTTATGCTCTAAAATCCAAATTAGCTCGTTTACTTTATTTTCATTTATCTCATGAATCTTCGACTCCATAAAACTGATGGCTTCATCGTATTTTATTGGTTTTTTTGATTTTTTAACGTCAATATTCATTTAAAAATTGTAATCTTTTCATTTTGTATTAAAAGTGCCGACATAATAATAGGTTAATTTATGACTTTAGTTAAAAAAATTAAAGATAAAAAAGTAAATTTTGAATTTAATAAAGAATTTATAAAAGTTGTTACTGACAAAATAGCTAATAATGATGCTTTATTTATTATCAACTCATTCAAAGAAATGCATCCTGCAGATGCAGCAGATATTATTGAACATTTAAGTGAAAATGATAGAGAAAGTTTAATTAAATTAAACAGTTTTAAAATAGATCCAGAGGTATTTGTAGAATTAAATGAGTCAGTTCAAACAGAAATAATTAAATTTTTATCTTCAGATTCAATTGTTAGAATTTTAAAAAATCTTGAGTCTGATGATGCAATAGCAATTTTAGAAAATGTTGAAGAAAAGAATAAGAATTCTATTCTAAGCGCTTTACCACCTAAAGATCGTTTTGCTTTACTAGAGGGACTTAGTTATCCGGAGGATAGTGCTGCTAGAATAATGCAAAGAGAGTTTACAGCAATACCAAGTAATTGGTCAGTTGGTCAGACAATAGATTATTTGAGAGAAAATAAAGATTTACCAGAACAATTTTTAGAAATCTTCATTGTCGATGAAAATTTTAAACCAATCGGTACCGTACCCTCATCTAAAGTTTTACGAACAGCAAGAGAAACAAAAATGTCTGATATTATGGAGGAGACAATTTTTTTAGTTCCTGTAGATATGGATAAAGAGGAGGTAGGTAACTCATTTGAAAATTATGGATTAAATTCAGCATGTGTAGTTGATAAAAATAATAAACTTGTTGGAATGATAACTTCTGATGACATTTTAACAGTTCTAAAAGAAGAAGCTGAAGAAGATACGTTGAGACTTGCTGGTGTTGGTGATGAAGAAATTACAGATGGTGTATTTACTAAAACAAAAAGAAGATTTAATTGGTTATTATTAAATTTATTTACTGCTTTCCTAGCAACTTGGTGCATAAGTTTATTTGGAGCAACAATTGAACAAATGGTGGTACTCGCTTTTTTAATGCCAATAGTAGCTTCAATGGGCGGCAATGCTGGGATGCAAACATTAGCAGTAACAGTAAGATCTTTAGCTACAAATGATTTAACAAAAAATAATTTTAGTCAAAATATATTAAAAGAATTTAATATTGGAGTCTTGAATGGAGTAATTTTTGCTATCATTAGTTCATTAATAGTTCAATTATGGTTTCAAGATAGTCAACTTTCTTTAATAATTTCTATTTCAATGATTTTGACTATGATAATAGCTGGTCTATTTGGAATCCTAGTTCCTGTTTCATTAAAAAAAATGAATATTGATCCAGCTATAGCATCCAGTGTGTTTGTCACAACAATTACTGATGTAATTGGATTCGTATCCTTTTTAGGTGTTGGTGCATATTATTTTTAAAAATTATCTATCAATCTCACTTTATTGATATAATACGCAATAAAAATTTTTGAATTTTTTATGATTGATGAAGATTTAAGATTATTTTTTTTTCTAATCTCTAAGTAGTCAATTTTAACACCAAAATTTTTTTTTAAAAATATTTTTTTCTTTTGTAAAAGATATTTTGTTTTTTTCTTATTTTTAAGAAATTTTTTAAGATTGAATAATTCTTTAGCTATTTTACTTGCTTTAATTAAATCTTGTTTATTTAATAGATGATTTCTTGAAGATAAAGCAAGTTTATCTTTATTTCTTATAGTTTTGCATGAAACAATTTTTGTTTTGTATTTTTTTTCAATAAACTTTTTAACCAACATTAGCTGTTGATAGTCTTTTTCACCCATAAATATTTTGTTTGGTCTAATAATACTTGTCAATCTATCCATTACGTCAATCACACCCTCAAAATGACCTTTTCTAAATTTTGCACAAAGCACTTTGTTTTCTTTTTTTAGAACTATTGATTTCTTCCTTTTAAATGAATAGACATCTTTTTTATTTGGAATGTAAACATAATTAACTTTTAATTTTCTTAAGATATTAAGATCTTTTCTTAAATTCTTTGGGTATGACAAATAATCTTTTTTGTTATTAAATTGAGTGGGATTTATAAAAATACTTACAAGTGTTTTATTGCATTTTTTTTTTGACTGATTTATTAAATATTCATGTCCTTTATGAAGACTCCCCATTGTTGGAACAAAGCCCAAACCTGAAACTTTTTTGATTGCCTCATTTATATCTTTATTTTTTAATAAAATTTTCATTTGTATAAAATAATTTTTATAAGTAAAACATTCAAATGATTAAACAAGCAATTATTCCTTTAGCTGGATTAGGGACTAGATTATTACCATTAACTAGTGTTTTTGCTAAAGAGCTTTTACCTATAAACGGTAAACCTGGAATTGAGTATATTTTAGATGAGTGTATTGAGGCTGGAATAAAAGAAGTTGTTTTAATTATTTCTAAAAAAAAAAAGATGATTAAAAAATATTTTTATAATGATAATTTTTATAAAAAAATAATCAAAAAAAAAAAAGATCCTAGAACATTAAAAGAATATAAAAAGATTCTAAAATATAAAAAAATTATAAAATTTGTTTATCAAAATAAACCCTTGGGCACAGGTGATGCAGTTCTTAAAACTAAAAATATTATTAAAGATAAATTCTTTTTAATGCTACTACCAGATGATCTGATTGTAAAAAAAAACTGTTCCAAATCTATGATCCAAATACACAAAAAATATAAAGCATCAGTTATGGCAAGTATGAATGTTAATAAAAAAACAGTGTCTAGGTGGGGTATCTATAAATTGAAAAAAAAAATGGATAAAAATAATTTTTTAATCGAGGATGTAATTGAAAAGCCATCAATAAAAGAGGCGCCGTCCAATAAAGCTGTAATTGGAAGATATATTTTACCAAAAACAATATTTACAAAATTATTGTCACAAAAGCCAGGTAAAGGTGGCGAAATACACATTACTGACTCTATTCAAACTTTAATTAAAGAAAATCAAAAATTTATAGCTCATAACTTTTCTGGTAAATACTTGGACTGTGGAAGTATGAGGGGTTATATAAAATCTGGAATTGAGATTTCAAAATTATGAAATTATGCATGATAGGGACTGGCTATGTTGGACTTGTCAGTGGTGTTTGTTTTTCTGATGTAGGAAATGTTGTTTATTGTGTTGATAAAGATAGAAATAAAATTGATTCACTTAATAAAGGAAAAGTACCTATTTATGAACCAGGATTAGAAGAAATATTAAAAAGAAACTATAAAGCTAAAAGATTATTTTTTACTTCAAATTTAAGTGAAGCAGTTAAGAAATCTGATATTATATTTATTTGTGTCGGAACCCCTACACAAAAAAAAGGTAATTCAGCTGATTTAAAGCATGTATTTAATGTAGCAAAACAATTAAAAAAAAGTATTTCCAAATACAAAATCATCATAACAAAATCTACGGTCCCAGTAACTACAGGAGATAAAATTGAAAAAATTTTAAGAAATTTAAAGAAAAAAAAATTAATAGATGTTGTTTCAAATCCTGAATTTTTAAGAGAGGGTGAAGCTATAAGAGATTTTATTTATCCTGATAGAGTTGTTATTGGTACTGACAGTAGCAAAGCAAATAGAATTTTAAAATCCTTATATTTACCCATAATAAAAAAATCTAGCAGATATTTTAAAACTTCAAGAAGAGGTGCTGAAATGGTAAAATATGCGTCCAATGCTTTTTTAGCCACAAAAATTTCCTACATAAACGAATTAGCTAATTTATGTGAAAAAATTGGTGTTAATATTCAAGATATTTCTATTGGCATGGGTTTGGATCAAAGAATTGGTGATAGATTTTTAAGGGCAGGGCCTGCCTATGGAGGATCATGCTTTCCAAAAGATACAAGAGCCTTAATTGACGTTGCTAATAAATATAAAACTGATCTTTCAATAATAAAAAGTGTTATTAAATCAAATAATCAAAGAAAAATAACTCTTACAAAAAGAATTGATAAAATTTTGAATAATAGGCTTAAGAATAAAAATATTACTTTTTTAGGAGTAACTTTCAAACCTAATACTGATGATATGAGAGAAGCATCAAGTATTCCAATGATTAATTATTTAAATAAGAAAGGTAGCAAAATTAGATATTATGATCCTTCTGGAAGAAAAAATGAATTCGATAAGTTAAAGAATGTTAAATTCTATAGTACTCTTTCTTCAGCCTGCATCAAAAGTGATCTTATAATTATTCACACTGAGTGGAATGCTTTTAAGTTACTAGACTTTAAAAGACTTGTAAAAAAAAAAATTTTTAAAGTTTTTGATATGAGGAATATCTATTCTCATGATAAAATGAGAGATTTAGGAATAGATTACACCAGTATTGGAAGATAATTTAATTTAATTCAAATATAGCATCTACCTCAACCGAAACTCCTAATGGCAAACTATTTGCGCTAACAGCTGCCCTTGTATGCATTCCAGCTTTATCAAATATTGATGCTATTAAATCTGAAGCTCCATTGATAACTTTAGGCTGATCAGTAAAATCATCTGTTGAATTAACAAATCCAGTAAGTTTAATACATGATTTGATTTTGGTTAAATCTCCATCACATGCCTCTTTTGCTTGTGAAACAATACTTAAACCACATCTTTTTGCAGCGTTATAGCCATCATCCACAGATAAATCTTTTCCTATTTTGCCCTTGATCAGTTTACCATTTTCATCAATAGATATTTGACCTGAAATAAATAACAAGTTACCAGTAATTTTAGTAGCTACGTAAGACCCAACAGGTGGTTTAGCTTGTGGTAATTTAATGTTTAGTTTTTCAATTCTATCATTAATTGTCATCTTTTAATTTTTCCATAAATTCTTTACCATTTTTACTACTTTTAAATTTGGTCCAAGTATCTTTTAATGAAGATTTATCAAATTTTTTTTTACCTGCACTTAACTTTTCGCCTGTACTTGTTTTAAGTTTTTTTGCGGTACACTCAATATATTTTGCACTTAGTTTATCAAATTGATTACAATCAGTCTCATTTGCAAATAAAGAAGTTGAAATCAATAAAATAAAAAACGATTTAAATAATAATTTTTTTTTCATATTTTTTCCTATTTTTTTTTCTTTTTTTTATCTTTATCGTATTCTTTTCTTTTCTCAATTAAAATTAATGCCTCTTCCATAGTTAACTCATTTGGATCCTTTTCCTCTGGTATTGTGGCATTAAGAGATTTGTATTTAATGTATGGACCGTATTGTCCTTTCATAATTCTAATTGGTTTGCCATCCTCAGGATGTGTGCCCAAGTCTTTTATAATAGATGAAGACATTCGGCCTGGTTTAGCTTCAGCAATTAAAGTTATTGCTCTGTTTAGGCCAATAGAAAAAATTTCTTCGATATTTTCAATTCTCGCTGATTTATTTTCACATTTTAGATATGGACCGAATCTTCCAGTGTTTAATGTTATTTCTTTTTGATTTTCTGGATTGAGACCTAAAGATTTTGGTAAAGAACATAAGAATTGAGCTTTTTCTAAATCAATATCTTTTAAATCTAAACCCTTAGGAATTGATACATTTTTTAAGAGTTCGTTAACTTCAGTTTTAGATTTCTTTTTCTTTTTCTTCTTTTTTGTATTTTCTTCTAGTTCTTTTTCACTTAATATTTTTTCATATTGAAGATAGGGCCCAAATCTTCCATTTTTTAAATATATATCATTACCATTTTCATGCTTTCCAATAAATTTTGGTTCTGCCAGCTGAGCTTGAGCTGCAGCTTTTGCTTTAGATAACGGCCTTGTATATTTACAATCAGGGTAATTTGAACATCCTATAAAAGCTCCACCTCTAAAACTATTTTTCAGACTTAAGGTACCTCCATCGGGATTTTTACAACTTTCATTATATAATTTACAATTTCTGTCAACTTTTCCCTCTTTATTCTTACTAAATACTAAATCTCCTAAACTATCATTGAGCATATCTAAAACTTCTCTAGTCCTTATTTCTTTTACTTCTGTTACATTATTATTAAAGTCTCTCCAGAAAAGTTCTAAGACCCTTATCCAGCTTTCTTTACCTGAGGTAATCTCGTCAAGTTGATCTTCTAATCCTGCTGTAAAATTATAATCTACATATCTTGAGAACAATTTTTCTAAGAAAGCAGAAATTAATTTTCCTCTATCTGTAGGAAAAAATCTTTTATTTAGTATTTCTGCATATCCTCTGTTAGCTATGGTAGAGATAATGCTTGCATACGTTGATGGTCTACCAATTCCAAGCTCTTCGAGTTTTTTTACTAAACTTGCTTCAGAGTATCTTGGTGGGGGTTGTGTAAAATGTTGTTCATCTATTAAAGACTCAATATTTACTAAACCCTTTGTCATAGCTGGTAATATACTTTCGTCATCTTCTTTATTTTGGTTGTTATAGATTTTTAAAAAACCATCAAATTTGAGAACAGATCCACTAGCCTTACAAACTGTGTCATTATCATCAGAAGTTACAGTAATTGTATTTCTGTCAAATTTTGCAGATGACATTTGGGAGGACAAAGCTCGACGCCAAATTAAGTCATATAATTTATTTTGATCGGTGCTTAAATATTTTTTAACACTTTGTGGAGTTCTAATTATATCTGTAGGTCTAATTGCTTCATGAGCCTCTTGTGCATTTTTAGCTTTTTTTCCTGAATAGTTTAGAGAGCTCTCAGGTAAATATTCATTACCAATTTCTTTTTTAATATAGTCTCTAAAAGCTGAGACTGCATCTTTTGACAAATTTGTACCATCAGTTCTCATGTATGTAATCAACCCTATAGTTTCTCCCTCTATTTCTATTCCTTGATAAAGCTTTTGTGCAATTTGCATTGTTCTTGATGCGCCAAAACCTAGTCTACTCGAGGCTGTTTGTTGCAGTGTAGATGTTGTGAAAGGCCCTGAGGGATTTCGATTTATAATTTTACTTGAAATATCAGTAATACTAAATTTTTTTTTATTAATAATTGATATAGCTTTATTTATTTCCTCTTTATTACTAAAAGAAAATTTTTCTATTTTGTTGTTTTCAAGCTGACTTATACTAGCAGTTATAGTTTGGTTATTTTCATCTTTGAATTTAACACTTAGAGTCCAGAATTCCTCTGGATTGAATGACTCAATTTCATGCTCTCTCTCAGTTATTAACTTTAATGCTACAGACTGAACTCTCCCAGCGGACTTTGAGCCTGGTAATTTAGTCCAAAGAATAGGTGAAATGTTGAAACCAACTAGGTAGTCCAAAGCTCGTCTAGCCATATAAGCATCTACTAACAAAGGTTCAATTTGTCTTGGATTATCAATACCATGTAACACAGCTTTTTTTGTAATTTCGTTAAAAACAACTCTTTCAATTTCCTTATCTTTTAAAAGTTTTTTTTCATTTAAATATTCTTTTACATGCCATGCTATTGCCTCACCCTCACGATCAGGGTCAGTAGCAAGGATAATTTTAGAGGAGTTTTTTGCTGCATCAGTAATTTCTTTAAGATATTTTTTTGAAAAACTGTCTACTTCCCACTCCATTTTAAAGTCATGATCAGGATCAACAGAACCATTTTTTGAAGGTAAATCTCTTATATGTCCATAACTTGCTAAAACTTTATAATCATCACCTAAATATTTATTGATGGTTTTTGCTTTAGCAGGACTTTCTACAATCACCAAGTTCATTAACTACAAACTACTCAAATGAGTTAGATAGTCAAATTAATAAATTTTTGTCTTTGTTTCTTCTTTATTTTTCAATCTTTTAATATTTTCTCTGTGAGTAAAAAATATCAAAATGAACATAATAGTAAAAAAAATCACTTGATTAAATTGTGATGAAAATAACAAATATATCGGAATAGAAATTGATGCAACCAATGAAGCTAATGATGAATATTTAGAAAGACCAAATGTAATAAGCCAAAAAATTATAAAGATTAAACTGAAATAAATATTTAATGCAAATAAAATTCCCAAATAAGTTGCAACACCCTTACCGCCCTTGAATTTTAACCAGATAGGAAAAACATGACCTAAGAAAACACAAAGTGAAGATACATAAACTAATTCTGGGAAATGAATTTTAACATAAATAACTGGAAGGATAGCTTTAAGAATATCAAAAATTAAAGTTGAATAACCAATAATTTTATTTCCTGTTCTTAGAGCATTTGTGGCACCTATATTTCCGGAACCTATTTCTCTAATATCTTTTTTTAAAAAAATTTTTGTTAATATCAAACCAAATGGAATTGATCCCATTAGGTACGAAATAATACCAATAATTAAAATTTCCATATTATAACTTAAATAATTCTTTTCCTTTTACAAAAGTATTTGTAACTTTACCTTGAAGTTTTTTATCTTCTATTGATGTGTTTTTTGATTTTGATACTAGTTTTTCTTTTTTTACAATCCAGGGTTTATCTAAGTCGACAATACAAAAGTCAGCATCATTACCAATTGATAGATTTCCTTTATTAATCTTTAGAATTTTTGCAGGATTTGAGGTCATAGCTTTAATTATAGTTTCTAATTTAAGTGACTCATTATGATATAGTTCTAAACTTAATGATAATAGAGTTTCAATTCCAGAGGCACCTGTAGCTGCTTGTGCAAAAGTAAGTCTTTTTGACTCTTCATCCTCAGGTTTGTGATCAGATACGATTACATCTATCAATTCACTTTTTAATCCTTGAATTAGAGCTAATCTATCTTCCTCTCTTCTTAAAGGTGGTGAGAGTTTTAAAAAAGTTCTAAAGTCACCAATGTCATTCTCATTTAATGAGAGATTATTGATTGATACACCGGAAGAAAATTTAACAATTTCTTTTCTGTGCTTAAGCACTTCAACTGATTTTTGTGATGAAAGTTGTGAAATATGATATCTACATTTAACTTTTTCCAACAAAGTTAAGTCTCTTTCTATTAAAACTCTCTCAGCTATTTCTGGTATACCTGATAAACCTAATTTTGTTGCTATTATTCCAGAATTTATCATTCCATTCTTGGCAAGCTCATAATCCTCAGCGTGTTGCATAATCAAACAGCCAAGATCTTTTGCAGAATTCATGATTCTTGACATTAATCTTGGATTTTGGATTGTCTTAATTCCATCTGTAAATGCAATAATACCTTTTTTTTGTAAGAGGCCAAATTCAGTCATGTTAGTACCCTCAATATTTTTTGTTAGTGAGGCACATGGAAAAATATTAATTTTGGATTTATCTCTTCCTCTTCTTTTTAAAAAATCAACTATCGATACGTTATCAATAATTGGATTAGTATTAGGCATGGTGACTACTGAGGTCACTCCACCTGAAAGGGCTGCATCACTAAGTGTTCTAAAGTTTTCTTTATACTCAAAACCAGGTTCACCAACAAAGACCCTCATATCAACTAATCCTGGAAAAAGATGCTTTCTCTTTAAATCCACTGGTTTTTCGCGAGTTGGGAGATTATTTGTATTTACTTTTTTTCCTACAGCTTCGATTTTACCATCTTCTCCAATAATCAAACCACCAACTTCATTAATAGAATTATGAGGGTCAACTATATTTGCATTTATAAAATATTGTTTTTTCATTATGTACAAAATATTTTTAAACAAGCCATTCTTACTGCAACACCAAGTTCAACTTGTTCTTTAATTACACTTTTATTAATATCATCTGCAAGAATTGTATCTATTTCGATACCTCTATTCATTGGACCTGGATGCATTATTAAAGCATCTGATTTTGCATATTCTAATTTATCAGGTGTTAATCCGAAGTATTCATAATATTCTCTATTTGAGGAAAGATATGAGCTACTCATTCTTTCATTTTGCAATCTTAACATCATAACAATGTCGCAATCTTTTAATCCTTTTTTCATATCTGTAAAAGGGTTCACACCAAATCTATCTATTTCCTTTGGCATTAAATTAGTTGGTGCAATAATATTCAACTCAGCACCAAGCATATTTAGTAAATAGATATTTGACCTAGCCACTCGAGAGTGCAATATATCTCCACAAATTGCTATTTTTAAACCTTCTATTTTTTTTTTACGGTTAATAATTGTTAAAGCATCAAGTAAAGCTTGTGTTGGGTGTTCACGTCTACCATCACCTGCATTTAAAACTGCACAATTAACTTTTTGTGAAAGTAAATTACATGCACCAGAATCTTGGTGTCTAATGACAATAATATCTGGATGCATTGCATTTAATGTCATTGCAGTATCAATTAAAGTTTCACCTTTTTTTATGGCTGAATTACTAATGTTCATAGACATTACATCGGCCCCAAGTCTTTTTCCTGCAAGTTCAAAAGAACTCTGTGTTCTTGTGGATGGCTCAAAAAATAAATTTATTTGAGTTTTGCCTTTTAGTACATCTATTTTTTTGTTTTTACTTTGATTAACACTTATAAAGTTTTTAGCTTCATCAAGTATCAAATTTACATCATTTATTGATAAATCTTGGATTCCTAACAAATGTTTTTGGGAAATTTTAATAGCTTTATTAGTTGGTATTGCCATTAAAACCAACTCTATAACTATAATTCTTTACAATAGCAAGTGTTAATTATTTAAAAAATCAATTGCACCCTGCAGTATAAATGTAGCTGCATTCTCATCAATTTTTTTTTCCCTTTTTGTAACATTTACGTCCAATTGGCTTGACAAATTAAAAGCCCCAACTGTTGATAACCTTTCATCCCATAAACAAACAGGTATATTAATATTCTTTTCTATGTTTTTAGACACGTCTTTAATTGACTGTGTTGATCTGCCCGATGAACCATCCATATTAAGAGGGTTTCCAATTATGATACCTCCTATATTATTCTCCTTAATAATTTTCTTTAATTCCATTATTAGTTTTTCAGATGAAGTTTTGATAATAGTTCTAAATGGTGTTGCAATTAATTGCTTATCATCACATATTGAAACACCGATTCTTTTAGAACCAAGGTCTAATCCTATTAATCTACACTTATCTGAGTGTTTTTTTTTGAATTCATCTAATGTCACCATATTGTATAATTTAAACTTAAGTGATAGTTTTCGTCATATTTAAATAGCATATGAGCATAGATCTTAAAACAATAAAACATATTTCTAAATTATCAAGAATTTCAGTTGATGAGCAAAGGGCTAAAAAATTAGTTGGTGATTTAAATTCAATTTTTGATTTTATTGAAAAGCTTAATGAATTAAAAACAGAAAATGTTAAACCATTAACTTCTATCGCAGAAACAACATTAAAATTAAGGTCTGATGAGGTTCGAAGTAAAAATATCAGAGAACAAATAATTAAGAATTCTCCTCAAGATAATGAGGATTATTTTGTTGTACCTAAGGTTATTGAGTGATGACAGAAATAACTAAACAATCTCTAACAGAATTAGTTGAAAGTATTAAAAATAAAAAACTTTCTTCATCAGAAGTTACGAAAGCCTTTATTGAAAGATCTGAAAAATCAAAAGTACTTAATGCTTTTATTACTGAAGACTTCACATCCGCTTTAGATAAAGCAAAAAAATTTGATCAAAAACCCAATTTAGATTTAAAATTACCTGGTATTCCAATGGCTGTTAAAGATTTATTTTGCACGAAGAATGTTAAAACAACTGCTGGTAGCAAGATTTTAAATAATTTTGTGCCAACATACGAGTCAACTGTAACAGAGAATATTTGGAGTGAAGGTGCAATTCTTTTGGGTAAGTTAAATTGTGATGAGTTCGCAATGGGCTCCTCGAATGAGACTAGTTTTTTTGGCAATGTCCAAAATCCTATTGATAAAAATTTAGTACCTGGTGGTTCCTCTGGAGGATCTGCATCAGCTGTTGCTGGACAATTAACACCGATTACAATTGGTACAGATACCGGTGGATCAATAAGGCAGCCAGCTTCTTTCACTGGAACAGTTGGTTTAAAACCAACCTATGGTAGTTGTTCAAGATATGGAATTGTTGCTTTTGCTTCTTCCTTAGATCAAGCAGGACCAATGGCACAAAATGTTAAAGATTGTGCTTTACTTCAGGAAGTAATCAGTAGTTTTGATGTGAAAGATTCAACTTCAATAGATTTTAAAAGAAATCATTATAGTAAAGATCTTACTAATAATATTAAAGGAAAAAAAATTGGAATACCAAAAGAATATAGAGTTGATGGTATGCCTAAAGAAATTGAGGACCTTTGGCAAAAAGGTATTGAATATGTAAGAGATTGTGGTGCAGAAATTATAAATATTTCACTTCCGCATACTAGTTATGCTCTGCCAACTTATTATATAGTTGCTCCAGCCGAAGCATCTTCAAATTTAGCAAGATATGACGGTGTTAAGTATGGATATAGAGCAAATGGTGAAAATTTAATTGATATGTATGAAAAAACTAGGTCGGAAGGTTTTGGTGCGGAAGTTCAAAGAAGGATTATGATTGGAACTTATGTTCTATCTTCAGGGTATTATGATGCATATTATTTAAAAGCTCAAAAGGTTAGAAGATTAATCAAAAATGATTTTGATGAAGCATATAAAAAAGTAGACGCAATTTTAACACCATCTACGCCTAGCTCAGCTTTCAAAATTGGTGAAAAAACAAATGATCCTGTTTCCATGTATCTAAACGATATATTTACAGTGCCTGTTAATTTAGCTGGTTTACCAGGTATTTCAATTCCTGCAGGACATGACGCAAAAGGTTACCCCCTTGGTCTACAAATAATTGGTAAAGCCTTTGATGAACAAAATATATTGAATATTGCATTTGCAATGGAGGAAAAAATAAATTTTAAAAATAAAATTACTGATTGGTGGATTAAATGAGTAAAAAGAGTGAAGAATATTTGATTAATCGTAGAGATAATCAATATGAAGTTGTAATAGGTTTAGAAGTTCATGCTCAAGTATTATCCGTGTCAAAATTATTTTCTACTTCTGCTACAAAATTTGGTGCTGAACCTAATACTCAAGTAAGTTTAGTTGATGCTGCTTTTCCAGGAATGCTTCCAGTAATAAATGAATTTTGTGTTAAACAAGCAATAAAAACCGGTATAGGTCTTAATGCAAAAATAAATAAACGCTCAGTTTTTGATAGAAAAAATTATTTTTATGCAGATTTACCACAAGGATATCAAATTTCACAATTTAAAGATCCAATAGTGGGTGAGGGTAAAGTTATTATAGATTTGCCTGACGGTCATAAAGAAGTAGGTATAGAAAGATTACATTTAGAACAAGATGCAGGAAAGAGTATACATGATTTAGATCCTCAAAATACTTTTGTTGATTTGAATAGATCAGGAGTAGCTTTAATGGAAATTGTAAGTAAACCAGACCTTAGATCCCCAGATGAAGTAAGTATATATATAAAAAAATTGAGATCAATCATGCGATATTTAGGTACTTGTGATGGAAATATGCAAGAGGGATCATTAAGAGCAGATGTTAATGTATCCGTAAGGAAAAAAGGGTCAAAAGAATTTGGAACAAGATGTGAAATTAAAAATGTAAACTCGATTAAATTTATGCAAATGGCTATAGAATATGAGGCTAATAGACAAGTTGATCTAATTGAAGAAGGTAAAACAATTGATCAGGAGACTAGACTATTTGACACTAAGAAAAATGAGACAAGATCAATGAGATCGAAAGAAGATGCCCATGACTATAGATATTTCCCTGATCCAGATTTATTACCATTAGAAGTCTCAGGCGAATTTATAAATAAACTCAAAAGTGAAATTCCAGAGTTACCTGATGATAAGAAGAAAAGATTTATTAATGAATTTAAGTTATCAGCTTATGAGGCAACAATCTTAGTTTCTGATATAGAAATAGCAAAATATTTTGAAGAAGTTGTTGCAAAAATGGGCAAAAATAAAGATATGAAACTTGCTGTCAACTGGATTACTGGAGAGCTTTTTGCTGTTTTAAATAGTAAAAATTTAGAAATTACACAAAGCCCTGTAAGTGCAAAAAATTTGGCAATATTAGTAAATTTAATTAAGAATGGAACAATCTCAGGAAAAATTGCTAAAACAGTTTTTGAACTAATGTTAAAGAATGATGAAGATCCTCAAAAAATTGTCGAAGAAAAAGGTTTAAAACAACAAAGCGATCCAAAAGCATTAGAGGAATTGATAGATAAGATAATTAACAATAATAGAGAAAAAGCTATTGAATACAAGCAGGGCAAAGAAAAACTTTTTGGTTTTTTTGTAGGTCAAGCTATGAAAGCCTCTGGTGGAAAAGCCAATCCTCAATTAATTAATGAGATCTTAAAAAAAAAATTATAAGGGTTATGGGTTCTGACCTTAATATTACAAAACATTTACAAGATTATATATTAAAACATGGTTTAAAACTTCATCCAGTACAAAAAGAAATAATTAATTATAATCTTAAATTAGGTGTTATTAAAAGAATGCAAATATCAATATCACAATGTCAATTTCTTCATTTAATTATTAAAGTTTCTAAAATTAAGAAAGTATTAGAAATCGGAACCTTCACTGGCCTAAGTACATTATCCATGGCATTAGCTTTACCTGATAATGGAGAAATTATTGCTTTAGATAAAAATAGCGAGACTAATAAAATTGCTGTTAATTTTTTTAAAAAAGCTGAACAAAATCATAAGATAAAGACAATTATAAAACCAGCCTTAGAATCTCTAATTAAGATTAGAAATAAAAAATTTGATTTAGTTTTTATAGATGCAGATAAAATGAATTATAAAAAGTATTATGAAATTTCTCTAGACTTATTAAATAAAGGAGGTTTAGTAATAATTGATAATGTATTATGGCATGGAGAAGTAGTTGATAAAAGAATAAATGATAAATTTACAAAAAATATAAGGGAACTAAATAATTTCATATCAAAAGACAAACGAATAGAGAAAGTAATTGTGCCTTTTGGTGATGGAATGAGTGTTTGTAGGAAAGTTTAATGTTTACAGTATTTGGTTTTTATAAATTCAAACAAATTAATAATTTAAATAGAAATAAAAAATTATTAAATAACCTTCTTCTTAAAAAAAATATTAGAGGAACAATTATAATTTCTAGAGAAGGAGTCAATGGATCTTTATCTGGAAAAAATAAAGATTTAAATGAAACAATTAGAAAAATTAAGACTATTTTTAAATTAAAAGAGTTTAATAGTTTTAACAAGTCAAATAGCAAATTTCAACCTTATCACAAACCAAAAATAAAAATCAAAAAAGAGTTAGTACCAATGAGTATAAATATAAAAAATGAAATTCAAAAAATTGATAATCGTATAGAGCCAAACAAATGGAATAAGCTAATTAAAAGTAAAAAAACATTTGTACTAGATGCGAGAAAACCTTTTGAAAACAAAGTAGGATCTTTTAAAAATGCTTTTAATCCTAATGTTGATAATTTTAGAGATTTTCCAAAATATTTAAAACGATTAAAAAAGCAACAGCCTATCGCTATGTTTTGCACTGGTGGTATTAGGTGTGAAAAAGCTTCTGTATTTTTAAAAAAAAAAGGTTTTGAAAATGTTTATCAATTAAAGGGAGGTATACTAAATTACTTAAAAAAAATCAAAATAAAGGATAGTTTATGGAAAGGGGAGTGCTTTGTTTTTGATAACAGAGTAAGTTTAAAACATGGTTTATTACAAGGCTCTTATTCGGTTTGCAGCGGATGCAGAAAACCAATTTCATTAAAAGATAAAAGATCTAAAATGTACGAGGAGGGTGTATCTTGTCCAAGTTGTTATGATAAACTCACTAAAAAACAAAAATCTCGTTTTAGAATGAGGCAAAGTCAGATATATAAAGCAAAGTTATCAGGAAAAAAATATAATTTTCAAAAAGAATATTAGTAGGAATTAATTTGCCACAATCACTTAAACTTACCAAGGACCCAATATGGTTTTTATTAAGGAAAGTCACAATCCCAGCAAGTGTTGGTTCGTTATTTCAAACTTTTTATAATTTAGTCGACACATGGTTCGCAGGAAGAATATCAGCTGAAGCAATAGCAGCAATTGCAAAATCTTTTCCAATTTACTTTACTATAATTGCCATAGGTGTTGGTTTAACAGCTGGTACAAATACATTAATAGGTAATAATTTAGGAGCTAATAATAAAAAAAAAGCTTCATTATTTATTGCTCAATCGATAATTTTTGCAATTTTTTTATCTGTTCTTGTTACTCTCTTTGGTTTAAACGTTTCAGATTTCTTATTGTCATTAATGGGATCTGACCCAGATGGAATTATTTTATCAAGAGAATATCTAGATATTATTTTTTATGGAACAATTATTGTTTTAATACAAATTTCCCTAAATGGGACTTTAAATGCTCAAGGAGATACTAAAAGTTACAGAAATGTATTGATATTTACTTTCTTTTTAAATATTTTTTTAAATCCTTTATTTATTTTTGGATATGGATTTATTCCTGCTTTTGGCATAGCAGGTTTAGCAATAGCCACGGTTGTTGCTCAATTTACTGGTCTGCTTTATTTGGCGCATAAGGTATATTGTTGTGAGTTAAAACAATACCTAAAACTGGAATGCTTTATTCCTAAATTTAATCTTTTGGGTGAGTTAGTATATCAAACCATACCTGTTATGTTTAGTATGTTATTAATTGGTGTGGGTTTATTTAATATTCTTTATTTCATTGGACAATTTGGAGATCTTGCAACCGCCGGTTATGGCGCTGCCCTAAGAATTGAACAAGTTTTTTTACTACCTGTTATAGGCTTGAATACAGCTGTTTTATCTATTGGTGGACAAAACTTTGGGGCAAAAAATTATGATCGTCTTAGAGAATTATATAAAAAAGCTTTACTATTTGGCTCATCTTTCATGATTTGTGCAGGAATAATAATTTTTATCGGAGCAGAATTTTTAGTTTCATTATTTACGGATAATCCAGAGGCAGTAAAACATGGTGCAATTTACCTAAAAGTTGCAGCATTGATTGGTCCTATCTATCCAGTGTTCTTTATTACTACTGCAGTATTTCAAGCAGTCAAAAAACCTCTTTATAGTCTTTATATGAGTGTTTTAAGATTAACAGCCCTTCCTTTTTTTTGTTTATGGTATGTAATTAATATTAGAGGAGGTGATTATGAGGACATTTTTTACACTATATTTGCAACAAATTGGTTAATGGGAATTGCAGTTTTGATGTTTATTGGATATTTCTTAAATAATGTTTTTAAACAAAATAAGAGTCTTTTTATTAATTAATTTACATATAGTCATTCTTTTAATTAGCCCAGAAAATCTTAAAGCTAAAGAGTTAAAAATTATCACAGGTATTGCAAAGGTCATTGATGGTGACACAATTTTAATAAATAAAAAAAAAATTCGTCTTTTTGGAATTGATGCCCCAGAACGGTATCAAAAATGTCAAAAAATTTGGCTAACAATCTCTTTCTTTTCATTTAAAAAAGATTATTTTTGCGGTGAGATTTCTACTAATAGGCTCAAAAAAAAAATTAACAATCAATTTATGAGCTGTAAATGGAAAAATAAAGATAGATATAAAAGATTTATCGCTGAATGTTTTAAGGGCAAGACTAACATCAATGCTTGGATGGTTCGATATGGTTATGCTGTTGCATATAGAAAATACTCAAAAAAATATGTTGCACATGAAGATATAGCAAAAAAAGACAAATTAGGTTTATGGGCTGGTACTTTTGAAATGCCTTGGGATTATAGAAAAAAAAATTAATCCTTTTGCAATTTTTTTTCAAATTTTCTCACTAGATAGGAAACAATTAATATTAAAACTAAATACTCAAGAATTAAAAATGTATATATTTCAAGAGGGCGATAGGTTGTAACAACGAGTTCATTAGCTTTTCTTGTCAAATCACCAATGCCTATAATTGATACTAAAGAAGACATCTTTAAGACATAGACAAATTGATTTCCTATTGCAGGTAAAATATTTTTGATAGCCTGAGGAAGAATAACAAGCTTTAATTTTTTGACAAAATTTAATCCCAACGAACTTCCAGCCTCCCACTGGGACTTCTTGATGGAGTTTATGCCCGCTCTAAAAATTTCTGCTTGAAACGCACTTTCACTTATAGATAGTGCAATAATGTCAGATACAAATGGACTAAAGCTAATACCCGTCATTATTGGTAGTCCATAATAGATCCATAATATTAATACTAATAATGGTATTGCCCTCACAATCTCAACATAGCCAATATTGATATAAGTTAAAAATTTATTTTTAGCTAATGATGGTATAGCTACAATTAATCCAACGAAGATTGAGATAATAATTGAAACTAAAGAAATAAAAATTGTGGTGGTTAAACCACTTAATAGAAACTTTAAATTTGTTAAACCTTCAATATTGTTTGGTGATAAGATTAGCCAATTAAGTTCACCTTTATTACATGAAGTTAAAGGAATAATTAGAAGTAAAAAAAATAAATTTCTCACCCCTCAATTTATAAAGTATTGATCAGTAAATACTAATTTATTATAAACTTTTTAGATTATATTTAGCTAACAACTTAGTAAAGAAGCCCGATGATTTCTTCTTTTTAATCCAGTCATTAACATAGTTGTTCCATTTATTATCACCTTTAGGAACCATCATAGCTAAAAAAGCAGGATTTTTTTCACCGTCAGGAACGATAGCTAATTGTGGATATTTAATAACTAACTTATTTGCTTCTGTTGAACTTGTTATATTTCCATCTGCTCTTCCAGCTAATACTTCTTGAAAATCTCTAGCAGGAGCTTCTACAGAATTTAATTTCGATTTAGGAAAAAATTCTTTTGCTTTTTCTTCTTGTGATGTGCCAAGAGTAGTTGCAATAGTTACACTAGAGTTATTAAGAGAGTCCCAGGTTGAAAATTTACTTAAATTCTTTTTTAGAACAAGTGGTACAGTTCCATATTTATAGTAGGTATCTGTAAATCCAGCTACTTCAGCTCTTTTAGGAGTTTTCGTGACACTTGTTGATATATCATACCTCTCAGAAGTTATTCCAGAAACGATAGTTTTCCACTCAGCTGGTACAAATTCAATTTTAACACCCATGTCCTTAGCTAGTTCATTCATTACATCGATATCAAATCCTTTATATTTATTAGTTGCTGGATCTTTAATAGTCATAGGATCCCAATCTCCAGTTGTTCCAACTTTTAAGATACCTGATGATAAAATCTTGTCTAAGTTTGATTCTGCATTTAAATTAAAGGGTAAAAGAGCTAAGATTGCTAAATAGATTAATTTTTTCATTCTAATTCTTAACAAATTTAAAAAAAAATGAGACTATAATCTTGACGCACTATCATTCATCCAAGAAAACAAATGTTGTGAAAAAGAGCGTCTTACAAAAAGATTCACGTCATTTTGACTCTCATTTTGTATAATTACATCAATTTTTGCTAATATTGTTTGTGTGACAGAAGCCTTTTTTTTTCTAAAATCATTGAAATTAAATGGTGATCCAGTCTCAAATAAATCATAAATTTTGTCACCTTTAAGATTAATTAAAATAAATTGGTCAGTAACATCTGTGACAGCTCCTAAATTTGTTTTACAAATACTTTTATTAAGTAAATTTTCTATTTGATAATCGTTGCTACCAATGTGGGAAGCCTCATTTGAAAAAACCATCCATTCATCAGGACTTAGCCAAAGCGCAGTTAATTTATCGCTTTTAGTAAAAGTATTTGCTTCGGCTGGCAATATCAAATTTAATGATTTACCAACTGCAGATAAAAATTCTCTTTTTTTTCCCCTTAGTATTAGTTTCATTATAGGTTTAACTTCTCTCATTTGTAATCCTGAATAAGATTTTTCCTCTGTAATTGGGTTTGAATAATTAAGCATTCAATCTTTTATTCTCCTTGTCTAAAAACACTGGATCCGTAACCGTCACGTTGATTTGTTTATTTTCCATAGGGATGATTAGTTTTTGACCCATCATATTTTTTCCACCTTTAACAACCCCTAAAGCAATAGATTTTTCTAAATTTGGACTATAGTAACTCGAAGTTACGTGACCCAACATTTCAACTGGAGATTTGTTTGCGTCCAAAACTATTTGAGCGCCTTCTTCTAAAACTTCTTTTGGGTTTTCCGTAACCAAACCAATTAATTGTTTTCTATCATCTCTGATTGTATCTGATCTATATAAAGATCTTTTACCAATAAAGTCATATTTCTTTTTACTAACTATCCAATCCATTTGTAAATCAATTGGTGTCATAGTTGCATCTGTGTCTTGTCCTACAATTATAAATCCTTTTTCAGCTCTGAGTAAATGCATTGTTTCAGTCCCATAAGGTGTGATATTAAATTCTTTTCCTGCCTGCATACACTTGTCCCATACAGATTTTCCATAGTTAGCCTGAACGTTAATTTCATAACTTTGTTCACCAGTAAAACTTATTCTCATTACTCTACATTTGACTTTGTCAATTTTGGTATTTTTAAAAGACATATGTGGAAATTTCTCATCGGACAAATCTAGATTAGGAATTACTTTTGAAATGATTTTTTTACTGTTAGGACCACAAACACTAATTGTTGCATAATGATCTGTCACTGAAGTAAGGTATACGTCTAACTCTGGCCACTCTGTTTGAAGGTAATCTTCTAATTTACTTAAAACGGTTGCAGCTCCACCTGTTGTTGTAGTCATAATGTAGTGATTTTCATCTAAGCGTGTGGTTACACCATCGTCATAAACCATGCCATCCTCATTAAGCATTAGTCCATATCGACATTTTCCAATAGCAAGCTTTGACCATGCATTGGTATAAACTCTATTTAAAAACTCTGAGGCATCTGTACCTTGAATATCAATTTTACCTAATGTTGAAGCATCTAATATACCGGCACTGTCTCTTGCGGCCTTACTTTCTCTTTGTACAGCTTCATGCATACCCTCATTTTCTTTTGGATAAAACCAAGCTCTTTTCCATTGTCCCACATTTTCAAATTTCGCTTTATTTTCAACGTGCCAATCATGAATTGGAGTTTTTCTAGAAACATCAAAATACTCTCCCACATTTCTTCCAACAATTGTACCAAAAGTAAGAGGTGTGTAGGGTGGTCTAAATGTTGTTGTACCAAGCTCACCCATTTTAGAGCCAGCAGTTTCAGAGATAATTCCTAACGCATGCATATTGCCAAGTTTACCTTGATCAGTTCCCATTCCAGTTGTTGTATATCTTTTTACATGTTCAATTGATCGGAATCCTTCTCTTAAAGCTAATTTGATATCTTTTGCTGTAGCATCATTTTGATAATCAACAAATGGTTTTGTCTTACCAATTATCTTATCAGACGGAAGTAACCATATATTTCTTTTAGTTTTATTGAAATGAGATAGGATCTCAAGATTTTCATATTCAGTTTTCTTAATATTTAAGAAATCTTTAAGTTTTTTTGAAATGCTTGATAATATTTCATCTAATGTAAATTCTCCATTACAAGAACCTATACTTATTTGATCTGAAGGATATGTATCCGGAATAAATACTTGATCGTCATCTCTGAATTTCAATTTTCCGCCAGATTGCGTGAAAAGATGCACTGCTGGTGTCCATCCTCCAGACATGCCAAGGCAATCACAATCAATAGAAATTTTAGAGCCCACAACTTTTTGACCATCTTTAGAGAGTTGCATTATTGAAATTTTATTAATCCTTTTGTATCCAAATGTATTAACAACTGTGTAACCTTTATATATTTTTATATTATTTTTTTCTATTTCTTTGACTAATTTTGAATCAACATTTTCTCTATTATCGATAATAGCTTCAATATTGATTCCTTTTTGAAATAAACTTATTGCTGTTTCATATGCACTATCGTTATTAGTAAAAAGAACATTTTTTTGGCCACATGCAACACCAAACAAATTCGAGTATTTTTCTATGGCGGATGATAGCAAAATTCCCGGTCGGTCATTATTGTCAAATACCAAAGGTCTTTCTAAAGATCCCGTTGCACTTATAACCTTTTTTGCTCTAATTTTCAGTAGTCTATGACGAACTTTTCCATCTCTTTGATGCAAAGGTAAATGATCCGTTAAATTTTCTCGTGCCAATAAAAAATTGTAGCTATGAAAAGCAGCAACACTTGTTCTTGTCTTTATTTCTAAATTATCAATTTTTTTTATTTCATTTATTTCTTTCTCTATCCATGAGCTCGAGATTTGATTGTTAATCTTGAAGTGTTCTGAATTTTGATAAATTGTAGAACCACCAAGATAAGGTTTTTCATCTAACAATAGTGTTTTAAAACCATTTTTTGCAGAAGTTTTTGCTGCAATTATACCTGAGATACCAGCACCAATAATTAGAACATCACAATGGATATATTTATGCTCATATATATCAGGATCAGGCTCCGTAGGTGATTTACCTAAACCCGCAGACTTTCTTATAAAATACTCATATTTTTTCCAAAAACTTGCTGGCCACATGAAAGTTTTATAATAAAAACCCGCTGGAAGCACAGGACTTAAAAAATTATTTATACCTCCAATATCAAAGTTTACACTTGGCCAACAATTTTGACTTGAAGCCTCAAGTCCTTCATAAATTTCTATTTCTGTTGCTCTAACATTTGGTTCGGTTCGAGATGTGTTTTTATGAATTTGAACAATAGCATTAGGCTCTTCTGAACCTGCAGTCATTATTCCTCTTGGTCTATGGTATTTAAAACTTCTTCCAATTAAATGAATACCATTAGCTAAAAGTGCAGATGCTAATGTATCTCCCTTATAACCATAATAATTTTTATTATTAAACTTAAACGAAATTTTATATGTTTCATCTATAAACTTACTTGATTTAACTCTTAAATTATTTGTCATTTATTATTTTACTGGAGGCTTTTCACCCATTTTATAAATTGCTTTAATTTCATCATTAGATGTATCTCTCACCATATTAAACCATTTTCTACATCCATGACTATGAACCCATCTTTCAAACTGAATACCCTTTATATTTTTTCTCATAAATAGATATTCAGCCCACTGATCATCACTTAATTCAGTTGGTTGTTTTGGTCTAACTATATGAGCCTCCCCTCCAGCTTTAAACTCACTTTGCTCTCTTTGACCACAATAAGGACAATTAATTACAAACATTAATGTGCTACAGCAGCTGCACCATGTTCATCAACAAGATCTCCACTTATAAATCTATTAAGATTAAATGCAGCATTTAATTTATGAGGTTCGTCATTTGCTATTGTATGAGCGAATAGATCTCCTGAACCTGGTGTTGCTTTAAATCCTCCAGTTCCCCAACCACAGTTAAAGTATAAACCTTTGATTGGCGTCTTACTAATAATTGGACTCGCGTCAGGGCATATATCAACAATACCACCCCATTGTCTTAACATTCTCATTCGGCTAAATATTGGATATAATTCTAAAATAGCATTTAAAGTTCCCTCTACAATTTCATGACTGCCTTTTTGAGAATAAGAAACGTAATCGTCTGTGCCTGCTCCAATCACCAGCTCTCCTTTATCAGACTGACTTACATATGCATGTACGGCATTAGACATCACTACCGTATCAATTATGGGTTTTACTGGCTCAGAAACTAGAGCTTGAAGTGGTTTACTTTCTAATGGTAACTTTAAACCTGCCATGTTTGCTATTACACTTGAATGGCCAGCAGCAACAACACCAATTTTTTTTGTTTTGATAAAACCTTTTGTTGTTTCAACTCCATCAACACTATCACCACTTCTTTTAATTCCTTTAACTTCACAATTTTGAATTATATCAACACCCATTTCATCAGCACCTCTTGCATAACCCCAAGCTACGGCATCATGACGTGCAGTACCAGCTCTCCGCTGGAGAGTTCCGCCTAAAACTGGATATCTAATATCTGGAGATGTGTTTATAATTGGACAAAATTTTTTTACCTGTTGTGTATTAAGATAAACTGAATCAATACCATTCAATCTGTTAGCATGAGTCCTTCTTTTAAGATCTCTAACATCTTGTAAATTATGAGCTAGATTCATTACACCCCGTTGACTAAACATTACATTGTAATTTAATTCTTGAGAAAGTTTTTCCCAAATTTTTAGAGCATGATCATACAAACCTGCGCTTGCATCCCACAAATAGTTTGATCTAATTATTGTAGTGTTTCTCCCAGTGTTTCCTCCACCAATCCAACCTTTTTCTAAAACTGCAATATTTTTCACATTGTGTTTTTTAGCAAGATAATATGCAGTTGCTAAACCATGGCCACCACCTCCAATTATGACAATATCATATTCCTTTTTTGGTTCAGGATCACCCCAAGCTTTTTGCCAATTTTCATGATAGGTAAAAGAATTTTTTATTAGAGAAATTATAGAATATTTATTTTTCATTGTGCTATAAATACTTGATTAATATTGAATATTCAATGATTTCAAGTTACACATTTATAAAAGGAAAGGTGGGTGAGTGGCTTAAACCAGTCGTTTGCTAAATGACCGTGCGAGGAAACTTGTACCGAGGGTTCGAATCCCTCCCTTTCCGCCACGACTAATATAGTGGATCATCTTTAAAAAAATTTTTCATTTTTATAGGTTTTTGCTCTAATATATATCTATATACATTATAATTTTCTAATACTCTTTGGACATAATTTCTAGTCTCTTTAAATTTTATTAATTCAATCCAGTTAATATAATCAATTTGCTTTTTCTGAGGATTTTTGTTTATTTTTTTCCAATATTTAACTCTTTTAGGCCCAGCATTGTACGCAGCAACAGCAAAAGGATATGCTCCGTCATAATCAAGAATTAAACCAGCAATATAATGTGATCCAAGGTTTATATTATATTCCGCATCCTTAGTTAATCTTGATTTTGAATAGGGAAGCTTTGCTTGTTTGGCGACTACTTTTGCAGTGTACGGCATTAATTGCATCAAACCTTTTGCGCCTGCATGACTATTAGCACTTAAATCAAATTCACTTTCTTGTCTGATTATTGATAAAATAAAAGCAGTTTCTGGAATTTTTCTTCCATTGATATATTTTGGTGTACTTATAATTGGATAATTAAATTTATTATGAAATCTTTTTTCATATGAAGCAATTTTTGCAATTTGAATTGCAAAATCAAACCTATCAATACTAGTTGCTAGTTGTGCAGCTAATATTTCACTTCCATTCTCAATATTATCATTAGCTAGATGTCGAAGAATATGTTTAGTGTATTTGTCATAGTTGAGTTCATCGAGAAGATAGATTGTTTTTACTAAATCCTTTTTAAAAAAATAATCTTTATAATCTTTTGATACTTCTAAATCTTTTGGAAGTTCAAAAGTTTTATCAGGATTTAACTCCATAAAAGCTAATTGACCGTAATAAGTAGTCAAAAATACTGAAGCTTTTTGAAGCCATTCAATAGCTAAGTTTTTTTCTCCGAGTTTTTGGTAAGTCTTTCCAAGCCAATAAGCACCTCGGGAAACGCTTATAGGATAGCCCACATTATTATAAAAATTTACAAAATGGTCTTTTGCTAGCAAAGGGTCATTTAAAAAACTTAGTGCTATCCATCCACTCATCCATTCAGCTGCTGCATATTCAGGTCCTTCAGTTAACGCGTGATTACTTGATATTTTATAAGCTAATTCAAATTTTTTTTTATAAATAAGAGATCTTGAAATTATTTCTCTTTCGATCCACCATTTATCGGGTCGAACAAGATAATCTTTTGTATTATTAATCTTTAATAAAATTTCCAAAGAACTATCAACTCTACCTCTTTTCCGTCTCCATTTTAACCTGTCGTAATTTAAACCTGCATCATTTCTAAATTTAGTGGGTACTTTTGCAATAGCATTATCTACGCCATATGACTTACTCATCAAAAGTTGCCTTGCTGTGTATAAAAGCTGATAATCTTTTGGTAAATATCTTAAAAGTCTCTTTAAATCCCAATATTTATTATTCCAGGCAAGGTAATCTGCTCTTTTGACATAATCATCAGAATTTAGATATTTCTTAAATTTTTTCCTATAAAATTTAAGTTCAGATCTATTAAGTTCAGCTGTTACCCATCCTTCTTTAACCAAAGATATTCCCTTTTGCTTATTGCCCAATAAAATATAGCTTTCACCCAATATCATTTTTCCAAAACCACTTAACGGTTCGCTAATTTCAAACCAATTAATAATTTTTTTTGGCGACACAGTATCTGTCGAAAGCTTATGTTCTGCTAAATATTTAATTCTACCTATTCTTGGGTAATCCTCATTTGCATTAATAAATGCTTTGTATTCATAATATGAGGCTTTATTTCCCTTTGTTAAGAGGTGTCTCCATTGTACGAAATTGTAAATTGATTTATCCCTAGCTTTTTTTGAAGTTTTTAAAGCAGAAGTCCACTTTGCTTGTTTCATTTCGCTTAGAGCTTTTTTTGCTAATGCAAAATCTTTTTTACTATAATATTTTGATTTTTTAACAGGATCCTTTTTTTTTGCTCCTGCTATCAAAGGTTTTTTTTTAGGTAAAATTATCCCTATATTGCTGTTTTTCTTTGTGACCTTTTTGTAATTGGGTTGTTTTTTCTCGTTTTTGATGACTTTTTTAGTTAACGGTTTTTGTAACGGTTTTAAAACATCTATTAGTAGTTTCTGTTCTTTTTCTTTTATACTTTGGATAGGCTTTTTCAGTGGGATTAT
Organism: uncultured Pelagibacteraceae bacterium; assembly: GCA_902623215.1. Lineage (GTDB taxonomy): Bacteria > Pseudomonadota > Alphaproteobacteria > Pelagibacterales > Pelagibacteraceae > Pelagibacter. The sequence goes on from CACNSS010000003.1 coordinate 33,339, forward strand.
TTCAGCAAAAGTTTCAAAAGAGTGATTAAAAATTGTGAACAAACCAATAATTAATAAGAATTTTTTAAACATATTCTTTTACTATATGAATCTTTAAACTATGTTATAAGTATTTATGTTTAAAGGTTCAAATGTTGCTTTAGTCACTCCATTTAAAAACAATCTACTTGATGAAGAAAATTACATCAAGTTAATACATTTTCACATTGAAAATGGCACAAATGGTCTGGTGCCCGCTGGTACAACGGGGGAGTCTCCAACTTTAAGTCATGACGAGCATCAAAAAGTAATTGAACTATGCGTTAAAGAAAGTAATGGTAAATTACCTGTTATTGCAGGAACTGGATCTAACTCCACAGAGGAGGCAATTTCTTTAACAAAACATGCTGAAAAAATAGGTGCAAATGGAGCTCTTGTAGTTACTCCATATTACAATAAACCAACGCAAGAAGGTCTGTATCAACACTACAAGGCTATAAATGATAATTGTGGGATACCAATCCTGATTTATAATATTCCAGGAAGATCCGTAATTGATATGTCTGTAGATACAATGGCAAGATTGTTTGAATTAAAAAATATCGTTGGTGTAAAAGATGCTACTGGAGATTTGAACAGAGTAAATCAAACATTAGAGAAAATGGGAAAAGAATTTATTCAATTAACTGGAAATGACGACAATGCAATGGACTTTAATAAAAGGGGAGGTGTTGGAGCTATAAGTGTTACAGCTAATATAGCACCTAAATTATGTTCTGAATTTCAAGAAAATTCTGTAAAAGATGATGACAAATCAATTCAAGAAACTGCAAAATTAGATGAAATATTACAGCCTTTACATAGTGCAATGTTTGTTGAGAGCAACCCAAGTCCAGTTAAATATGCAGCAAAATTATTAAATCTTTGCAATGATGATGTGAGACTTCCATTAGTTAAAGTTACAGAAAAAACAAAAGATATTGTAGAAAGAGCTCTCCATTCATCTAACTTGATTTAATGAAAAAAAAAACCAATCAAGGTTTAAAAATAATCTGTTTAAATAGAAAAGCCAGTTTTAATTATTTTTTTGAAGGTCTCTTAGAGGCTGGAATTGTTTTAAAAGGTTCGGAGATCAAATCTTTAAGGCAAGGAAAAGTTAATATAGCAGATTCTTACGCTGTTGAAAAAAATGGAGAAATTGTTTTAATTAATTCTCATATAGCATCTTACAAAGAAGCAAGTTACATAAATCACAAACCTCTGGATGAAAGAAAACTTTTACTAAATAAAAGAGAAATAAATAAACTTATAGGTAAAATGCAAAGAGAAGGGTTCACAATAATTCCAACAAAAATGTATTTTAAGAAAGGCAAAGCCAAAATTGAGTTAGCTGTCGCTAAAGGAAAAAAACAATTTGATAAAAGAGCTGCGATTAAAAGAAGAGATTGGAATCGTGATAAGGCAAGATATGTCAGAAAAACAAGCTAATATTATTTATTTGAGTATTGGTTCTAATCGTGGCAACAGAAAAAAAAATATAGAAAAAACTAAATTCAGATTATATTTCAAAGGTATAAATATAATTAAATCTTCTAATTACTACGAAACTTTATCTTGGCCAAATCCAAATAATCCAAAATATTATAATATTATCTTAAAAGTTTCATCAGATCTTAAAATATTAGAATTATTGAAAATTTGTAAGCAGATAGAAACATCTTTAGGAAGAAAAAAGGCTCCTAAAAATTCACCACGTACATGTGATATTGATATTATTGATTATAATCAAAAAATTACTGTTAATGGCATAAATGTTCCCCATCCTAGAATGCACCTTAGAAACTTTGTATTAATACCATTATTTGAGATAGAAAAAAATTGGAGATACCCTAATTCCAAACGATATATAAAAGATCTCATTTTTTCTTTATCAAATAGTGACATTAGATCTATTAAACTTGTCTAAATTAATGATATAATTAAGGATGTTAAATTCTCAAGAACTTATAAATAAAGTCAAAAATTATAATAAATTTTTAAATCCAGAAAGATTAAATAAAGCTTACGATTTTGCAGTTAAGGCGCACGAAAACCAAAAAAGAGCCTCAGGAGACCCATATTCGGTTCATCCAATTGAAGTAGCAAATATTTTAACAGATTTAAAGTTAGACAGTGCAACAATAACAACTGGTTTATTACACGATACTATCGAGGATACGTATGCAACCTATGAGACGATCAAAGGAGAATTTGGAATTGAGGTGGCTGATTTAGTTGATGGAGTAACAAAAATTTCTGTATTTGAAAATACTGCATCACCAAACTCAAAAGCGGAAAACTTTAGAAAGTTAATTTTAGCTACGTCAAAAGATATAAGAGTTTTGTTAGTTAAAATTGCAGATCGGCTACATAATATGAGGACCATCAAAGCAATTAAAAAAAAAGATAAAAGACAAAGAATAGCTCAGGAAACAATGGAGATATATGCACCTCTGGCTGACAGAATGGGTATGCATAGAATTAGAGATGAATTAGAAGATTTATCTTTTGAAATTTTAAATAATGATGCAAGGTCATTAATTCAAAAACGATTAGACGAAATAAAATTAGATAAAAAAGATATTTTTGAAACGTTATCGAATGAAATAAATACATTATTATCTCAGGACAATATTCAGTCAAAAATTTTTGGTAGAGAAAAAACCCCTTTTTCAATTTGGAGAAAACTTCAAAAGAAAAGAGTCTCATTAGAGCAAATTACAGATATAATCGGATTTAGAATTATTCTAGATAATGTAGATGATTGTTATAAAACTTTGGGAATTGTCCATAAGGAATGGAATTGTATTCCAGGAAAATTTAAAGATTATATATCATCACCAAAAATTAATGGATATAAGTCAATACACACTGCAGTAATTGGCTCTTATAAAAAACCAATCGAAATACAAATAAGAACCAAAAAGATGCATGATTTTGCTGAGCGTGGGATTGCATCACATTGGCAATATAAATCTTCTGAAAAATTTAACTCTTTAACTTGGAAAGAATATGATTGGTTAAAAGACTTAGTTGAAATCATAGAAAAAAATGAAAATCCAGAGCATTCGTACGAATATACTAAGATGCAAATGTTCCAAGAAAATGTATTTTGTTTTACACCTAAAGGATCTGTAATAAAATTGCCAAAAAACGCAACTCCAATTGATTTTGCATATGCTGTACATACAAAAATAGGTGATACGGCTGTTGGTTGTGAGATTAACGGTAACAAAGGAGAATTACAAAGTATTTTAAGAAATGGAGATACTGTGAAAATTACAACATCCAAAAATAATTCACCATCACTTCATTGGATACCAATTACTAAAACAGGTAAAGCTAGATCTGCTATTAGAAAGTATTGGCATGATAAAGGAGAAAAAAAACAGGAAAGAGTAAAAAAATACAATACGACTCTATGGATTTCTTTGCCTGATAAACCTGGTCAATTAGGTAATGTTAGTTCACTTATAGGACAACATAAATTAAACATATCAAATCTTGAAATGGCTGGGAAAAACCCAAATTATATTAATTTCAAGTTTCAACTTATAATTAGAGATCTTAAAAATTTTACTAATTTTATTGCAGAGCTTAAACAAAAAGGTATAAAATTTAAGATAATCAGACACGAAGATAAAAGAAATGCTTTCACACAAAAAATCCTTAAATATTTTAAGAAAAACTGATGCGCTTTTAGAAGGACATTTTGTATTATCATCTGGTCTCCATTCTTCAAAATACATTCAATGTGCAAAACTTTTAAGTTATCCTCATTTAGCCGAAAAAATATGCAAATCTCTGGCAAGCAAGATTAAAAAAAATTTTAGTAAATTCGATCTTATTCTATCTCCAGCAATGGGAGGTATAATAATTGGCTATGAAATAGGTAGAATTTTAAAAAAAGAAACTATTTTTTGTGAAAGAGTAAGGGGTAAATTTACACTAAGAAGAGGATTTAAGATAAGAAAAGGGTCAAAGGTTTTAATAATTGAAGATGTTATTACTACAGGAAAGTCTAGTATCGAATGTGTCAAATTAATAAAAAAAGCTAAAGCAAAATTAATAGGATTTGCCTCTATAATTGACAGGTCAAATAAAAGAAATCTAAAAATAAAAAGTAAAATTATTTCTCATCTTAAAATACATGTGCCAGTTTTTAATAAAAAACAAATACCAAATAGTTTAAAACTTATTCCTATAACAACTCCAGGGAGTAGATTTACAAAATGAAACGTTTAGGGGTAAATATCGATCATGTAGCAACTTTAAGAAATGCTAGAGGTGAAAATCATCCAGATCCAGTTTATGCGGCCAAATTTGCTAAAAAAGTTGGGGCAGATTCAATTACAATTCATTTAAGAGAAGATAGAAGACATATTAATGATGCTGATGCGAAAAGAATATGTTCTATAAAAGGATTACTGGTAAATTTAGAAATTTCTACTAATTCAGATATTGTTAAAAACGCAATGAAAATAAAACCTAATTTTATTTGTATTGTTCCTGAAAAAAGAAAAGAAATAACTACCGAAGGTGGTTTAGATTTGATTAAAAATAAAAGCACAATACAAAATATAATTCAAAAATTTAAACGATTAGATATTAGAACTAGTCTTTTTGTTAATCCTTCCTTGAAAGATATTAAAATATCAAAAGCAATTAGCGCTGATTGTGTTGAAATACACACTGGTAAATTATCTAATTTAGTAAAAAAACGAAAAAATTTTTCGAATGAATTAAAGAGAATTAAAAAATGCTCTTATCTTGCGAATGATTTGGGAATAGAAGTACACGCTGGGCATGGTCTTGACTACAAAACAACAAAAATTTTAACTAGTATAAAAGAGATAGAAGAGTTTAATATTGGACACTTTATAATAGGGGAGTCAATTTTTATGGGTTTCAAGAATGTAGTTAAAAAATTTAAAACTATTATTAAGTAACATGAAAATTTTAGGTGTAGGCGTAGATATAGTTAAGAATAACAGATTTAAGATCTTAACAAGAAAAAGCAACTTTATTCTTCGAACTTTTAGTAAAAATGAAATAAATTTTTCAAAAAAAAAAAATATGAAAATAGCTTTTTTTGCAAAAAGATTTGCAGCAAAAGAATCTTTTTCTAAATCTTTAGGTACTGGAATTAGAGATAATCTTAACTTTAAAGATATTGAGGTTCTGAATGATAAATTCGGTAAGCCTTATTTTCGTAAAACAAAAAAAATTGGTAATCTTATTTATAAAAAATTTAAAGTTAAAAAGTACGATTTGTTCCTTTCAATTTCTGATGAAAAAGACTATTCAATAGCACTTACAATTATTCAAAAACAATAATGTTTAATAAAAATTTTCTAATTGAAAACACCAAAACATTGTTTTATGCACTAATAATAGCTATTTTTATAAGATCTATAATTATTCAACCATTTTATATACCCTCTTCGTCAATGGAGCCTAACCTTTTAGTTGGAGATAGATTGTTTGTTAGTAAATATTCTTTTGGTTACAGTAAACATTCTTTTCCATTTAGTCCACCAATCTTCAAAGGTAGGATTTTTTTTAATGAACCGAAAAGGGGTGATGTAGTTGTTTTTAAAACACCGGCAGATAACAGAACTGATTATATAAAAAGATTAATTGGTCTTCCAGGAGACAAAATTCAGTTTATAAACTCTGAATTATACATAAACAACAATATAATTTTTAAAAATAAAATATTAGATAATGATAAAATTTATTGTGGAAAAAAAATAGTTGATGTTTTTTCTTTTAAAGAAAAATTGCCTAATGGCTATGATTATAAAACAGTTTATTTTAAGAATGGATCTTTTCAAAATTCTGATATTTTTATTGTGCCTAAAGATAATTACTTCTTTTTAGGAGATAATAGAGACTGCTCAAAAGATAGCAGATATTTATCAAGTGTAGGCTACGTTCACAAAGATAATCTAGTTGGCAAGGCACAATTTATTTTCTTCTCCTCGGACAGATCTTTTGGAAGTATTTTTTATTTTTGGAAATGGAATCAGTCAATTAGATTTGATAGATTTTTTAAAAAGATCAGATAATGAAAACACTCTATACAAGTCTTGAAAAGAAATTAGGTGTAAATTTTAAAGATAAAAATCTCTTAGTAAAATCACTGACACATAAAAGTTTTGATAATCAGGATAATAACGAAAAAATTGAATTTTTGGGTGACAGAGTTTTAGGACTGGTTATTGCTAAAAAACTTTTAGAAATTTACCCAACTGAGAAGGAGGGCATTTTAGATAAAAAATTTGCATCACTTGTTAATAGAAAAACCTGTTTACAAATTGCAAATGAAATTGAATTAGAAAAATATATATTAATTTTTCGACCTAGAAATAAGAAAACAATTATTGAGGATAAAGTTGTTGCTGACAGTTGTGAAGCCCTAATAGGTGCCATCTATTTAGATAGAGGTTTTACAATTGTAGAAAAAACTATTCTTAATTTATGGAAAAAACATTTAGAAAGAAGTGTGATAACAGAAATCGACGCAAAAACAAAATTACAAGAATTATCTCTTAAAAAATATAAAAAATTACCAACTTATAAGCTAATATCCAATACTGGTCCAAGACACAAGCCTCTATTTAAGGTCGGTGTAAAATTATTTAATACAAAATTATTTATATCTGAAGGCAGATCAAAAAAAGATGCTGAACAAAATGCAGCAATACTTTGTTTAAAGAATATTGTTTAATTATGACTTGGGATGATGAAGGTTTTTTAATTTCAAAAAATAAATATAGCGAAAATTCGTTAATTGTTGAAATTTTTACTAAAAATTATGGAAAAGTGTCTGGGATTATTTTTGGAGGAACCTCGAGGAAAATTAAGAATTATCTTCAGTTAGGAAATCAATTGTATGTAAATTATTCCTCAAAAACAGAAAATAAGATTGGTAATTTTAAAATTGAAATACTTAAGGCTCACACCCCTGTTTTTTTTGATAATTATAGAAAACTACTGTGTATTTTTTCCGCTTTTCAATTAATCAAAATTTTAACTGCTGAGTCTCAAAAAAATTTAAAGATTTACAGTTTAATCAAAAATTTTTATACTTTTTTAGAAAAAGAAAATTGGATAAAGAATTATATTTTTTGGGAGTTAGAATTTTTTAAAGTTATTGGTTATGATCTTGAGTTAAAGAATTTAGTTAAAAAAGAACTTATAAATAATGAAGTTAAGTATTTTGTTAAATCTACAAAAGAAAATAAAATTGTTCCAAATTTCTTAATAGATAACAATCAGGATTTTTTAAATGAGGAAATTTTAATTGATGGATTAAGGCTAGTTGGTGATTATTTAGAAAAAAGTATATTGAAACCTAATAATATCAATTATCCATTAAACAGATTGAGGTTTTTAAACACATTCAAATAGTCAATCTAATATTTTATCGATCCTATCTGCATAATAACTAACAATTGCATTAGCACCCGATCGTTTAAATGAAATAAGACTTTCTAAGATAGCATTCTTATTTACAAAACCTTTATTAATAGCATTCGATAATAAAGTGTACTCACCGGATACTTGATAGGCAAATACTGGTATTTTAAATTTTTCTTTTACAGATTTTATAATATCTAAATATGGCATACCTGGTTTAACCATTACCATATCAGCGCCTTCTTTAATATCTAAGGCAACTTCCCTTAAAGCTTCATCGCTATTCCTAAAATCCATTTGATAATTCTTTTTATTACCCTTTAAGATATTTTTAGAGCCAACTGCATCTCTAAATGGACCATAGAAACTTGAGGCATATTTAATTGCATAAGATAAAATTTGTGTCATTTTAAAACCATTTTTATCTAATGATCTTCTAATTTTACCTATTCTTCCATCCATCATATCAGATGGTGCTATGACGTCACATCCCATTTCAGCTTGTAACAAAGATTGTTTTATTAAAATTTCTACTGTTTCATCATTTAGGACATAACTATTATTCACTAATCCATCTTGTCCATGTGAGGTATATGGATCCAATGCAACATCACACATAATCCCGATCTCATTTCGATATTTTTTTTTGATTAACTGTAAAGCCTTACAAACTAAATTGTTTTCGTTTAATGCTTCAGTTCCAAATTTATCTTTATTTTTTTTATTAGTATATGGAAATAGAGCAATCATAGGCAGTTTTAATTTAAGTGCTCTATCAACTATTGAACTTAATTTATCTAATGAATAACGATACACGCCTGGCATAGAATTAACGCCTTGCTTTTTATTTTTTCCATCTGTGAGAAATACCGGAAGTATAAAATCACTTGGGGTTAAGTTATTTTCAGCTATTAATCTTCTAGACCAACTTTTTTTACGACTTCTTCTCAGTCTTAAATTAGGAAAACTACCGGTAATCATATTTTATTATATTAATAATGTGCGACAAATGATATATACAAATATAGCTTAAAAAAGATAATAAACAACATTAAGAGACAATTAGCTACAATGAATTTAAATTTTAATGACTTTCAGAAACAAGATCTAAAGTTTGACATCAACAAACTTAAAGAAGCCTATAAACAAGTTTTATCAATAAAGGGCTTTACGGGTGTCACCGGAGTATCAAATTTTGGAGCAATTTCTTTGACTCAAATTCCAGGAGATCCAGGGTCTATAAAGGGTAATAAAGCTAGAGGTGTGTTTTGGACAAAACCAGACTCTAGTGGAAAAGAAGTAAGAAGAGATGAAACAATAGATGAAGCAGCTTATTCTGAATTTATCCATGATTATAAAAACACTTATTTTAAAGAGGTCTTCGATGTTCTTTCATCCAAATACAAACTCGGAAGAGTAAGAGTTTTATTAAAAGAACCAAGATCAACATTGAGTTGGCATAGAGATCCAGAACCAAGACTTCATATTCCAATTATAACAAACCCAGGTTCAATAATGGTTATAGACAATGTTGCAAAACATATGCCAGCTGATGGTTCTGTTTGGATAACTAATAATACTAAATATCATAACGCTTTTAACGGTGGAGAAGAAGATAGAATCCATTTAGTTGCTTGCGTATTAGATTACAAATTTAATTAAATTGAAAAAAGTATTTATTTCATCAGATCATGCTGGATATCAACTAAAGGAACAGATTAAAAAAAAATTTTCTAAAAAATTTATATTTGACGATTTAGGGACTCACAATTCAAAGAATTCGGTAAATTATCCAGATTATGCACATAATCTTTGTAAGAAAGTTAGTAAAAAAAAGGAAAATATGGGTATATTAGTCTGCGGATCGGGTATGGGAATGTCAATGGCGGCTAATAAACACAAGAAAATAAGAGCAGCTTTAGGTTATTCAGTAAAAAACACGAAATTATCTAGATTACATAATAATGCAAATATTATTACATTAGGTTCTAGATTGACAAAAAAAGATACAGCATTTAAATGTATTACTGTATTTTTTAATACAAATTTTGAAGGTGGAAGACACAAAAAAAGAGTTAAAAAAATTTAGGTTATTATGTCAAGTGAAACTAAGTATATAAATTCAGATTATAAAGATTTTTTTGAAAAAAGCTTATCCCAGTCAGATCCTGATTTATTTAAAGCTATTAACGATGAGTTAGTCAGACAACAAAATCATATTGAACTTATAGCATCTGAAAATATTGTTTCTCAGGCAGTGCTTGAAGCACAAGGTTCAGTCCTTACAAACAAATATGCAGAGGGATACCCAGGTAAAAGATATTATAATGGATGTGAACATGTAGATGTAGCCGAGCAATTAGCTTTAGAGAGAATTAAAAAACTTTTTAATTGTAAGTATGCAAATGTACAACCACATTCTGGTGCACAAGCAAATGGAGCAGTATTTTTAGCTCTCCTTAAACCTAATGATACATTTATGGGCATGAGCCTAAATTCTGGAGGTCATATTACTCACGGCTTAAAAATTTCAATGTCTGGAAAGTGGTTTAATGCGATTAGTTATGATGTGGATAAAAAATCAGAGCTAATTGATTATGAAAATGTAGAGAAATTAGCTTTAGAACACAAACCAAAATTAATTATTGCTGGTGGAAGTGCATACTCAAGAGTAATTGATTTTAAAAGATTTCGTGAAATAGCAGATAAGGTAGGTGCATACTTGATGGTTGACATGGCCCATTTTTCTGGTCTTGTTGCCGGAAAAGGTTATCCAAACCCATGTGATTATGCTCATGTGGTTACTTCAACAACTCACAAAGTTTTTAGAAGTGCAAGAGGTGGTATAATTTTATCAAATGATCTTGATCTTGGAAAAAAATTTGATACAGCAGTTTTCCCTGGATACCAAGGGGGACCATTAATGCACATAATTGCAGCAAAAGCTGCAGGGTTTTTCGAAGCGCTTAAACCAGAATTTCAAGTTTACATAAAAAACGTTTTAGCTAATGCTAAAATGTTAGCTGAAACTTTAAAAAATAATGGATTTAAGATTTACTCTGGTGGTACAGATACCCATTTAATGTTAGTTGATCTAAGACCCTTCAATGTGAAAGGAAATGTAGCATCTGAAAGTCTGTGTAGGGCAAATATTACTTGTAATAAAAACGGAATACCTTTTGATACTGAAAAACCTATGATCACATCTGGTATTAGGCTTGGGTCTCAAGCAGCGACAACAAGAGGATTTGGTTTAAAAGAATTTGAGAAAGTTGGTAATTTAATCACAAAAGTAATAGAAGGTTTATCTAAAAATCCTGAGGATAATAGTAAAATTGAGGAAGAAGTTAGAAACGAAGTTATAGATTTGTGTTCTCATTTCCCAATTTACAAAAATCTCAATAGATGATCTGTCCTTGCGAAAAGAAAGGTGAGACTTCTGTAGTAGACTCTCGCCCAACTGAAGATGGAACAGCTATTCGAAGAAGAAGATTATGTGAGTGTGGTACTAGATTTACAACATTTGAGAGAATTCAACATCGTGAAGTAATGGTGGTAAAAAAAAACGGACGAAAATCTTCATTCGACAGGGATAAATTATCAAAATCAATTTATATAGCGCTTAAGAAAAGACCGCTAGACACTGAAACTATTGAAAAGTTTATCAGTAAAATTTCAAGATCTTTGGAGGAGTTGGGCCAAAATGAAATTTCTAGTAATATAATTGGAACTATGGTTATGGAAGGTCTGAAAGATCTTGACCCTGTTGCATATGTTAGATTTGCATCTGTTTATAGAAATTTTAGAGAAGAAAAAGATTTTATACAATTTGTGGACAAGATAGATGTCTACAAAAAAAGATAATTTTACACAAAAAGATAAGAAATTTATGAAACTTGCTTTAGATTTAGCAAGGGCTAGAAAAGGTCTAACTGGTGATAATCCATCTGTTGGGTGTGTAATTGTAAAAAAAGATAAGATTATTTCCATAGGTCAAACTGGGTACGGTGGCAGACCACATGCTGAGTATAATGCAATTTCAAATTGTTTTGAGAACCCAAATGGCTCTAAAATGTATATTACATTAGAACCATGCAATCATTATGGTAAAACTCCTCCTTGTACGAGAAATATAGTTAAAAATAAATTTAGCGAAGTTTATTATTCTATTGATGACATTGATGTAAAAGTGAAAGGAAAAAGTTATTCGATTTTAAAAAAGAATAACATTAAAGTTAAAAAAGGACTTTTAAAAAAAGAAGCACTAAATTTGTATAAATCATATTACATAAATAGAAAAAAAAGATTGCCTTTCATAACTGGAAAAATCGCTTTATCAAAAAATAAAATTATTTATAGCGATATATCAAAAAAAATTACTAACAACACTTCGGATAAATTAACTCATTATCTAAGATTAAAAAATGATGGCATACTGATAACTAGCAAAACTTTGAATATAGATAATCCAAAACTTGATTGTAGGCTGGATGGATATATAAAATTTTCTCCAAAAAGAATTATTTTAGATAAAAATTTGAGAGTTGATTTAAAAAGTTATATTATTAAGTCGATCAAAAGTAAAAATACTATTATATTTCATAATTCAGATAATGAAAATAAAAAAAATTTCTTAGTAAAAAAAGGTGCTTTTTTAATAAATCAGCCTACTAACAAACATAAAAATTTTGATTTAAAAAAGATTATTAAAAAATTATATATTTTAGGTATCAAAAATCTTTTAGTAGAAGGGGGTGATAAATTAACAAAAAGTTTTCTTCAAAAAAAGATGTTTAATGAATTTTATATATTTCAAAGTTCAAAAAATTTATTAAAAAAAAATAAACATGTATGTTTTACATCTTTTGATATCTTAAATTCAAAATATAATAAATATAAAACAAGTTTTAAATTAGCCACCGACAAAATAACAATTTATACAAATTAATATGTTTAATGGAATTATATTCAACAAAGGTTCAGTAACCAAGATACTTAAAAGACCTAAAGGTATTAATATATTTATAAAATCAGATCTTAAATTAAGTAAGAGGGATATTGGTGTTTCTGTATCTTGTGATGGCGTTTGCCTTACTCTCATATCAATCAAAAATAAGATCATGGAGTTCTATCTTTCAGACGAAACAATTAGCCGTTCTAAATTTAATTATATTAAATTAAAAGATATGATTAATCTAGAACTTCCATTAAAATACGGTCAAAAAATTTCGGGTCATATTTGTCAGGGTCACGTTGATACTATTGGAAAAATATTAAGTATAAAAAGAATTGATAAATCCTATTTACTTGATTTTCAAATTAGTAAAAAAGAGAGAAAAAATATTATAGAAAAAGCTTCAATTAGTATAAATGGTATTTCTCTAACAATTTCAAAGGTAACAAGCAAAGGTTTTCAGATCTGGATTATTCCCCACACATATAAATTGACAAATTTATCATCTCTTAAAAAAGGAAATTTAGTTAATGTTGAGATAGATATTCTCTCAAAATACGTTAGGAATTATTTTTATGAAAAAAAATAATTATTCATCAATAGAGACAATAATAAACGTTGCAAAAAGAGGTGGTATGTACATTTTAGTCGATGATGAAAAAAGAGAAAATGAAGGTGACTTGGTTATGTCAAGTTCAGATACTAATGCTCGTAACATTAATTTTATGGCTAAACATGGAAGAGGCTTAATCTGTTTAGCACTGGATAGTATTCAAGCTAAAAGATTGAATTTGTCTTTAATGTCACCTGTGAATCAATCTAGAAATCAAACGGCGTTTGCAGTTTCAATTGAAGCAAAAAAAGGAATTACAACTGGTATTTCGGCTAAAGATAGGGCCAGAACAATTAAGATTGCATCAAAAAAAAATGTGAGTAAAAAAGACATTGTGTCACCAGGTCATGTTTTTCCAATTATCGCACAAGATGGTGGTGTCCTTGTTAGAGCTGGTCACACTGAAGCATCAGTTGATATCTCAAAGTTAGCTAGAAAAAATAACTCAGCGGTGATTTGTGAGATCATGAATGAAGATGGATCTATGGCAAAGGGTAAAAAACTTCTAAACTTTGCTCATAAACACAACCTTAAAATTGGAAAAATCGAAGATCTTATTTCTTATCGTTTAAAAAAAGAAAAATTAGTGAAACTTAAAAAAACATCAGAAATTAAGATTAAGAAACAAAAATATAAAATCAAAATATATGAAAATCTATTAGATGGATCAGAACATTTTGCACTCATTAAAGGTTCTCTAAAGAAATCTATTATTCCAAGAGTTAGAGTTATTTCATCAAATGTTGTTTATAATTATTTAATAAGTCAAAAATTACCTAATTCATTTGATAAAACTATAAATTATTTTAGAAAATATACTAACTGTGTATTAATCTTTATTAAAGATACTAACTTAAAATCTGTTACACAAACATTAAAAAATTTTAAAAATAAGGATTTTAAAAAAAGTAAAGGAAAAGATAATCTTATAAGAAACTACGGTATAGGCGCTCAAATTATCAAAGATTTAAAGATAAATAAAATGATATTGATTACAAAAACACCAAAAAAAGTTATTGGACTTGAGGGTTTTAATATTAAGATAACCAAACAAGAATTAATTTAATGAGAAAAAAAATTTTAATTGTTATAGCTGATTATTATAAGGAAATTTCTCTAGGTTTGTTTAATAGTGCAAAAAAAAATCTTCCTAGATCTTTTGAAATAAAGATAATAAAAGTTCCTGGTGTTTTTGAAATACCAATTACCATATCAAAATATTTAAAAAAATTTGATGGTTTTATTGCTCTTGGATGTGTTATTAAAGGCAAAACTCCACATTTTGATTTTATATCTCAATCTTCAACTAATGCTATTATGAATTTAGCGATAAATTCAAAAAAACCAATAGGAAATGGAATTCTAACTTGTCTAAATATAAATCAAGCAAGGATCAGAAAAAAAAAAGGTGCTGAAGCAGCAAAAGCTATTATTTCAGTTTTATCTCAAAAATGAGACTAAAGTACACTGCAAAAAATAATCCTAGAGTTATAATTATTCAAAAATTATATAGTTTTTTATATAACAATGATGACAAAATTGAATTTCCAAAACATAGGTTTAAAAAATTTATTAAAGACATTGTTCTTGGTACAATTGAACGAAATGAAATTATCGTAGAAGAATTAGACAAAAATCTTGGTGGAAATTTTGATTTAATCAAACTAGATAAAATATTTCAAGTTATTCTAAAATCAGCGACATACGAAATTTTGTATAAACCTAATGTGTCAATAAAAATAATTATTAAAGAGTATCTTAATGCATCCAATTTTTTTTTAAATGATTCTCAAACTAAATATCTAAACGCATTATTGGATAATGCTGCTAAAAGGCTAAGATATTCAAATGCATGAATTTGATCTAATCAAAAAATATTTCTCTAAACTATCTCTTTATAATAAAAATTCATTAAATTTGAATGATGATGTTTTCTTTGATAGATCAAAAAAATTAGTTGTCTCTGTTGATACTTATGTAAATAAATCTCATTTCTTCGATTTTAAAAAACCTAATTTAGTAGTAAAAAAAATTCTTAGAGCATCTATCTCTGACTTAATATGTAAAGGTGTTAAACCAAAATATTATTTTATCTCAGGCTCAGGAAATAAAAAAACATTTACAAAATTGAATTTAAGCAAGATTTCCTCTTCACTTAAACAGGAACAAAAAAAATTTGGGATTTATTTGTCTGGCGGGGATACAGTTTTTTCTAATAAATTAAGTTTTACAATTATATCTGTTGGTTTTTCTGAAAATATAATATTTAGAAATAATGCGAAAATAAACGATGATATTTATGTTTCAGGTAATTTGGGAGATAGTTATGCGGGTTTAAAAATTTTAAAAAAAGATATTTCATTAAATAAATATTTAAGCAAATATTTTATTATGAAATATTATCTTCCAGAATTACATATAAATTTGGCAAAAAAATTACTTAATTTTGTAAATACATCTATAGATATTTCTGATGGTCTATTTGCTGATTTAGACAAATTAATTAATAAACAGAAACTTTCTTACAGAATAAGTCTAGCTGATGTACCAATATCTAAAAAACTAAAAAATGTTATGTTACAAAAAAAATTAAAAAAAATTGACTTCATATCTAAAGGTGATGATTATCAAATATTATTTACTGCATCTAAGAAAAAAGCTAGAATCATTGAAAGAACATTTAAATCTTTAGGGATAAAAATTTCAAAAATTGGAAAAATTTGTTCAAGTAATCAAAAATCGCAAATTATTGATGAAAAAGGGAACAAAATTACCATTAAAAATAAAGGCTATTTACACAAATTTTAAAAGTTAGTTATTGCCTTTTATAGCTTTTTTTGTATTGTCCGCCTTTTATAACTAACAAGTAATAACTTAATTAAGGTTTATATGAATTCAACAATAGAGACTATTCTTTTATACACAATAGGAGCAGGGTTATTATCAATTGTTTATGGATATCTAACAGGAAAAAATATTTTAAATTCAAGTGCTGGAAACTCAAAGATGCAAGACATCGCTTCTGCAATTCAGATTGGTGCAAAGGCTTATCTTGCAAGACAATATAAGACAATTGCAATCGTTGGTGTTGTAGTTCTAGTCATTGTAAGTTTCGCATTTAGTACGCTTGTTGGGTTAGGTTATTTAATTGGTGCAACGTTATCTGGAATAGCTGGATATGTGGGAATGTTAGTTTCTGTTCAAGCAAATGTTAGAACCGCAGAAGCATCAAGAAAAGGTTTAGCTAGTGGACTTTCTGTAGCTTTTAAGTCTGGTGCTGTAACAGGTATGCTTGTTGCTGGTTTAGCTTTATTATCAATTGCAGTTTATTACTATTTATTATTAAAATTTAATGTTGAAGAGAGAGAAATTGTAAATGCTCTTGTTGCACTTGGTTTCGGTGCATCACTAATATCTATTTTTGCTAGACTAGGTGGTGGAATTTTTACAAAAGGTGCAGATGTTGGTGCAGATCTAGTCGGAAAAGTAGAGGCTGGAATACCAGAAGACGATCCAAGAAATCCTGCTGTTATAGCAGACAATGTTGGTGATAATGTCGGTGATTGTGCAGGAATGGCTGCTGATTTATTTGAAACTTATGCTGTAACAATTGTTGCAACAATGGTTTTATCCTCAATTTTTTTTCCTGGTGATTTATCTATGATGATTTACCCTCTGACTATTGGAGGTGCGTGTATTCTAACATCAATAATTGGAACTTTCTTTGTAAAACTTGGTGGAAGCAAGAATGTTATGGGAGCTTTATACAAGGGATTTGTTGTTTCTGCCTTAACTTCATTGATAATTTTATATCCAGTTACAAACTTTGTTTTGGGTTTAGAAAATTCATATGATCTGAATAACAAGTCCTTCACAGGCATGAGTTTATATTATTGTGGTGTAATTGGATTAATTATTACAGGTCTATTAATTTGGGTGACAGAATATTACACAGGAACCAATTATAGACCCGTAAGAAGTGTTGCGAATTCATCAACAACAGGACATGGTACCAATGTAATACAAGGCTTGGCTATTTCATTAGAAGCTACTGCTATACCAGCACTAATTATAGTTTCAGGTATTTTACTTACTAATCATATTGCTGGTCTATATGGAATTGCTATAGCAGTAACAACTATGTTGGCATTAGCGGGTATGGTTGTAGCTTTAGATGCTTATGGACCTGTTACTGATAATGCTGGTGGTATTGCAGAAATGTCAAAGCTGCCAAATAATGTTAGAAAAACAACGGATGCTTTAGATGCCGTAGGAAATACAACAAAAGCAGTGACAAAAGGTTATGCAATAGGTTCTGCAGGATTAGGTGCTTTAGTTTTATTTGCAGCTTATACAGAGGATATTAAACATTTTTCAAAAGAAGCTGGATCAAAGTTAGAGGGTATCGTGGTGACGTTTGATTTATCTAACCCTTATGTTGTAGTAGGTTTATTAATTGGTGGAATGCTTCCTTATTTATTTGGATCAATGGGTATGCAGGCTGTGGGTAGAGCAGGTGGTGCAGTAGTAATTGAAGTTAGAAGACAATTCAAGAAGTATCCTGGAATTATGAAAAGAAAACAAAAACCTGATTATGCCAAGTTAGTTGACTTGTTAACAGTTGCAGCTATTAAAGAGATGATTATTCCATCTTTACTTCCAGTATTATCACCTATTATTTTATACTTTGTAATTTTTGCAATAGGAGGACAAGTAGCTGCACTTGCATCTGTTGGAGCAATGTTGTTAGGTGTAATAATCACTGGTTTGTTTGTTGCTGTTTCAATGACGGCAGGTGGTGGAGCTTGGGATAATGCGAAAAAATATATTGAAGACGGTAATCATGGTGGAAAAGGTTCTGAAGCTCATAAAGCTGCGGTTACCGGCGATACAGTTGGAGATCCTTATAAAGATACCGCAGGTCCAGCTGTAAATCCCATGATTAAAATTACAAATATCGTAGCTTTACTTTTACTTGCGGTTATCGCTGGTTAATTTCCTGTCTTTTTTTTGCTCTAACTCCAAGTGGGTCATTCATTTTTTGTCTCATACTTGACATGAACTCATAAATGAATGAATTTTTAGTTAAATTGCCCTTTGTTGTTTTTTTAACAATATTTATTTTTTTCATATCATTTAAATTATAGAAATCCTTTTTCTTAAGTAGTCCATAATCATCAATCTCAAGAACAAGAACATCATTTTTATAAATTTTCATTTTACCTAAATTTTTCAAACGAGATTGTGTTTGTTTTCTTTCAATATAAATCCAAACATCATTGTTAAATTTACTTCTAGTTGAGGGATTTCCTAATAGACCTATAATTTCATTTTTGTTTGACACATTTATCACTAAATTTTTTTGTTTTTTTTCAAGGAATGAAACACCATGATGTTTTACAACTTTTTTAAAAGAACAATTAGTGACTATCAAAGATATAATAAATAGATATAATATATTTTTCATGGATAAAAATTTCATCAATATTTATAATTATTTAATTAATTACACTAGAAATGAACAATTATACAGTTCATTAAATAGAAATGATAATTTTTCTGATAGATTAACTCTTTTTTTATTACATTTTGCGTTTTTTTTAAAAAACTTTAAAAATGAGGAAAATAAAGAAGTTTTACAAAAAATTTATGATTTTAATTTTCGTCAATTAGAACTTAGCATAAGGGAAATTGGTTACGGAGATCAGTCAATTAACAAAAAAATGAAGGTTTATATTAATTTATTTCATTCTATGGTTAGTGAAATTCATTTTTGGGATGATTTGGATAGAGAAAAAAAAATTGAAAAATTATCAATTTTTTTAGAGGATTTTAAAAATATAGACGAATTTGTTGATTATTTTGAAGTTTTTAGAGAGGAATTATCAAAAAAAAATTTGAATTATTTAATAAAAGGTGTAATTAACACTTAATTATGGCAGTCCCAAAACGAAAACAAACACCATCAAGAACTGGTATGAGAAGATCTCAGAATATGAAATTTTCATCAAAAAACGTTATTGAAGATAAGAAAACTGGTGAGTACAGATTATCACATCATTTAGATTTAAAAACGGGAATGTATAAAGGAAGACAAGTTTTAGACCCTAAAGAATAATTTTAAAGATTTTAAGATGACTAAATTGATAAAAATTGCAGTAGATGCAATGGGCGGAGATAATTCACCAAGGAAAATAATCGATGGAATTATTCATAATCACAAAAAAAATAAAGAAAATTTTTATAAGATTTATGGAAACAAAGACGAAATTTCAAAGCACTTAGATAATAAGATTAATAAGAGCTTTTACGAAATAATACATACTAATGACGTTGTGAAAAGTACAGATAGTCCATTAGAGGCTGCAAAGAGAGGTAAAAAAACAAGTATGTGGCTCTCAATCGAAAGTGTTAAAAACAAAGAAACTGATATTGTAATTTCTGCTGGTAATACTGGAGCTTTGTTAGTAATTGCAAAATTAAATTTAAAAATGCTTGAAAATATTGATAGACCAGCTTTATCTGCTTTGTGGCCAAACAAAAAAGGGATGAGTGTAGTTTTGGATCTCGGTGCAAATATTGAGTGTAGCTCAAAAAATTTAGCTGATTTTGCAATTATGGGAGCATCCTTGTATAAGTCTTTATATCCAAATGATGTTTCAAAAGTAGCTTTATTAAACATAGGTTCTGAAGAACTAAAAGGAAATGAAACAATAAAAGAAACTTATCAATTGCTAAATGATAGAAAAAATCAAAACTTTGATTTCGAGGGTTACATAGAGGGCAATGAACTAATGAATGGTAAAGTAAATGTAATTGTTTCAGACGGATTTACTGGAAATGTTGCATTAAAAACAGCTGAGGGTACTGCAAATTTTATTACAGATGAGTTAAAGAAAGCTTTGAGTGGATCATTTCTTGGAAAAATATCCTCTCTATTAAATATTTCAAATTTAAGAAAATTTAAAAAAAGATTAGATCCTAGATTATATAATGGAGCGATATTTGTAGGTTTAGATACACCAGTTGTTAAAAGTCATGGTGGAATAGATTATATTGGGTTCTCTAACTCTTTAGATGTTTGTAATAGAATTATTAAAGGAAATTTGATAAAAAAAATTAGGGAAAATATCAAATAAATGAGAACAAATTTAACTAAAAAAGATTTAGTTAATATTATTTACATGCATGTAGGTTTTTCTAAACAAATATCAGAGCATTTAATAGATGAGTTTTTCTCTCTTATTACACAAAATCTTAAAAAAGAAAAAAAATTAAAATTAACAAAATTTGGTACATTTTTTATTAGATCAAAAAAATCTAGAATTGGAAGAAATCCTAAAACAAAGGAAGACAAGATTATTTCTGAGAGAAATGTAGTTTTATTTAAACCTTCTAAAGAATTTAAGGAATTTATAAATTTAAAAAATGAGTAAACATGAGAGCGCTTATAAAACAATAGGTGAGGTAGTCAAAATTATTGGCTTAAAATCTAAGAGAGGCGACACCTCCCCAACACATACAATAAGATATTGGGAAAAAGAATTTAAACAAATTAAGCCCAAGATTTTGAATGGCAATAGACGCTATTATGACAAAAAAAATATAGATTTAATCAGAAAAGTTCATTTTCTTTTAAAAGATCAAGGAATGACAATAAAAGGTGTTAAAAAAATTTTGAGTAATTTAGATACTTTAAAACTTGACGAAAATTTAAATGAATCTATAAAAGCTCACGATATTAGAAATAAATTAGTTAAAATTTCTAATATGATTAAAAGTTTAAAAAATAATAAGTAATATGGCTAAAAAAACTCATGTTAAAGTAAGACTTGTTCCTGAGTCAAAACCAGACAGCTCTTTTTTTTATTATGTTAAAAAACCTGCAGGAGGAGAAAAAGCTAAGGTAAAGCTTAAAGCAAAAAAATATAACCCTGTTACTAGAAAACATGAAATTTTTGTGGAAAAGAAACTTCCACCACACAGTAAATAACTATTTTCTCTTGAAGTTTCTCTTTTCGTAATCGATATATGCATAAATCATATTTTTCCAAATCTTATTTGTAATTTTTGGATCAATATTATTTTTCTGAGATTTTTTCTTTATATTTAATAAGATTTCTTTAATTCTTTTTTTATCAACTATTTGACTTTTTTTTTCTTTTAGTAAAAGCACTTTTTTGACTAAAAATGTTCTTTTTTTAATTAGCTTTATAAGTAAATTATCAAGTTTATCTAGTTCAGATCTAATTTTACTTAGTTTTTTTATTTTTAAAGGCGACATTTATTAAATTGGATTTGTTAATAATTATTATATTTATCATTATATGTATATAGAGAATAGTCTATTAAAAAAATACATGTCATTATGGCTAATGTTCATGTTTTTTTTGATAACTTTTATGATTGTAGTGGGTGGTCTGACAAGACTAACTGATTCTGGTCTCTCAATAACGAAGTGGGAATTATTTTCTGGAACATTACCTCCTCTAAGTGATGCCGTATGGTTAAATTATTTTGAAGAGTATAAAAAGATACCAGAATATAAAATGCAAAATTATTCTATGACCATGAGTGAATTTAAAGTTATTTTTTGGTGGGAGTGGGCACATCGTTTTTTAGGAAGACTAATTGGTCTAGGATTTTTAATTCCTCTAATATATTTTTCTTTTAAGATTAAGTTAACAAAATTATTAAATCTTTATTCAATTTTCTTCCTTATATGTTTTCAAGGTTTCCTAGGTTGGTATATGGTTTCAAGTGGGTTAGTTGATAGATTAGACGTAAGTCATTTTCGACTATCAATTCATCTATTAATGGCATTTTTGATTTTGTCTTTAATTTTATGGAATTATTTTAAGTTGAATTTTGATATAAAAGAGCAATCACAATTAAATATTTTTTTTCCTCTAATCTTTTTATTTCTAGTTTTTTTGCAAATAGTTATTGGTGCTTTTGTTTCAGGTATGGACGCTGGTTTAATCTATAATTCATGGCCCATGATGGGCAATACTTACTTTCCAGATGATAATAAATTGGCAAATCTATTTAATTTAGCTGCATTTAGTGATGCATCATTAGTTCAATTTTTTCATAGAAATTTAGCATATGTAATACTTTTTTATTATTTTTGGATTTTATTTAAAATTTATAAATATCGAATAAAAAATTGTTTTTTTGCAATTAATTTAGTTGGCTTTTTCTTACTTACTCAAGTCATTCTTGGAATATTCACTTTATTAAATGGAGCTCAAATAGTTTTAGCATCAATGCATCAATTAAGTTCAATATTTCTTGTTAGTGCATCAGTATATTTTTTATATCTTAATAAAAGAATTAATTCTTTTTAATAGGAAAATAAGTAAGGATAAATTTTTTTAGTACATTTAAGACTTTATCAGCTTCCTCTAAGAGCATCATGTGCCCACAATTATCAATTATTTCAACTTTACTTCCATCTATTAAATCTGCTAATTTTTTTCCTTCCTTTACAGGACACATCTTATCTCCATTTGCCAAAATAGATAAAGTAGGGATTTTTATTTCTTTGGCAGCCTTAAAACCATTCTTGTAATTATCACAAGCTCTAAAATCTATTCCTAATGTATTTTTGATAGTTCTGGACTTAGCCAACATTCCACCTGTATTGATGTGATATAAACCTGGAACTGGGTGTCCACCAAAGTGTCCGGCTGGACCATGTGCCCAGTCCATCATCAAATCAACGGCTTTCGGATCATCGTTTTCTGCTAGAGATAATAATTCTGGATTCATAGGAATAGCTCCAGCACCACCCATTAAACTTAGTGTTTTTATTTTTTTGGGAAACCTAAATGCACATTCTAAAATAACCAAACATCCTTGGGAATGACCAACTAGAGAAGCCTCTTTATAACCTACCGCATCTATAACATCACTAATCCAATTAGCCATATCTTCAATTGTTTTCAAGCTCTCACCTCCAGAAAGACCATGTCCAGGCATATCTAAAGCTAAAACACTATAACCATGAAAAGCAAAATACCTAGTTTGAAGCACCCATGTCATATGAGTTAATCCACTACCATGAACAAAAATTATCAGTGGTTTTTTTTTGTCGAAAGGTCGTCCACCTGTAGAAGCAAAAACTTCTACACCATTGACTTTAAATTTCATTGATTGGAAACAAGTCTTGGTCGTCTTGCAGCTCTAAAACCTGTTTCAAAGTCATTTCTAATATCATCAAAATCTTCTATCCCCACAGACAGTCTAATCATATCTTGAGATAATCCAGCAAATTTTAATGTAGCCTCATCCATTTGAGAGTGTGTAGAGGATGCTGGATGAATTACTAAGGTTCTAGTATCACCAACATTTGCAAGATGTGAAGCAAGTTTAACATTATTTATAAATGCTTCTCCTGCTTCTTTACCACCTTTGATACCAAAAGCTATCATAGAACCCTTACCATGTGGTAAAAGTTTTTTTGCTAAATCGTGGTCTGGGTGATCTGGAACACTTGGATGTGAAACCCAAGCAACACTCTCATGGCTTAATAGATATTCAACCATTTTTTCTGCGTTAGAACAATGCTTTTGCATTCTAACAGATAAAGTTTCAATACCTTGTAAAACATTCCAGGCATTTTGTGGACTCAAACATGGTCCAAAATCTCTCATACCTTCGGCTCTTGCTTTCATTGTAAACGCTGTAGGACCAAACTCTTCAGCAAATGAAAGTCCATGGTAACCTTCATAAGGTTTAGTCATAGTTGGAAATTTATCATTTTGCATCCAATCAAATTTTCCACCCTCTACTAAGATACCTGCCATTGATGAACCGTGACCTGCCATCCATTTTGTAAGTGAATGAACAACAATATCAGCACCATGATCAATTGGTTTGCAAAGATATGGTGTTTGATAAGTAGCATCTATAATTAAAGGAACTCCAGCATTATGAGCAATCTTAGCTATTTCAGGCATATTCATTATTTCGTTTCCAGGATTTCCAACAAGCTCACCGAAAATACCTTTAGTATTTTTTTGAATTGCTTTTTTAAAACCTTCAGTATCTCTTGGTTTTACAAATGTACATTTGACACCAAATTTTGGTAAAGTAAGCCTAAATAAATTTACAGTCCCACCATAAAGCTGAGACGAAACTACTAAATGATCTCCAGCTTCACATAAAGTCATTATCGTTAAAAAAATTGCACTCATCCCAGATGAAGTTGCTAAGGCTGCTGTACCTCCTTCTAAGGCCGCAACTCTCTCCTCTAATACTGCAACTGTAGGATTAGAAATTCTGCTATAGATATGACCACCTCTTTCTAAATTAAAAAGTGCTGCAGCATGATCAACATCATCAAACAAATATGATGTAGTTTGATAAATTGGTACTTGTCTTGAACCAGCATTTTTATGAGGCTGATAGCCAGCATGAAGACTTAGTGTATCAAATTTGTAAGTTTTAGGATCTGTGCTTTTCTTTTTTTTGTCGGTCATAAATTTTCCTTGATTTTAAATATTAATAACTAACTATCAATATTAATATAAATTGACAATATCACATTTATCAGTATTAATCCGGCCAATCATGACTAAATTTATCAAAAAAGAGCAATTATCACCATCATGGTATGAGATTGATGCAACAAATGCAGTTGTAGGTAGACTCGCTACAGTAATATCCAAAATTATAAGAGGAAAAAATAAAGCTACTTATACACCACATATGAATAGTGGGGATTTTGTTGTTGTTAAAAATATCGAACAAATAAGATTTACAGGAAAAAAATTTCAGAATAAAAAATACTATAAACACACTGGTCATCCTGGTGGAATCAAAGAAACTACCCCTGAAAAACTTAAAGAAAAAAAACCAGGTGAGATTTTAAAATTAGCTGTAAAAAGAATGCTACCTACTGGAGTATTAGGTAGAGAACAGCTTTCCAAGTTAAAAATTTATAGTGGGGACAATCATCCTCATTCAGCTCAAAATCCTAAAGTAATAGAACTAAATAAACTTAATAATAAAAATATTGTAAGAAATTAATATGGAAAGTGCTCAACAAAATCAAAAAAAAATAAAGTTAAAATTAGATTTTAAAGATAGCAAATATGCCACTGGTAGAAGAAAAACTTCAATTGCAAAAGTTTGGCTTAAAAAAGGCTCTGGTAAAATTTATGTTAATGGAAAACTTTATAGTGAATATTTTTCAAGTGATAATCATAAAATGCAAATAACAAAACCCTTTGAATTGATTAAACAACCCACTGATTTTGACGTTAGATGTAATGTAAAGGGTGGGGGACCAACGGGTCAAGCTGGAGCAATGGTTCATGGAATTTCTAAAGCTTTAGTTTTATTTGATGAAAATTTTAAAACATCACTTAGAACTGAAAAACTAACCACTCGCGATTCTCGTGCTGTTGAAAGAAAAAAACCTGGAAGAAAAAAAGCGAGAAGAAGTTTCCAGTTTTCTAAAAGATAATTTTCTTTTAATAATTAACTGTTATAATAAAAAATGTCTAAGCTTAATGTATTAATTTCTGGATCGACTGGATATATAGGTATTCAATTAATTAAATTGTTAGTCAAACATAGATATGTAAAAATTAAATATCTTTGTGGAAATTCTTCCGTTGGAAAAAAGATTTCATATTTTGATAAATCTTTAATTAATAAAAAATTACCAAAAATTGTAAAATTTAATAAAAAATATCTTAATGAAATTGACATAATTTTTACAGCACTTCCCAATGGTGAAGCTCAGGTAATTTCAAATTATTTAAAAAAAAATAATGTGTTAATTGATTTAGCTGCCGATTTTAGACTAAAAAAAGCTTCTGATTATTTTAAGTGGTATAAACAGAAACACAAATCAACTAAGAATATTAAAAAAAGTATTTATTCAATACCAGAAATTTCAAAACAAGAAGTTAAAAAATTTAATATAATTGCTTGTCCTGGATGTTACCCAACTTCGATTCTATTACCTTTAATTCCATTAGTTGAGAAAAAAATGATTCGATTAAACAACATTATTATTGACTCTAAATCAGGATATTCAGGCGCAGGTAGAGGAGTTCACAAAAAATATAAAGATCAAAATTTATATGAGTCAATTAGTGCTTATGGAGTTGGGTTCCACAGACACAATTCAGAAATAGAGCAAACTTTAAAAGAATATTCAAACAAAAAAATTGAATTTAATTTCACTCCACATCTAACACCAATGTTTAGAGGAATTTTGAGTACAATTTATGTAGAGGTCAACAAAAATGTTTCTCAAAACAAAATCAAAAAAGTTTTAGCAAATTATTATAAGAACGATATTTTTATCAAAATTCTAAAAAACGATGCTTTAATAAGTACTAATGATGTAATAAATACTAACAAATGTCTTATATCAGTATGTAAGACGAAAAATAAAAATAAGTTAATTATTCTTTCAACAATAGATAATCTTATCAAGGGTGGATCTGGTCAAGGTATACAAAACATGAATTTAAAGTTTGGATTTCCTTTAAAAACTGGACTTATATGAGAAAAATAAATCTAATTTTAATTTTAATAATCTTCTCATCATGTTCTTTTAGTAATGATTCTGCTTATTGGAATGAACACAACAAAAAAAAAGTTAAAGAACAAAAAAAATTGGCTAAAATAATTAAAAAATCAAAAGATATTACATTAATGTCTCTAGATGAGTACAAGATTTATATAGATGATTACATTAAAAAAAGTAAATATCCTGATATAGCAAGATGAAAAATTTAGTAAATATTGCAATAATTGGCTTAGGACAAATAGGTATTTACCTTTACAATGAGTTGAGATCAAAAAAAAAAGAAATTGAGAGAAAAACTGGAAAAAAAATTAATATTGTTGCTATATCAGCAAAAAATAGGAACAAAAAAAGAAGATTTCAAATTCAAAAAAATATATTCTTTAAAAAACCACTTCAAATTTTTAGAGATAAAAAAATAGATGTACTATTTGAATGCATAGGTCAATCTGACGGTATTTCAAAAAAGATAGTCGAAACTGCTCTTAAAAATAAAATACATGTCATAACACCTAACAAAGCTTTAATTGCAAAACATGGGGATCGTTTAGCAAAACTTGCTGAAAAAAATAATGTAAATTTAGAATTTGAAGCCTCTGTTGCAGGAGGGATCCCTATCTTAAGAACGATTAAGGAAGGTTTAGCAACAAATAAAATCGATAAAGTCTACGGAATTTTGAATGGAACAACCAACTTTATCTTATCCGAAATGGAAAATAGTAACGAAAACTTTAATAAAGTTTTACAAAAAGCACAACAACTTGGTTATGCAGAGCCAGGAAACCCAAAACTTGATCTGAATGGGTTTGATGCGTTTGCGAAAGTAAGAATTTTATCTGCTCTCTCATTTAATACAAAAATTTCTAAACATAAATGTATAATGCAAGGTATTGAAAATATCGATTTAAAAGACATTAAAATCGCAGGTCAATTAGGATTAAGAGTTAAACTTCTTGGTATTTCTGAAGTAATCAATCATAAATTATTTGAAACTGTGCATCCATGCTTAGTTAGTAAAAATACTTATATTGGAAATGTTAATGGGGTTATGAATGCTGTTATTATAGAGGGTAAACCAATAGGTGAGAGTGTCCTGCAAGGCGAGGGCGCTGGCCCGGGTCCAACCTCATCTTCTCTATTGTCTGATTTATTGTCAATTTTGAGAGGAAATATTAAGTATCCATTTGGTTTATCCTCAAAAAAAAGAAAATCTCTTAAATCATTTAATAATGATAATTATACTAATTCTTTGTATCTTAGATTTGAGGTGAATGACAAACAAGGGGTTCTTTCTCTTATAACAAACAGATTATCTAAATATAAAATTTCTGTAAAAAGAATAATTCAGACACCAGATAAAAAAAACAAGAAGGCGACAATAGTCATCATTACCCATAAAACTTCTGAGAAGAATGCTAGTAATTGCTTATCTATATTTAGAAAAAACAAGAATATTCTTAGATCTCCAACATTAATTCGATTATATAATTAATGGATATTTATATAAAACTTTTTGAGGTTTTATTTCCAGTATTTTTTGTAGTTGGTATTGGATATTACTTAGGTAAAAAAAATCCAAAAATAGATACAACTTTTATTACTAATTTTGCTGCTAATGTTGGAACCCCAGCAATGATTATTTATGCGTTAAATCCAGTTAATATCTCTTTCAATATTTTTTTAAATTATTTTTGGTATTACGCGCTAGCTATTGTTGGTTTTATGATTACTGGAGTTATAATACTATTTCTACTAAACACTAAAGATATTATAAGAGAATTACCTCCACTAACAATGCCAAATACTGGAAATATGGGCTTGCCTATATGTTTGTTTGCTTATGGTTCACAAGGACTTGGAGTTTCAGCCGCAATATCTGCTTTAATTATTTTATGCCATTTTACCCTAGGTGTATTTCTTGCTGATAGAAAATTTAGTTTGGACGTTATACTTAAAAGCCCTCCGTTTTACGCAATAATAATTTCTGTTTTTTTGCTTTATTACGACTTAGAACTTCCAGGATTTGTTGAAAATACCACTTTTCTATTAATGTATGCTACAATATTTCTAATCTTAATGTCTTTAGGAATTGCTCTAACAAGACTAAAGGTCTTCTCACTTAATAAAGCAATATTTTCATCTATAGGACGAGTAATCATTGGTCCTATAATTGGATACTTTTTGATTTTATATTTTAATTTAGAGGGATTTGCAGCCGGTGTTTTATTAATTCAATGTTCTATGCCAAGTGCGGTTCTTAATTACCTTGTTGCCTCTATATATTCTCCTAAAAAGATTGTTGATAGTGTTGCTAGTACTATTGTTGTTTCGACATTGATGTCATTTATAACTGTGCCAATAGTAGTATTCTTTGCTTTAAAATACTTTAATTAATATATATCCTATTAATAGATGAAGGCTATAACTTTCAATCTATTGGCCTGGGTAATGCTTCCAATTATGGATGGATTTGCAAAATATCTAAGTTCTGATCTTCCAGTCTTACAAATAACTTGGGCAAGATATTTTTTTACCGTTGCATTTACTTTTCCAATTATGTTCCTATTTTTTAGAAAAAATCTTGTGTGGACTGATAAACCAAAATTACAAATTACGAGAGGAATAATTCTTCTAACAGCTAATATTTGTTTCTTTTATGCAATTTCGATAATTTCTTTAGCTAAAGCACTAACTTTGGCTTTTGTTGCTCCTTTAATTGTAACTGCCTTTTCTCCAATTTTTTTAGGTGAGAGAGTTGGATTTAGGAGATGGTCTGCAGTTATTATAGGATTTATAGGCTCATTAGTAGTTATAAGACCTGGTTTTGTTGAAATAAATTTAGCAAGTATTGCTGCGCTTGGGACAGGTGTAATGTATGGGTTTTATTTAATTATTACTCGTAAATTGAGCACGTCAGACAACCCTTTATTAACTTTATTATTAACTGGTGTGGTAGGGGTCATAATCATATCTTTTGTGATGCCATTTGTTTGGGTTAAACCTAATTTTAATCAGTGGTCTATCATGGCTGCAATAGGTATTTTTGCATGTTTAGGCCATTTTTTTCTAATATTGTCTCTTAAATACGCTGATGCCTCTAAATTAGCTCCATTTAGTTACTTTGAAATTATTACAAACATAATTATAGGTTATTATTTCTTTAGTGATTTCCCGGATAATTGGACTTTTTCAGGTTTATTTATTATTGTATTAAGTGGTATCTATATTTCAAGAAGGGAGAACTTAGTAAAAAAGTAAAATAATAGGTATTATTTATTTACTATTATCTAAAGTGTTACATTAAATATTAATTTTAAACTATTGTTTTTATTGTATTTTATTAATAATATAAATAATATAATTTTTGAATAGCTTAGATTATTTAATGTTAAAATTTGATTTATTTACCATGCAAGAGTGTAGATTTATAACAAATTATGAAAAATATCAAATAGCCTTTTAAAATAGGGGGTTTTCCGATTGTAGTAATGAAAATTTCCTAAAAATAGGGCAGTCCAAAAGCATTAATATAGTTAAATAGTAGAGCGATGCACTAATCGAATATACCATTTAAACGCGCGTAGAGGGGTCTATTTTAAGTATAGTTAATATATGGTACAACTAAAGGGTGAATTATGTTATTTAGAAGGAAATCACGTAAAAAGGTAAAAAAAGGTTGATTTTACTTACTTTTTTAACTTAAAAAAGGTTTAAAATAGCGCTAAATAGATACTTTTTCAGATTTAAGTAATTTGAGCTTTTGCCTGATTCCACCTCTCCCAGAATATCCTCCAAGACCTCCATCAGATCTAATCACTCTATGACAGGGTATTTTTGGAGCATATGGGTTTTTAGCACAAGCATTTGCGACTGCACGGGCTGCTTTAGGGTTTTTAATGGCAATTGCTACTTGTTTATATGTTTTCACACTACCTTTAGGGATAGTAATTAGATATTTCCAAACTTTTAATTGAAATTTTGTTCCACGTAGGGGTTTCATAAAAAAAAACCCTGATTCTTTACACTTTTTACGGTGCAAAGATCAGAATTTTATGGCTCGTCGTTTTATGCGCTACCGCCGAACCGACCACCCTGTATGTTTAGCGCTGCTTTACAGGGTTTTCTGCCCTCCAGACTTAAACCTCTCGGCCTTTCTCTGGCTGGCCAGTTAAGAGTTGCCTCTTAAGTTGATTTAATCATACCAGACTGAAATTTAAATTGTTATCACTAATTAGTTGTTTTTTATAATTAAATGATTTTTCTGTGAATTTCGGGGATAACTTTTATTTTGTAAGCAGTATTAGGTAACTTGCAAAGAATATAATCGCCATACTTGATAGAAATATTGTATTTATACTTTTACCAGTATTTTTATACTGAATAACACTTAAAATAATAAATCCAATTGAACTTATTAAAAACCATACCGCAGGAATTTCTCCATTAATTGATCCCATATATTTGCAATTTAAACTATTGACATTAAAAATCACTTGATATATTATTAATGATAATTAATTGTTATCAATAGTAATTATATGAATGAATTGACAACAGACTTAAAATCGCTTCATGAGGCAACTTTAAACAATCTCAAAACCTCAAAAGCAAATAACACTCTAAGGGCATATAAATCAGACTTTAAAGACTTTGGAGCTTTTTGTGCAAAACATGGTCTAAATTCATTACCCTCAGAGCCAAAAATTGTGTCTTTGTACCTAACCCATCTTTCTAAGAATTCAAAAATTAGCACTTTAAGAAGAAGATTAGTGTCCATTAGCATGGTGCATAAACTCAAAGGGCATTATTTAGATATAAAACACCCAATTATTGTTGAAAATCTAATGGGTATAAAAAGGGTAAAAGGAAGCATTCAAAAAGGTAAAAAACCTCTATTAATCAATCATTTAAAATTAATAATTAATGTAATAGATGAACAAAAAATTGAGGATATAAAGAAGCATAGAGACAAGTCAATTATCTTAGTGGGCTTTGGAGGCGGTTTTAGACGAACTGAACTAATTTCAATTGATCATGAAGATCTAGAATTTGTAACTGAAGGTCTTAAAATCACCATCAGAAGATCAAAAACTGATCAATTCGGCGAAGGAATGATCAAAGGACTACCCTACTTTACTAATGAAAAATATTGCCCTGTAGTCAATCTTAAAAAATGGCTAGAAATTTCTAAAATTAAATCTGGACCTATTTTTAGAAGATTTTCTAAGGGATCGTCTTTAACAGAAAAAAGATTAACCGACCAATCAGTAGTTTTATTAATGAAAGAATATTTAAATCTAGCAGGTATTGAAAATAAAAATTATGCAGGTCATAGTTTAAGATCTGGTTTTGCAACTGTTGCTGCAGAATCTGGTGCTGATGAACGTAGTATTATGGCAATGACTGGCCACAAAACAACACAAATGGTTAGAAGATACATAAAAGAAGCAAATGTCTTTAAAAATAATGCTTTAAATAAATTAAAAATCTAAATAATCATCCATTTTTCTGGCCAGAAGTCTTTATTATTTGAAGGATTTAGATTTTTTGGCCTAACACATATTTTATCATCAAAATTTGATAACCAAGCACCCCACCAGTGGAAAGTTGATGGTCCAACTATAAAATATCTACATTGCGTAAGTAGAAAAAAATCGGTCAAAATTTTATTTTTATCATTAATAACAAAAGTAAATTTTTTGTTATCAAAATATTTTTCCAGATTATCAAAATTATTACTCCAAATTAGGTATTTAGGATTATCAATTTTTTTATCAAAGAATTTTATTGCTTGAGTAATATAGTCTATAGTTTTTTCAACAAATAAAAAAGATTTATTTAAACTGGCTTCAGAATATCTATTACTAATTCTTTCTGAAAATCTATTCTGTCTTACACAAATTGAAACTACATTATTTTTTTTTATGATATTAAGGTATTTATTATCAGAAAATTGGTTTTTATTTTTAAAATCAAACTCATTTAACAAGTCATTACGATAATCGTAAAAATATTTTTCACTCTCAAAATTTCCATCAATAAAAAAATAATCGTAAGCCTTAGATAAATCTAAAGGGGAATATTGTGAAAACTTCTTAGAATCTTTTTTTTCAAAATAGAATTTCTTATTTACATTAAACTTATCTAAATAAATTAAAACTTTTTTTAATAAATTTTTATAGTGATTCTCAAAAGTAAACTCTTTAGAGGCTTTAATGGCGGATATGCAAAATTTATCCAATATGAAATCATACATATTTTTTTTATGGTAATATCCGCTTAATGTATCTATATAATGATCGAAATTATTTTTTTTACACAAAGAATATGAATTAGCATACATAAAAAGTTGATTTCCAAGTCCTTCTGATATCTTGGTGATAATTTTTTTTTTCATTAATTAAAAAAAGTTAATACAAATTATATTTTTTACCTAAAGATATATCAATTATATATTTGGTTATTCTTTTTTCGTTAAAAAGTTTAAAATATTTTTTTTTTCCATTTTTTGCAATTTCAATTCTTGATTTATCATTTTTTGCATAAAATTTTATTTTTTCGGATAAATCATTTATATCATTATAAAAAACTATCTCTTTATTTGAGAAAAAATGATCTATTTTAACCTTTTTATCAATGAACGTTAAAAGACCATTACCCATAATTGAAGCTATTCTGTTACTTGAATAGTACTTTGTTGGTTTTCCTCGACTTAAATTTAAAGCCATCTTGGAATTAATGAGTGTTCTGAAGAAATTATTACCCCAAATAGGTTGTTTATTAGCAAA
Organism: uncultured Pelagibacteraceae bacterium; assembly: GCA_902623215.1. Taxonomy (GTDB): domain Bacteria; phylum Pseudomonadota; class Alphaproteobacteria; order Pelagibacterales; family Pelagibacteraceae; genus Pelagibacter. Next base: position 66,689 of record CACNSS010000003.1, read on the forward strand.
ACCATAAAAATCATATTTAATTTCCGGAATTTTTTTTACTAATTTATTTAAAAAATTTATTCTGTCATCTTCTGTGCCCTCTTTTAAGACAGCTCTATTGACTCCATGACTCATTGCATAAAAAAGATCTTTTTGAGGATTAAGCTTATAAACATCAAAAAATTCAATGTTTTTATCAACTGGTACAAAAAAAAAATGTAGATTCTTAATACTTTTATCTTGTTTAATTAATTCATCTGGATGAGTAGTTATAAAAGTGTGATCAACAAGATTAGAATATCTTTTGATATTTAAAATATTATCCTTAGAGTAATTCAAACTTGGCATCACAGGATCTTCGTTCCATTGTGAAACTATTAGGTTTCTATTTATATTTTTAAAATTATCTATAGTCTCAGTATTAATATTTTTTGTATGCCCAAAAAAAACTAAATCTGGGTTATAATTTTTAAATGTTTCTAATAGATATTGCTGGAAATTATTTTTTTTATAGAGAAAATTTAAAGATCTATTATTTCTAACATAATCTCTATCACTTATCTCTAATACGTCATGGCCATTTCTAATAAATCCATTAGAAAATTTTTTGCCAATTGAAATATTATAAAGCCTGTGGTTAAGTTTTTGACCCTGATTATATATATTTAAAATTTTTATCTTTTTTTTAATAAAATTGAAATTACTGTAAGGTAGGCTTTCTAACCTTAACTTATCTATAATTTTTGTGTTTAAAGAAATAATGTGTTGAACATTTTTTAATGAATCTCTTTGAATTTGTTTTCTTTTTTTAACATTTTTTATTAAATAACGTATTTGTTTATAAATAGAATCATCGTTTAGATTTTTTAATATTAGTGCTTGATTTGTAGTTTCAGGCAATCCACCTTTATTAGATATTATAGTTGCACAACCTCTTGACGAAGCCTCTAAAGCTGTTCTGCCGAATGGCTCCTCCCACTTGGAAGGAACTACTGATATTGAAGTCTTATCCAAAATTTCTAAAACATTTTTATGATTTAGAAATCCTAGTTCATAGTGATTTTTGTGGTTTATATAAATTTCTCTTCTTTCCTCATCGCCAAGTGAATAAGCTTTCCAATCAGGAAATTCATCAAGAATTTTGACAATAGCTTCAGCAAAAAGATCATATCCTTTAGATCTATTTAATTTTCCTATAAAAGTAATTAATTTCTTTTTTTTAGATATTTTTTTTTTGATATTTACACTTGGATAAACTACTTCTGTTTTAGTTTTTAATTTGTCATCAATATCGATAAAAAATCTTTTTTGAGTCCATTCACTTACAAAGATGATTTTTTCAACATTAGAAATTATATTTAATCTTTGATTGATTGTTTTTGATCCATTCATTGATAAAGGATCGTTATGAAAATACATTATATACCTACTTTTTATTTTTTTTGTTAATTCATCTAATATTATTGGTCTATTATGTATTTCGATTAAATCATATTTTTGATATTTAAATTTTTTGATTAATTTATTTATATATTCTTTAGTAGCACTTTTAAATTTAGATTTAATGTTATTTAGTTCAATATTAAAATAGTTTTTTGTTAAATAGTCTTTATTTTTTGTATGACCGTAAATGTGATTTGTTTTATTGTATTTTGATTTTTTATAAAATTCTGAAACCCATAAAGATGCTGCTGAGGCCTTAGCATAAGTATAATTTTCTTTGTAAGGTAATATTGTAGCAATTTTAATATTTTTTTTTATTGTAGACATTTATTAGTTTAAATCTTTTCAATCTATCTTTTTTTAATTCATACTCATACGAAAGAGCTTTAGATTTTTTGAAAAAACTTTTTTTATAAACAAGTTCCCATTTATATCCTCTTGTTGCTTTTGCCCCTTTATTAGTATTGTGTTTTATTAGTCTACTTTTTATATTATTTGTAAATCCAACATAAGACTTATTTTTAAACCCTTTTGTAGTTTTTATAAGATACACATAATATATCATTTATGTATTAATAGTAATAATGGCGGTCCCTAGGGGAATCGAACCCCTCTTTCGAGGATGAAAACCACGTGTCCTAACCGATAGACGAAGGGACCAAAAAGCAGTCTTTTATTGTATAAAAAGTTATTTATCAAGTCTTTAAAATATATGATCATCAAATAATTTGTTCTGTTTTAAATATTTTTTTTAGGCCTGAAGATTTATGGGTTATAAGAGTTTCGGATAAAAATTTTTTTTCTTTTATTTCAATTCCTGAAACCATATCTCCTGGTGTTATTCCAGTTGCACAAAAAATAGAATCACCAGAAATTATCTCATTTAACTCGTATTTTTTTTTGAGGTCAGTAATACCCATTTTATTAGCACGATGTTTATCTTTATCTGTATCAAACATAAATCTACCCTGAAAATGACAATTATACGCATCAAGTGCTGCAGCAGCCAAAACACCCTCTGGGCCACCCCCAATACCAAGAAAAATATCTACTGAATATTTTTCATCTATTACCATAAGCGCACCTGCTACATCTCCGTCTGAGATCAATTTTAATTTTACATTTAGACTCTTTAATTCATCTATAATTTTTTTGTGCCTAGGTCTATTCAATATACACGCAGTTAAATTCTCTGGTTTTTGATTTTTAAATTCAGCTAAATTGTAAATATTTTTTTTTATTGAGTAGTCTAAATCAACAACATTAGGTTCAGAACAATTTGCGGATATTTTATTCATGTATGTTTCTGGAGCATTAAAAAGATTTGATTTATTCGTAACAGCTATAACTGATAGTGCACCAGGTAGACTATTTGCTACAAAGTTAGTACCTTCAAGTGGGTCAACAGCAATATCTAATAAAGGTCCATTTTTAGTTCCAACGTTTTCACCTATATGCAACATAGGAGCTTCATCAAGTTCACCCTCACCTATTACTATTCTACCATTCATATCGATTTTATTTAATTCTTTTCTCATAGCATCAACAGCAGCTTTATCTGCTGCAATCTTATCTTTTTTTCCAATTAAAAAGGCTGCTGCTAAAGCAGCACGACTTGTGACATTAAGAAATAAATTTTCAAATTTTTTATCTAAAACCATTAATTAACAGTCTCTAATGAAGTGTTTTTTTCTAATTTTGCTTCGAATTCTCTTAATCTTTTCCAAACAGAAATTAACTCAACAATGATCGGCCAACTTCTTACCAAATATTGTAGTGATGTTTCCACCCTTCCAAAAGCTCTGATTATCTGTTGAACAAAACCTAGTGTTATAGCACCAGTGACAATTGTGGGAGCTAAAGCTAAATAAGGAACTATAACCATACCTTGTAAATAACTCCATTTGACAGCATTAAAATATAAATAATGAAAATACATTTTATAATGAATTTTTCTTACACCCCCATATAGATCAGTTATTTTTTCAGGTTTTGCGCTTTCTTTAAAATCTTCACCTAAAACTAATTCTTTTCTGTAAGCTGCTTCTTCTTTTTGAATATCATATTCAATACCTGGAAGCTTTATTCCAACACTTGCTAATAAAATAGTTCCACCTAACGCTGAAAGTATCGCAACCCAAACTAAAGCATGATCAACTTCTCCTATCCAAGGTAAAACAGTTATGCTTTTAGATAAGCCCCATAAAATCGGTGTAAAAGCTATTAATGTCATTAAGCTTCTTAACAATTCTGCTCCAAGACCTTCCATAATTCTTGCAAATTTGAGAGTATCTTCTTGAACTCTTTGAGATGCTCCTTCAATAGATGACGCTTGATTCCATTTATCATGATAAAAATCTGCCATAGCTGTTCTCCACCTGAAAGTCCAATGACTAGTGAAATAGTCACTAAAAATAACAACAAGAATATAAACAGCTGCTATTTTTGCAAATGTGAAAAGATAAGCAATAAATTCTTTTTCAGAAACAGAATTTGGTTCTGTTAAAGCTTTTTGTAAAGTGTCATAAAATTCTCCAAACCACTCATTAATTCTAACGTCTAGTTGTACTTGATACCATGTAGCTAATAGAATTAATATAGTGCCCCCTATACTCCATGAAAACCATTTCCTTTGTGTAAAAAATTTAAACATTTATTTTAAGAAATTGTCAGCATAAGATTTTTTTACAATTTTCCTTTTTTTTGGCTCAATAATTTCGTAATCGATTTTTTTCTTTTTTGCATAACTAACAGCGTTATCTCTAGATGAAAATTCTAATCTTAATTCACTAAAAGTATCATCTGAACTTTCCCAACCCATTAAAGGATTTTGAGTTGGGTTTTTTGTTTCAAATTCTAAAATCCATTTATCTGATTTTCCAAGCCCAGATTGCATAGCGCTTTTGTTTGGTATATATATTTTTGCTTTTTTCATAATAAGATGGTCGGAGTGGCAGGATTCGAACCTGCGACCCTCTGGTCCCAAACCAGATGCGCTACCAGGCTGCGCTACACTCCGAATGATGTACTAATACAGTAGTTATCAGTTTTTTCAAAGGGATAAAGCTACCAAATTTAAAGAATTTTAATAAAAATCTGTTATATACAGACACATGATAATATCTTGCCCTTGCAAAAAAAAAAGCTTCCAAATCGACGAAAACTTAATCCCAATAGAAGGTCGTAATTTACAATGTGGGTCATGCGGTCACGTTTGGTTTTTTAAAAATGAAAAGAAGAATTTAGAATTAAAAACTGAAATCTTTTCTAATAATGAAATAGAAAATGAAGAAAAAATTCAAAAAAAAGTAGATATAGATCAAAAAGATCCACTAGATAACATTATAAGCAGTACAGATAAAGCTTTGATTAAGTACGACGAAGGTCCAAAAATAACTTTAACTAATTTACTCGGTTATATGATTGTTTCTATTTTGTCTTTTATTGCGTTAATGATTTTATTAGATACGTTTCAAATACAATTATCATCTATTTTTCCTAATCTTGAATTATTCTTATATAATCTATATGAAACATTGAAAGATATGTCTTTGTTTACAAAAGATTTAATTAAATAATATGATTAATTATATTTCAAAACCTTTTAAATGGTTTTTTAGGCTAGAAGCAGCTAGTGGACTAGTGCTTTTATTTGCAGCTGTGATAGCTTTAATTATAAGTAACTCAAATTTATCTGAACTCTATTTTTCTACTTTAGACAAATACATTTTTATAGGTATAAATAAATTTGGTATTAAATTAAGTGTTCTACACTGGATTAATGATGCTTTAATGGCAATATTTTTCTTTTTTGTAACTCTTGAAATAAAAAGAGAATTTTTACAAGGGGAATTATCAAATATTAAACAAGCGTTATTACCAATAATTGCTGCAGTTGGTGGAATGCTTATTCCTGCTTTATTTTATATTTTTATAAATTTTGGTGATAGTGAAACACTTAATGGATGGGCAATCCCATCTGCAACAGATATAGCTTTTTCTTTAGGTGTTCTATCTTTATTAGGAAAAAGAGTCCCATTATCTTTAAAAGTTTTTTTAACAGCTTTGGCAATAATTGATGATTTAGGTGCAATTGTAATAATTGCATTATTTTACTCTGGCGATTTGAGTATAAAATATTTATCATTGATGTTACTTGCCTTTATTCTCTTACTGGTAATTAACAAATTTAATATTAAGAAATTTTTACCATATTTAGTTATAGGTATTTTTCTTTGGGATTTTACTCACAATTCAGGAATTCATGCAACGATCGCTGGAGTCCTTTTGGCTATGACAATTCCACATAGAAAAAAAGAAAAAGATTTTTCTTTATTAATTAAAGTTGAACATGCCATCAGTCCATATGTAGCTTTTGGTATTATGCCCTTATTTGCATTTGCAAATGCTGGAGTATCACTTGAAGGTTTATCTTTAAACTCTCTTTTAGATAAAGTTCCACTTGGTATAGTATTGGGATTATTTGTTGGGAAACAATTGGGTGTATTCTTATTTTCTTATATATCAATTAAAACAAAAATAGCTCAAATGCCAAATAATTCAAATTGGTATAACTTTTATGGAGTGGGTGTATTGACAGGTATTGGTTTTACAATGAGTTTATTCGTTGGAAATTTAGCTTTTGTTGAAAACATGCAATATATGGATGGTGTAAAAATAGGTGTGTTAACTGGGTCACTTTTATCCACTTTGTTTGGATACTTTTTAATATTACTTACACCTAACAAATGAAAAAATTAATCTTATGCTTAGGAATAATAATGTTTTTTTTTAATAATTCAGGTTCAGCAAATTATAAAAAAACTTTTTATGATTTAAATATTGAGGGAATATCAGGAGAAACTATTAACTTCGGAGATTTTAAAAATAAAGTAGTTCTAGTTGTAAACACGGCAAGTTATTGCGGTTTTACTAAACAATATGAAGATCTCCAAAATCTCTGGGTTAAATATAATAAAAAGGGATTAATTGTTCTTGGAGTTCCATCAAATACATTTAATCAAGAAAAGAAAGAAAATTCTGAAGTTAAAAAATTCTGTGAAGTAAATTTTAATATAACTTTTCCACTGACTGCTATTACTGAGGTAAAGGGAAAAAATGCTCATGAACTATTTAAATGGGCTAAAGCTAATCACGGTAGTTCTGCAGTACCAAAATGGAATTTTCATAAAATTTTAATCAATAAAGAAGGAAAAATAGAAGAAACTTTTAGTTCTTTTACCAAGCCACTATCAAATAAAATAGTTAATAAAATTAATAGTATCTTATAGATTTAAAGTAAGACCATCAAATGCAGGTATTGTATTTTTTGGTATAAGTTTTTTTAGATTTTTATAATCTAAAACTGGTGATAAATTAGTTAATATAGCTTTTTTAGGATTAAACTTTTTAATCATAGAAAGAGAAGTCTCTAAATTGAAATGTGATGGATGGTAATCATACCATAAGCAATCGATTATTAAAAATTTTAAATTTTTAAAGTATCTAAAATCCTTACTGTATATTTTGCTTACATCACTTATATAAGCAAGCTTCTTATCGATTATAAAACAATTAGATTTTACCTTACCATGTTTTACTTTAATTGATCTAATTGTAATATTTTTTTTATTATTTGATATATCAAATTTTTTTTTTAACTTATGAAGTTTTAATGTGGCCGGGTACTCTTTTGAAAAACTCTTAAAGATATACGAAAAACTATTTTTTAAATAATCTGATGTAAATTTATCAGCATAAACATCAACTTGATTTTTGCTACTTATATAAAATGGTCTTAAATCATTAATCCCATGTGTTTGATCACCATGCATATGTGAATAAAGAACCTTATTTATTTTCTTTATTTTATGTCTCAATAATTGTTGACGTAGATCTGGTGATGTATCAAATAAGATATTCTGGTCAGAGGTTTTTAATAAGGCTGAACAACGTGTTCTATAATTTTTCTTATTTTTTGGATCACAATTTCCAAAAAAACCATCTGGTCTTGGTACACCCATTGAACTTCCACAACCTAGTATTATAAATTTCATATTTAATTAAAAAAAAGATTATCAAAGTTGTCTGTAGTAATTTTGATAAGTTCTGATTTTGTAATACCTTTAATTTCTGCAAGTTTTGAAGCAGTAAAATCTATAAAAGCTGGTTCATTTTTTTTCCCCCGATTAGGAACTGGTGCCAAAAAAGGACTATCAGTTTCAATTAGAATTTTATTTAAAGGAAGAAATTTAAATATATTTTGTAACTCAACAGATTTTTTAAAAGTTATAATGCCACTTGCTGAAAAATAAGCATTTAGCTTTAAAAGTCTTTCAGCAAAATGTTGCGAACCAGTGAAACAATGCATTAAAATTTTGAGTTTTTTGTCTTTATAGTCATTTAATATTTCAAAAGTTTTTTCTTCAGCATTTCTTGAATGAATAATTAAAGGTATGTTAGCTTTTAAAGCAGCTTCTATGTGAAGTTTAAAACTTTCTATTTGTTTATTTCTATCCGAATTGTCGTAGTAAAAATCAAGACCTGTCTCACCTACCCCAATAATTTTTTTGTGCAAATTCAAATTTTTAATAATAAATTCTGTATCTATTTCATTTTTGTCTGCTTCATGAGGGTGTATACCAATAGTACCAAATATTATCTCATCTTTTTTTACAATATCTTTTACTTTTGAAAAACTTTCCACAGATGTTGAAATGGTCAATAATTTCTTAATACCAATGTCTTTTGATCTTTTAATAACATTGTTCAAGTCACTATATAATGGCTCATGATCTAAATGGCAGTGTGAATCAATCATTTTTTCTTTCTATTTTATCAAACAATATATCAATTTTATTTATATCACCTCCTTTTTTTAGAAACTCATTGTCTTTGATTGTGTCAAAAATAATATCCTTTTCCTTAAGATTGAAAAGACCTAAAGCCTTTAACGATGAATGAGGAATAATAGGATATAACAAATAAGTAATTTTTCTAACAATTTCAAGAGTAGTGTAAACAATAGTATTAAGTCTTATTATATCATCTTTTTTTTTCCATGGTGCTTGATCATTAAAATATTTATTCGCATCAAATAATCGTTTAACAATATAATCAATATAGTAATTAATATTTTGACTATCTATTTCAGACCTTATTTTATCTAAATTCTGAGTGTATTCATTTAAAATTTTTAAATCATCATTCTGAAATTGAATCATTTCTGGAATTTTACTATCACAATTTCTAATAGCAAAAGCACAAACACGTTGGCACAAATTACCAAAATTATTTGCTAAATCACTATTAATACAATCTTCTAATTTTTCCTGTGAAATATTTCCATCATTGCCGAAGGAAACTTCTTTTATTAGATAATATCTCAAGGGATCAAGTCCATATTGTTTTATAATTTCTAGTGGATCTAGGATATTACCTTTTGATTTAGACATTTTAATTTCGTTAGAGAGTATCCATCCATGCCCATATACTTTTTTTGGAGGATCAATTTTGGCAGCCAAAAGAAAAGCAGGCCAATATATTGCATGAAATCTTAATATGTCTTTTCCAATTAAATGAATTGAGGCAGGCCAGAATTTTTTATATAGATCATTATTTTTGTCTGGGTAATTTAATGCACTAATGTAATTTGTTAAAGCGTCCAACCATACATATATAACATGCTTTTCGTCATTTGGAACTTTAATACCCCAGGAGAAACTCTTTCTACTAACCGATAAATCTTTTAGTCCACTTTTTACAAAACTAATTACCTCATTTTTTCTTGAGGCAGGCAAAATAAAATTTGGATTTTTTTCATAAAAATCTAAAAGTGGCTTTTCCCATTTAGATAATCTAAAAAAATATGATTCTTCATCAACCCATTCGACTGGCGATTTTGAAGAAATAGCAATTTTTTTATTATCTATTTCCTCAATTTCGTTCTCATCGTAAAAGGCTTCATCCGATACAGAATACCATCCGGAATATTTTGATAAATAAATATCATCATTTTTTAATAACTTATCCCATAAATATTGAACAGATTTTTTGTGACGTGTTTCTGTTGTTCGTATAAAATCATTATTTGTTAGGTTTAATGTTTTAGATAAATCTTTAAATGTTTGGCTTATTTCATCACAAAATTTCAATGGATCTACTTTCTTTTTTTCAGCAGCTCTCTGAATTTTTAGACCATGTTCATCAGTTCCAGTAAGAAAGAACACTTCATAACCATCAATTCTTTTAAATCTCGCAAAAAAATCTGCTATTATACTAGAGTAGGCATGTCCCATATGAGGCTTTGCCGAAGGGTAATAAATTGGGGTAGTTATATAAAATGTTTTACCCATTTAATATTTTATCACTTAATTCAATAAATAGTGATTCCTCATCGAGATTATATTTATTAATTAAATTTATTTTTTTTATAAAATAATTGTAATGATCTAAATCCAATGTTTTTGTTTTTTGTTTTAATAAATTTTCCAAGATTTCATAAAAAAGATATTTAAGATTTGAATCTTTCTTAAAGTGATTATTATTTATCAAAATATTAATAAAATCTCTAAGTTTGATATCTTTAATATCTATATTATTGTCGTTACAAAAATCTATCATCTTATAAATATTACCAGGTGAAAAATAATAATTAATAAATTCATTATTAACCAAATTATAAATATTATCATTTACTAATTTATCTATTGTATACAATGATTCATTATTACTTAAATGGATGTTAAATTTCACAAATCTAGAGATTAATGTATTTAATAATTTTTTTTGGTTTTGAATGAGTATAAAATAAATACCAATATTCGGTTCTTCAATATCTTTTAATAATGCATTTATGCTATTCTTGTTCAAATATTCACTATCATCAATTAAAACAAATTTAGGTTTTTCATTAAAGGAAGACTTATTTAAATCTTTTATCAGACTCCTTATTTGATCTATATTCACGACTTTTTTATCTATTTTAACGTCAACTAAAGAAAAGTTTGGACTTGAACCATTTTTAATTAATTTAAAAGATTTATTTCTCTCATCAATTTTGAAATCTGTAAAATTATACGCAAAATCCTCATTTTCAGAAAGAATAGAATTGATTAGGTGATAAGCCAAAGTGCATTTACCTATCCCCTTTCGGCCGTTTAATAAAATCTTATTTGGAAGTTTATTTTCTTTATATAAAGATATAAATTTTTTTAATTCTTTTCCGTGAATAAATAATTCTAATTGATTTGAAGGATTTAATTTCATTGAATAAGATCATTAATCTTTCTAATTATGATTTCTTTATTTCTTTTTAATTCTAGATTTGAATCAACTATTAAGTATTTATTTTTTTTATTTCTTGAAATTTTTAAATAACCTTTTTGTACTTTTTGATAAAATTTGCTACTAAATTTATCATATCTATTAAGTTTATCTCTTTTTCTTAATCTCGATAACATGTTTTTGTTATTTACAATATTTAAAAAAGTAAAATCAATTTTAAAATCATTTAGTATCACACTATGAATTTTATTAATTAAATTTAAGTCAACACCTAACCCAAAATGTTGATAAGCTACTGTAGAGTCAGTAAATCTATCTATAAGTATAATCTTTTTTTTATGAAATTTTTTTAATTTTTGTATATTTTCGCTTCTTGAGGCTGAATATAAAAATAAATCAGTATTTCGATTAAAATTTGATTTTTTGTTGAGAATTAATTTTCTGATAATCTCTGAATTTCTACTACCACCAGGTTCCCTTAAACATATATATGGAATTTTTTTTTTTTTTAAAAAATTACATACATTCCTAATATGAAGAGATTTTCCACTACATTCAATACCTTCAAAAACAATAACAGGCTTATTAGACATCACCCCAAATTAAATAATTAATAGACTTCATAAGTCTTGAAAACATATTAACTTTTTTAACATCATTACTCGCTAGCAAATCATATTCTCCAATTATATTTTCATTATAGGAAATATTTAATTTTCCAATGATTTGATCTTTTTTAATTGGCGCTTCAATTGGTCCCTCATAGTTGACTGATACTTTTAATAATCTTTTTTGGGCTTTTTTTATAGTTTTATATATGTCCTCATTTACATAAACATTTACCTCTTTTTCTTTTCCCAACCATACATCAACTTTGTCTAAAGGTTTTTTTGCTTTAGCTATTTCAATGAGATCAAAATTTGTAATACCATAAGTTAATAACTTAGTGCTCTCTCTCGATCTACTGTTTTTAGTTTCAAATCCACTTCCAACAGCTATTAATCTTCGACCATTTTTTTTTAATGAGGAGGCTAGAGAATATTTTTCAACCGCTAAGTACCCAGTTTTGATCCCATCTGCTCCAAGGTTTTTATAAAGAAGTGGATTACGATTTCCCTGAGTTATGGGGTCACCGCCTGTCCTATCCCAAGTAAATTCTGTTTCACTAAACATTTTATAATATTCGGGGTGTTCTTTAATTAGATAATTAGACATTATAAGAATATCCCTAACAGTTGAGTAATTGTCTGGATCATTAATTCCTGATGAATTAGTAAAATTTGTATTTTCCATACCTATTTCTTTAGCTTTCATTGTCATCAAAATTGCAAATTCCTCTTCGGTTCCCGCAATACCTTCTGCTAAAGCAATGCAAGCATCGTTCCCAGAGGCAACAATAATCCCTCTAAGTAAATTTTCTACACTAACTTCATCACCAACCATTATAAACATCGAAGAGTATCCAGCAGTAGACAATCTCCATGCTTTTTCTGATATTATAAATTTATCTTCTAAACTTAAATCACCAGACTTAATTAGATCAAATGCAATTATAGATGTCATAATTTTAGTCATTGATGCTGGATAAATTGATCTATCGGGATCTTTTTCATAAAGAATTTTTCCAGATAGAAAATCTTGCAAAATAGCAGTTCTAGCCTTTATTTGTATATTTGCATTCAAGTAACATGAAAAAAATAAAATGACTAAATTAATTGTAAAAATCTTCTTAAACATCATTTAATATTTCTAAATTTTCAAAATTCATTGGCTTAAGTTTTTCATAGGTCTCTTTTAGACTTTTTATATCATTAAAGGGACCTATTAATACTCTAAATTTTGTTTTAGAAAGTTGTTGTATTCTAGAATTTTTTATATTTGTTTCATTTTTAATTCGTGAAATCATCGTCTTTGCTGAATTTTTATAATAAAAATCAGCTAGTTTTATCGAATAGGAAAATTTAAGCTTTGAATTTTTCTTTTTCTTTTTAGGTGTTGGATTTAGATCTTTTATTTGAATACCGTCTACAGGTGCTTTTTCAGCAACTTTTTTTTCTTCTTCGAATGTTTTACTTTTTTTTGCAATAAAAGCAGAATTTCTTGAGACTAATATTATGTCCAGTAGTGGTTCATTAAAATCAAGGTCTAAATCTTCAGCAATTCTTTTAGATATGACAGAATTATAAAAATCTGAAAATTTTTGATTATTAGATTTTACTTCTGCAATCAAAGACTTACCATTTTTTGGATTTGTAATCTTGACAGTTGATTTTCTTTTAAGCGATTTGTGGTAAATCATTAATGATCTATCATCTAATTTTTTAATTTTATCTAAACTTTCATCAGAAATTAGAGCAAATCCGCTATTAGTGTATTTTTTTTCTAATTTTATTTCAGTCTTACCCAACTCTTTGGGGATTTGAGCACAACCTATCAAATAAAAAGAGAATAATATAAGTAAAATTTTATAATTCATTTTTAAATTTATCTTTTAAAGTACAAACAGCTAAAGCAAATCTTAAAGATCTATTCCATTGAAGAATTATTTCATAATTATCAAATACAATAAAAGCAGGATCTAAAGTATCTGCCCCTGGTATAATATCTTTGTCAGGTGTAATTATTGCAACATTATAGTTATTTTTTAAAAAACTCAATTCATCATAATTTTCTATATATTTTTTGAAAAAACTTAATCTTTTTTTATTATGAAGTTTTTTAGCAGATACATTCAAATATTTTTTTGGTGTGTTTTTATTTAGATCTATCTTGTAAAAGCAAGGAGAATTTTTTTTCCAACCGATCTTTTTTAGATAGTTTGCTGCAGACGCGTAAGCATCATGAGAATTTTTTAAATTTATACGATTATCTGTATTAAAATCAATAGCATGGTTTTTTATAGTTGAGGGCATAAACTGAAAAAAACCAAATGCTCCTGCCCATGAACCATATAAAGATCTATAATCTATTTGATTTTCATCTATTAACTTAAGTAATATTAAAAGTTCTTTAGTAAAAAACTCAGATCTTCTTTTATCGAAACTCAATGTCGCTAATGAAGAAATAATATCCATTTTACCAAGATAAGTTCCATAATTTGTTTCTATTCCCATTAATGATAATAAAAGTTCTTTTTCAATTTCGAACTTATTTTCAACAACATTAATTAACTCTTTATGATTTGAATAAAAGTCAACGCCTTTACTTAATTTTTTAGAAGACGCTCTTTTTGAAATGTAGGTCTTGGTATCTTCGTAAAATTCAGGCTGATATCTATCATATTTTATTACATTTGATAAAAACTTAGCATCAGTCATTACAAGATCAAAAGTTTGCTCAGAAATATTATTGGCTAAGGCTCTTTGTTTAAAATTTTTTTTCCAATTTTCAAAACTTTGAATTTCATTAGCAAAGGAATTAGAATGAAAAAAAAATACAATAAAAAGAAAAATTTTAATTTTGCTCATATAAATCGTTTAAATATATAATTACAGCAATCCAAATGATAATAAAACTTAGAAATTTCACTAATGAAAAATCCTCCCCATAATAAAAATAACCTAAAATGAACTGTAAAGTTGGGGTGATGTAAAAAATCATTCCAGTTGGACCCAAACCAATTAACTCAACACCTCTTACATAAAGGAACAAAGGAATCACAGTCATTGGACCAGCTAAAAGTAGATACAGACTTAGTCCTGGGTTATTTAAACTAAAATCATTAAAATTGTTATTTGTAATAATATAAATTGCAACAAGGGCAAATGGAAAAATATACAAGCTTTCAATTAATAATCCAATGTCAGTATCTATTTCAATTTTTTTTCTTACTAAATTATAAAATGCCCAACTAAAGGCTACGACAAGACCAACCCAAGGTAAAGATTTAAGATTAAATAAGATTAATATTATAATTGATATTAAAACTAAAAGGATTGAGAAAATTCTTTTTTTATTAAGTTTTTCTTTAAAAAAAATATATCCTAATAGAACACTGATGATTGGCATTATGAAATATCCGAAACTTGCATCTATAATTCTTTCTGAGGCTACGGCATAAATCCATATAGACCAATTAACAAAAATTAAAAAACCAGATACAAATAATGCGATTAATTTTTTTTTATACTTTATTTCTTTAAGGAACATTTGCCATCTCGACAAAAAAGTTGTGGTAAAAACTAACATGATTGCAGTCCATAAACATCTATGCACAACTAATTCAGTATGACCAATAAAGGATATGGACTCAAAATATATAACCCCAATAAATCCCCACCAAAATGAACCCAGTGAAGTTAAAATCAAACCTTTATTAAAATTATTTTTCATACTAATTAAATGAACAAAATATCAAGACTAATTAGACTATTTTATTGTTGAATTAAATATTTTTAATTATAAAAGCTTCTACACGGAGAGATGGCTGAGCGGTTGAAAGCACCGGTCTTGAAAACCGGCAAAGGGGTAACCCTTTCCTGGGTTCGAATCCCAGTCTCTCCGCCATAAATTTATTAATATTTAAAATTTTTGAATAAATTATTAATTTTATTATCCTCAAATTCTATGTTGGTTTTTAAACCATTATAAAAATTGTATAGATTGTTATCATCTTTTTCTAAGAGCTTTATTAACTCATTTAAATCTTCAACGTTTAATTGATCTAAGTATTTATTAGTGAAAGCTCCTAAAAGTTTATCCATTTCTTTGGTACCGCGATAATTTGATCTGTATATAATTTTTTTTTTTATTTGTTCTATATCAGCGGTCATAATAGGAATATAATATTAGTTTATGGATATTAAAAGAAATTATGAATATTTATTATCTGACCTAAAATCTATAAAAGGTGTTGGTTTAAAAACATCCAATTTATTAAAAAAAAAAAAAATTAATAGTATTTTCGATCTGTTATGGAAATTACCAAAATCCTATACGGATCGAAGTTTATCTTCGAAAATTAAAGATTTAAAAATAGATGAAGTACAGACTATAACTATAATTCCTCAAAAATATTTATTTCCGAGGGTAAGAAACCTACCAAATCGAGTTTTATGCAAAGATGAGACTGGTGAAATAGATTGTGTTTTTTTTAATAGTTACGAGGGATATATTAGAAAAATATTACCTATTGGAAAACAGGTAACAATTAGTGGTAAAATTAAATACTTTCGAAATAAATATCAATTAACAAATCCTAAATATATTTCAGAAGACTCATCTATAATAAAACAAAAGCATAATAGCTATTCACTAACTGAAGGAATTAGTGAAAAAGTTTATAATAAGATAATATTACAAATTATTAAAAATTTACCTAAAATTGATGAATGGCATTCAAAAGATATATTAAAAAAATTTGATAATATTGGTTGGAATGACTCAATTAAAAAATTACATGAACCAGAAAATATTGGGAAATTCAAAGAAAATTTCTATCAAAGGCTCGCTTTTGATGAAATTTTTTCAACTTTTTTGGTAAATTCAGAAATTAGAAAAAAGATCAAAAAAATAAAAAAAACAAAGAAAAAATTTGATACTAAAAAACAAAGTGAAATAATATCCAAGTTAGATTTTTCCTTAACTAGTGATCAAACTAAAACATTAAATGAGATTAACGATGATTTGTGCTCAGATAATAAGATGTTTAGATTACTTCAGGGTGATGTTGGTAGTGGCAAAACAATAGTAGCGTTATTATCTGCATTTAATACCATCAGTTCAGATTTTCAAGTAGCAGTAATGGCTCCTACTGAAATATTAGCAAGACAGCATTTTTTATTAGCAAAAAAAATATTTCCCAAAATTATTAAAATAGAGTTACTCTCTGGAAAATCATCATACAAAGATAAAAAAAAAATTTTAGATAAACTTATTAAAAAAGAGATTGATATTGTTTTTGGAACACATGCCTTATTTCAAAAAAAAGTAGAATTCAAAAAACTAGGTTTAATAATAATTGATGAACAACATAAATTTGGGGTTAGTCAAAGAAAAAAACTATCTGATAAAGCTGGGAAAGATTGTGATGTTCTTTTAATGACAGCAACACCAATACCGCGTACTTTAACAATGACTATTTACGGAGATATGGATCTTTCAATTATACGAGAAAAACCGAATAACCGAAAACCTGTTAAAACTTATAGTAAAATTGAAAGTAAAATTGACGATGTTATTAAATTTATTAAGAAAGAAATACGACTTGGTAATCAAATTTTTTGGGTATGCCCTCTTATAGAAGAGTCTAAAAAAATTGATCATTCTTCAGCAGTAAAAAAATCTGAATATTTAAAAAAAATATTTCCTAATGAAGTTTATTTGCTCCATGGAAAAACAACGATTGAGGAAAAAGAAAAAATCTTAAACAAATTTTTAAAAAATGAATTTAAGATTTTAGTTTCAACTACAATCATTGAAGTTGGTATAGATTTTCCTAATGCAAATGTAATTATAATAGAAAATGCAAATAAATTTGGCTTATCTCAGTTACATCAACTTAGAGGAAGAGTGGGAAGAGGTAACAAGGAGTCTTCATGTATATTAATGTTTAAGTCGAATTTAAGCGACAACGCTAAAAAAAGAATCAATATATTGAAAGACTCTAATGATGGATTTAAAATATCTGAGGAGGATTTGAAATTAAGAGGTTTTGGAGATATACTTGGATTTAAACAAAGTGGAATAAAAAACTTTAAATTAGCAGATCCAATACATAATCATAATCTTTTTATTTTGGCTGAGAAAGAAATCAAAAGAATTGAAAATGAAAAAGAGGATATAGGGAGATTTAAACCATTAATTAAATTATATGATCGTGCAGATATAATTAACGATATAGCTTAATTCTTACCTGTGGATGTTCCTGCAGAAACAATAAATTTAGATGCTTCTTCAAATGTCATATTAAGATAAATAACCTCGTCGATTGGAAACATAAGTAGAAAACCACTTGTTGGATTTGGAGTTGTTGGAACAAAAACATTAATTAATTTTTTATTAGTTTTTTCAGACATCTCTCCTTTATTCTCTTTGGTTGCAAAACCAACAGCCCATACACCTTTTCTTGGATATTCGATTAAAACAACACTTTTTTTTCCATTTTCATCTTTATTAGAAAATGTTTCTGTCATCTGAACTATTGCGGAATAAATAGTTCGCAACACAGGTATTCTCTTGAATAAATCATCTATAATTTTCAGAATTCGTTTTCCTAAGAAAGATAAAGATAAGCCACCAACAATTGTTATAAAAATTACCGATATTATAATTTCTATCCCAGGTATCGAAAACGGTAGGTAGTTATTTGGATTGATGTTTTCTGGAATTATCTTAGACGAAACTCCAATTAAAATTTTACTTAAATACAAAGTAAAACCAATAGGTATTAGTACAACGACCCCTGTAATAAAATAATTTCTTAAAACTAAGGTTAAAGATCTTCTTTTTTTATTTTTTGTCATAAATTAATTAAAACTTGAATAAATTACAAAAACAATTGCAATAATAAATAACACTAATAAAATTTTGTTATTTAGATTCATGCATAAATATAATATCAATGTTAAAGAAAAATGAATAGAAGAAAATTTTTATCATATATGGGTTGTGGCTGTTGTAGTTTTATACTTAATTCATGTACATCTGCACCTATTACTGAAAGAAAACAATTAAGTATAATCCCTGAGGCAAAACTAAATGCTCAAGCTGAGAAAATATACGAAAAAGTTAAAAAAAAAGAAAAATTAAGCAAAGATATAAAAACTCTAAATTTGATCAAAGATATTGGAAAGAGAATGGAGGATTCTATTGGTGAGTATTTTTATAATGCTAAGTTAGAT
Organism: uncultured Pelagibacteraceae bacterium; assembly: GCA_902623215.1. GTDB lineage: Bacteria > Pseudomonadota > Alphaproteobacteria > Pelagibacterales > Pelagibacteraceae > Pelagibacter. The sequence goes on from CACNSS010000003.1 coordinate 85,237, forward strand.
GATCCTACAAAATATTTTAAATGGGAGTATATTTTAATTGAAAATAAAAAAATTAGAAATGCTTGGTGTATGCCAGGAGGAAAAATTGCTGTTTATACAGGAATATTGGATGTAACTAAAAATACAAACGGACTAGCGGCAGTGATGGGACATGAAATTGCACACGCTGTAGCAAAACATTCTGTTGAGAGGGCTAGTAGAGGTACTTTGTTAAATGTAAGCACAAAAATTATTGATATTGCTAGTGGTGGAATATTATCTGATATTAATAGAACAACCGGAATGGATACTGTTGGTTTACTATCTCAATTAGGAATAATGAATCCCTTTAATAGAAAACAAGAGAGTGAAGCTGATTACTTGGGTATGATTTTCTCATCATTATCAGGATACGACATTAGAGAAACTTCTAAAATTTGGGAAAGAATGAAAGAATATAATAAGGGTCAAACTCCTCCTGAATTTATGAGCACACATCCTTCAGCAGAAAATAGAATAAAAAAAATTAATGAGTGGACTAACGAGATTATTTTAGATTACCCACCACTTAATATCACGTAGTTATGTGGTGAGCCGTGATGGACTCGAACCATCGACCCATTCCTTAAAAGGGAATTGCTCTACCAACTGAGCTAACGGCCCAAAATTACTTCGTATATACATATTTATTTTAATATTTCAAATAAGAATTTATGAGACAAATAGTTTCTTTCTCACAACTTATCTATGTATTTGTCATGAAATTGACCAAAAGTGCCTTTTTGAATATTCTTTCTAATTTCATTCATTAATTCTTGATAAAAATTAATATTATTTAGAGTTAATAACATCGATCCTAAAATTTCATTAGTATTGAATAGATGATTTAAATAATTTTTAGAGTATTTGTTTAAATCTAAGTTTTTACATTTTTCATCAAGAGGTGAATTGTCATTTTGATACTTATTATTTTTAATGTTTAATCTACCATTCCATGTAAATGCTAAACCTGTTCTACCGGATCTGGTAGGCATTACACAATCAAACATGTCAATACCTCTCTTTACTGCTCCCAAAATATCAGAGGGTGTCCCTACTCCCATCAAATAATGTGGTTTTTTTTCAGGAAGATTCTCTTTTATATCATCTAAAACCTTAAACATTTCTTTTTGTGTTTCGCCAACGGCTAATCCACCAATAGCATAGCCATCAAAATCTAGATCTAATAAACCTTTTAACGATAAGAGCCTTAAATCTTTAAATAAACCTCCCTGCACTATTCCAAATAGAGCCTTTTGAGGGTTTTTACCAAATGCTTTTTTTGACCTGGCTGCCCAATATAATGAAAGTTCCATAGATTTTTTAATTAGTTTGTAATCATTGGTTTTTTTTGGACACTCATCCATAATCATTACAATATCTGAATTTAAGCCAAGTTGAATTTTAATACTTTCCTCAGGGCTTAAATAAAATTTTTTACCATCGACATGAGAGTTAAAAATTGCTCCCTTTTCTCTATCTATTTTATTGAGTTTAGAAAGAGACATTACCTGAAAACCACCTGAGTCAGTAAGTATTGGTAAATCACAATTCATAAACTTGTGTAATCCCCCTGCATTTTGAATACGTTCAACACCAGGTCGGATCATTAAATGATATGTATTTGCTAAAATTATATCTGAACCAGTTTTTTTTATATCATTAATTGTGCAAGCTTTAACTGTTGCTTGTGTACCAACTGGCATAAAAGCTGGAGTTCTGATTTCACCTCTATGTGTCTGTATAATTCCAGTTCTTGCGTAATTGTCTTTATCTAATAATTTAAAGGCAAAATTTTTTAATGCCATTAATTTGTTATTGAGATTTGAAACTTATTATCTTGTCAGGATTTGTTACAGCTCCATTATTGTTTTCATCACCACGTTTAATCATATCAACAAATTCCATACCCTCAATTACTTTTCCAAAAACTGTATATTGTTTGTCCAAAAAAGGAGCAGATTTAAAGCATATAAAAAACTGACTATTAGCACTATTTGGATCGGACGATCTAGCCATAGATAAAGTTCCTCTATCGTGTGGTAAATTACTAAATTCTTGTTTTAAATCTTGTAAATCAGATCCACCCATTCCAGCCATTTTTAAATTAAAATCACTTGATGATGAATTACCAAATTTTACGTCTCCTGTTTGGGCCATAAAACCATCTATAACTCTATGGAAAACTACACCATCATATTTACCACTATCAGCTAAATCTTTTACTCTTTTTACATGATTTGGAGCTACATCAGTAAATAATTCAATCTTAACATCTCCATCTTTAAGTTTCAAAATCATAATATTCTCCTGTGACATTACATAGTTTAACGTTAAAAAAAAGAAAATTAATGTATTAATAAAAATTTTATTCATATTTTCTTTTTAATAATTTTATTGTGCTTCTTGTAGTAAATTTTTTAATATCACCTTTTAAATTTACTATCTCTTTTACAAATCTCGATGATATTATCTGATTTTCAAGGTCAGACATTAAAAAAAGAGTTTCAATATTTTTATTCAATTTTCTATTCATTCCTGCAAGTTGAAATTCATATTCAAAATCAGAAACAGCTCTTAATCCTCTTAAAATAATATTAGACTTATATTTTTTACATAAGTCTGTGGTCAATGAACTAAAAGAAATTACAGTAATCTTTTTTTTGCTAAATCTTAAATCATAAAATAAAGCATTTTTTACAATCTCAACTCTTTCTTCCGAGTCAAATAGATAATCTTTGTTATCCACATTTGAAACAGCAACAATAATTTTATCAAAAAGTTTTAATCCTTTTTTAATAACATCTATATGACCAAACGTAATCGGATCGAATGTTCCAGGATAAATAGCAACTTTAATCATTAGACCAAATTATCATCAATTTTATCTGCTGAAACAACTTTTTCCTCACCAGATAACTTAATAATTCTCACACCCTGAGTATTTCTTCCTGCTGTTCTAATTTCTTTGACTGCTACACGAATTACTCTACCTTTGTTGGTGGAAATAAGTATCTCATCACCCTCATACACAGGAAAAGAGGATGATATATTTCCGTTTCTCGGTGAATTTATTATTCCTATTATGCCTTTTCCACCTCTATTAGTTACTCTATAGTCTGTGTGGCTTGTTTTTTTTACCAAAGCCATTTTCAGTAATTGATAAAATAAACTTTTCTCTCGCTTTTTGTTCTAATTTTTCATCTTTAGATTTTTTTCCATTTTTTTTAAACTTATCATTATCTATAATTGAAAGTGAAACAATTTGATCATCAGGGGATAATACTATTCCTTTAATACCTTTTGATGATCTGCCTTTAAAGACTCTTAATTTCTTTGATTCAAAACGAATACATTTTCCCAATTTTGTGCTTAAAATGATATCTTGATCATCATTACAAATTTTTACTCCAACAATTTTATCATTATTATCTAATTTCATTGCAATTTTTCCTGAGGTATTTATTGACGAGAAATCTTCTAAACTATTTTTTCTAATTTTACCTTGTGCAGTTGCAAAAATAATTTGATAATTCTTTAACTCTGACTCATTGTCTGGAAAAGGCATAATTGAACTTATTGACTGATGGTTTTTTAGTGGAAGAATATTGAATAATGATTTCCCTTTGGAAATTGATGAACCCTCAGGTATTTTCCAAGCCTTTAACCTATAAACTAACCCTTCGGTAGAAAAAAATAAAACTGAAGTATGTGTATTTACTGATAAGGTTTGAACCACTGAGTCTTCATTTCTTGTAGTCATACCAGTTTTTCCTTTACCACCTCTTTTTTGTGTTTTTACACTATTCAAAGATCCACGCTTAATATAACCCTGTAATGTGACTGTAATTAAAACTGATTGTTTTTGGATAGTTTCTTCAATATCATAATTTAAAACAGCATCAATTATTTTAGTTCTTCGAGGTGATGAGTATTTTTCTTTAATATCTTTTAGTTCTTCACTAATTACTTTTAACAATTCTTTTTTAGATGAAATTATTTTTTTATATTTTGTAATTAATTCAGCTATTTTTTTTATTTCAATCTCAATCTCATTGATTCCTAATGCGGTTAGTTTTTGTAATCTTAACTCTAATATAGCACTTACTTGAGAATTTGATAATGTATATAAATTTTTTGACTTATTGTTATCTACAAGTGAAATTAATTTTTTGGAACCAACTGTTTTCCATTTAGTTTGTAAAAGAGATTTTTTTGCATCATCAGGATTTTTTGACGATCTTATTATCTTGATAACTTTATCTAAATTATCAACTGATACTGATAAACCAAGTAAGATATGTGCTCTTTCTTCTGCTTTTTGTAAATCAAATTTAGTTTTTTTAATTACAACGTCTTCTCTAAATGATAAAAATTTTGATAAAAAATCTTTTAAATTACATGTTTCTGGTTTTCCATCAACTATTGCAAGTGTATTAAATCCAAATGAACTTTCAATTTGTGTATTCTTATAAAGTTGTCTTTTAATTGTTTCAGGCTCTACACCACTTCTTAAGTCTATCGAAACTCTAATTCCTTCTCGATTAGACTCATCTCTTATATCTCTAATACCCTCAATCTTTTTTTCTCTTACCAACTGTACAATTCTCTCATTCAAAATAGATTTATTAACTTGATAAGGTATCGATGTAATAACCAATCTTTCTCTACCGTTTTTTAAACTTTCAATAGAAATTTCACCTCTGATTTTAAATGAGCCTCTCCCTTTGTTATAACCTTGTTTAATCATATCTTTGCCTATAATTACTCCACCAGTTGGAAAATCAGGTCCAGGTATATGCTTCATAAGATCCTTAATCTTGATATCTTTGTTTTCAATTAAAGCTAAGGTGCCATTAATAATTTCACCCAAATTATGTGGAGGAATACTAGTAGCCATACCCACAGCAATTCCACCAGCACCATTTACCAATAAGTTTGGAAATTGAGCAGGCAAGACTGTCGGTTCTTTTTCAGTGTCATCGTAATTATTTTTAAATGAAATCGTGTTTTTTTCTATATCATCAATTAAATATTGTGAAACCTTGGATAATCTAGTTTCTGTATATCTCATCGCAGCAGCTGGATCACCATCAATAGAGCCAAAATTACCCTGTCCATCAACAAGAGGTAAGCTCATAGAAAAATCCTGTACCATACGTACTAGAGCATCATAAACAGATTGATCTCCATGTGGATGATATTTACCTATTACATCTCCAACTATTCTTGCTGATTTTCTGAATTGTTTTGACCAATCATATCCACCTTTATGCATGGCGTATAAAATTCTTCTATGAACTGGTTTTAATCCATCTCTTATATCTGGTAATGCACGACTAACAATTACACTCATTGCATAAGACAAATAAGACGAGCTCATCTCGTCATGCATAGAAATTAGTTTGATATTATTATCGTTTTGATTTTCTGAATTTTGCATAATCTCTAAAATGGAATTTCATCATCCATTTCATTTGAAATTTGAGACATATCGTCATTATTGTTCAATGATTTATTACTATCATTTGCAATACTTCCACCTGAATTGCCTCCACCTAACATTGTAAGTGAGGAATTATATCCTTGAATAATTATTTCAGTAGAAAATTTATCTTGTCCTGATTGTTCATCTTTCCATTTTCTAGTTGATAGTTGTCCTTCAACATAAATTTGAGCTCCTTTTTTTAAATATTGTTGAACAACATTTACGAGACCCTCATTAAATACAACTACACGGTGCCATTCAGTTTTTTCTTTTTTTTCTCCAGAATTTTTGTCTTTCCATGATTGACTTGTAGCAAGACTAAGTCTTGCAACATTTTTTCCATTTACCATTTGTTTAATTTCAGGATCTGCGCCCAAACGACCAATTAAAAGTACTTTATTTAAACTTCCAGCCATAATATTTTAATATTTGTATAATTAATTAATTAGATTTATATCACAATTTACTCTGAATATTAATTTTATTAGATCAAAGCAATAAAAATTATGATGAAAAAGATACTTATTAAGGGGGCTAAAGAGCACAATTTAAAAAATATTTCATTAGAAATACCTAAAGACAAATTTGTAGTCATAACAGGTCTATCTGGTTCTGGAAAATCTTCATTAGCATTCGATACTGTTTATGCGGAAGGTCAAAGAAGGTACGTTGAAAGTCTATCAGCTTATGCGCGTCAATTCTTAGACAAAATGAAAAAACCTAATGTTGATTTAATTGAGGGTTTAAGCCCTGCTATTTCGATTGAGCAAAAGAATACATCAAAAAATCCTAGATCAACTGTTGCAACAGTCACTGAAATTTATGACTATATGAGGGTTCTCTTTGCTAGAGCGGGAATTCCTTATTCGCCATTCACTGGAAAACCAATAGTATCTCAAACAATTACTCAAATTGTAGATAAAATTAAGGAATTGCCAAAAAAATCAACAATCTATTTATTTGCACCAGTAGTAAGAGGTCGTAAGGGCGAATACAAAAAAGAAATTTTGGGCTTTAAAAAGCGTGGATTTAGAAAAATTAAAATAGATGATAAACTTTATGATATAGACAACGTTCCAGAACTTAATAAAAAGATAAAACACGATATATATGTTTTGGTTGATAGAATAATACTAAATTCATCTCTGGGTAACCGGTTAGCTGAGGGAATTGAAACATCAATAAATTTAGCAAATGGTTTAGTTTTTGTAGAATATGAAAATGAAACATTACCAAAAAAGTTTAGAAAATTAGAAAAATTAATCTTTTCAACAAAATTTGCTTGCCCTGAAAGTGGATTTACAATCGAGGAAATTGAACCAAGATTATTTTCTTTTAATAGTCCATTTGGTGCTTGTGAAGAGTGTGAGGGTATAGGTATAAAACTTAATGTAGACCCTAGCCTAGTTATACCGAATGAAAAGAAATCTATTATTGATGGTGCAATTGAACCATGGGCTAAAACTACAACTTTATATTATGCACAAACACTCTCATCTTTAGCAAAACACTACAATTTTTCTCTTAATGAAAAATGGAACAGATTACCAAAAAAAATTAAAGATATAATACTTTATGGTTCTGATAATGAAGAAATAAAATTTACTTACGATGATGGATATGAAAAATATTCACATAAAAAATCATTTGAAGGCGTAATCAATAATCTTGAGCGTCGTTATTTAGAAACTGATAGTGATTGGAAAAGAGAAGAAATATCCCAGTATCAATCAGATACTAAATGTGAAAGATGTAATGGTCATAGACTTAAGGATGAGGCTCTTTGTGTAAAAATAGATAATTTACATATTAGCGAAGTAACTGAAAAATCAATCTTAGAGGCTTCAAAATGGTTTAAGGAACTTCAAACAAACTTAAATAAAAAACAATTTAAAATTGCTGAACATATTTTAAAAGAGATAAATGAAAGATTAGATTTTTTATTAAATGTTGGACTTGATTACTTAACACTATCAAGGGAGTCAGGGACATTATCAGGGGGAGAGTCTCAAAGAATAAGACTTGCTTCACAAATAGGATCGGGGTTAACAGGTGTCTTATATGTTTTAGACGAACCTTCTATAGGACTTCATCAAAAAGATAATGTTAAATTGATTAATGCTTTAAAACGATTAAGAGATTTAGGAAATACTGTTATTGTTGTTGAACATGATACAGAGACAATGGAAAATGCTGATCATATAATTGACCTAGGTCCCGAAGCCGGTAATAATGGCGGACAAGTTGTAGCGCAAGGCACATTTAAAGAAATAGGTCAGAGCAAAGACAGTATTACAGGAAAATATTTATCAAATAAACTCAAAATTATAGTTCCGCCAAAAAGAAGATTGGCTAAGAATGGAAGATTTTTAGAAATTACCGGTGCTACAGGAAATAATTTAGATAACGTAAATTTAAAAATACCTTTAGGGAGTTTGACGTGTGTAACTGGTGTGTCAGGTAGTGGAAAATCTACTCTAGTTTTGCAAACACTTTATAATGCTTTGAATTTAACTTTGAATAATAATAAATCTAGAAAAATCCCCAAACCATTTAAAAATTTTAAAGGTACAGAATTAATAGATAAAGTTATTGATATTGATCAATCACCTATTGGCCGTACTCCAAGATCAAACCCAGCCACATACACTGGTGCTTTTGGACCGATAAGAGACTGGTTCACATCTCTACCTGAGTCTAAATCACGAGGTTACAAACCTGGAAGATTTTCTTTTAATGTTAAGGGTGGGAGATGTGAAGCATGTGAGGGTGACGGAGTTATTACATATGAAATGCACTTTCTTCCTGATGTCTATATTCAATGTGATGAGTGTAAAGGCACAAGATATAATCGTGAGACTTTAGAAATAAAATTTAAAGATAAAAGTATTGCAGATGTTTTAAATATGACTGTTGATGAGGGGTGTGAATATTTTGAAAATATTACAAATATTAAGACTAAATTGCTTACCCTAAAAAAAGTTGGGTTAGGTTATATAAAAATTGGGCAACAAGCTACCACACTTTCTGGTGGAGAAGCGCAAAGAATAAAGCTTGCAAAAGAATTATCGAAAAGATCTACAGGTCGAACAATGTATATACTAGATGAACCTACTACTGGCTTACACCAGCATGATATAAAAAAATTGTTAGAAATTCTTCATACATTTGTCGCTCTTGGAAACACTGTCGTGGTAATCGAACATAATCTTGATGTAATAAAAACTGCTGATTATATTGTTGATATGGGTCCAGAGGGTGGAGTAAAAGGAGGTAAAATTATCGCAGAGGGAAAACCTGAGGAAATTTGTAAAGTAGACAGTAGTTATACAGGAAAATTTTTAAAGCCACTTTTGAACTAGAAAAAATATTGGTAAATTTCAATTGAATTTGATATAAGTCACCTATTGTGATTAATTTACTATCATCATTATCTAAAACGGTTCATACATCAATTGCCATAGCTTTGATTTTGTTTCTAGGTTTATTTTACCATAATGGTGGATTTAGCTTTGATACTCTTTTTTGGAGTTGGATTGCTCGGTATACACATGTTTTAGTTGGCATTATGTGGATTGGTTTATTATGGTATTTTAACTTTGTTCAAATTCCTAATATGGCAAAAATACCAGATGAACAGAAGCCAGCTATTGGAAAAGTTATTGCTCCCGCAGCATTATTTTACTTCAGATGGGCCGCTGCATTTACTGTAATCTCTGGATTAATCTTAGCAGGACTTAATGGGTACTTACATGATGCCATGACTTTAAGTATTGGATCAGGTGTTCCAAAACATACAGCTATAGGTATTGGTATGTGGCTTGGTTTAATAATGGCATTTAATGTTTGGTTTGTTATCTGGCCAAATCAAAAAAGAGCTTTAGGTATTGTTGATGCTGATCCAGACTTGAAAGCTAAATCAGCTAAGACTGCAATGTTGTTTTCTAGAACAAACACTTTATTGTCTATACCAATGTTGCTAACGATGGTTATAGCACAAAATTTATATTAATTTTTTTCCTCATCTTTTAGAATAGTTTTTTGAGTAACATTTAACCTCACAAGGATAGTATTTGCTATATAAATTGAAGAATATGTTCCAAAAATAACACCAAAAATCATTGCTAGTGAGAAACCTTTTAAAATTTCTCCACCAAAAATAAAAATTGAGACTAATGCTAAAAGTGTGGTTATTGATGTAATCAAAGTTCTTGATAAAGTTTCATTGATTGAAATGTTGGTTAATTCAAATATCTTTATATCAGCATATTTTCTTAAATTTTCACGAACACGATCAAAAATAACCACAGTATCATTCATAGAATAACCAACTATAGTTAAAACAGCGGCTATTATTGATAAATTAATTTCCAAACCTAATAACGAAAACAGACCCAACGTAACAATTACATCATGAAATAATGCACAAATAGCACCAAGACTAAATTGCCATTCAAATCTTATCCAAATATATATTAGCATTAAAGCTAAAGCCACTGAAATGGCAATAATACCAGACTTTAATAATTCAGCACTAACCTTTGGGCCAACATTTTCTACTCTTCTAAAATCTATATTATTTCCAAATGAACCAATTAAATCTTTTTTAATTTCTTCGATTATACCTTTCTTGCTGTCTTTGTTCTCAAATTTTATTAAATAATCAGTATCATTGCCGAATTTTTTTACAGAAATATCACCTAAGTTCATTTGATTAAACTTATCTCTTAAAGTAGATACATTTACTTTTGAGTCTGATGACCTAAGTTCAATTAAAGTACCACCTTTAAAATCAATCCCGAAATTTAAACCTTTGAATATCAAAAATAATAATGAAATGACTACCAATGAAACTGATAGAATATTAAATTGATTATAATATCTGTTAAAAGCTATCATTTATATCGCCATTTCTTTTTCTTTATTTTTTGAAATATATAAAAAAGTTAAAAGTCTCGCGATGAAATATACAGAAAAAAGAGTAGTGAAAATACCAACACCTAAAGTTATAGAAAATCCTTTAATTGGGCCTGAGCCCATAAAAAATAATATAATTGCTGCTAACAAAGTAGTAATATTTGCATCAAGAATTGCAGTTTTTGATTTAGTGTATCCACTGTCAAATGCTATTAGATTATTTTTTTCATTTTTAAGTTCTTCTTTTATTCGTTCAAAGATTAATACATTCGCATCTACAGCCATTCCTACAGTTAAAATTATACCTGCTATACCTGGTAATGTTAAAGTTGCTTCAAATAATGTAAGAACACCCACTAAAAGAAGTAAGTTAATAACTAAAGCTATATTGGTAATTATTCCAAAAATTTTATATTTAACAATTATGAAGACAATAACTAAAACAAAACCTATTATTAGAGCTATTATACCAGCATCAATAGAGTCCTGACCTAAATCAGGACCTACAGTTCTTTCTTCTATAATGTTTAAAGGAGCTGGTAATGCTCCAGATCTTAATAATAAAGCTAGATCAGTGGCAGATTGAAATGTAAATCCTCCACTTATTTGTCCTGAACCACTTGCAATTGTATCTCTAATTACTGGAGCGCTAATAATTTTTCCATCTAAAATGATTGCTAGTTGTCTTCCTATGCCTGTAGAGGTAGCCTTGCCAAATCTTTTTGCACCTACTCTATCTAAAGTGAATGTTACAACTGTTTCATTTGACTCACTGTCCATTCTTGGCTGTGCATCAAGTAAATTATCACCACTAAGTATTATTCTTTTACTTACGAATTCTGATCCTTCCTCATCTTCATAATTCAATTGCTCATTACCAAAAGTGTCTTCATCATTATTAGAAACAAACCTAAAAGTTAAATTTGCAGTTTTACCAAGTAGTGATTTAATTCTCATAGGGTCGTCAAGCCCTGGTAGCTCAACTAATACCCTATCATTACCTCTTTTAAGAATATTTGGTTCATTTGTTCCAATTTCATCTATCCTTCTTCTTACTATTTCAAGAGCTTGTTCTTGAGAAGATGTTTTAAGTTTTACTAATCCTTGTTTTGAAAAGTTTACTACAAGAGAACTATCTATCTCATTAATTTCTAACTGATGAGATTTAAATCTTGGGTAGTAAGGATTGATCTCACTCTTTTCATCATTAAATATCTCGAATACTTTCTGTTTATCATTTTCATTAACATTAAAAAAAATTTTATCTTCTTGAAGTTTAAAGTTGACCAACTTTATATTCTTTCCCTTAAAATAACTTCTTAAAGTAATTGTTAAATTTTGAAGTTTTTGATTAATAACTGGCTTATTATCAATTTCTAATAAAAGATATGAACCACCTTGAAGATCTAAACCAAGATTAATATTTTTTTTTAAAAGAATATTTTCAAACTTAAATAAATTTGATGATGCAATTAATATAAAAAATAATGATATTAACGTTATGAAAGTAATCTTTAATTTAGAGAAATATAACACTTTATAAAATTAGATCTATTTCTTTGTATCTTGTGAATTCATTAAACTTTGAATTCCCGTGCCTCTAATTACTTCTACTGTTACATTTTCAGCAATTTCCACTTCTACTTTGTCATTATCCACTACCCTGGTAATAATCCCAGTTATACCTCCTGATGTAACTACTTTGTCTCCTTTTTTTAAATTTTCAACCATAGTCCTGTGTTCTTTTACTTTCTTTTGTTGTGGTCTAATAAGGAAAAAATAAAATATAACAAAAATTAATATCAACGGTATAAACTGACCAAATCCTGAACTATCCATAAAACTCCTAATTTAAAATGAATATTTATACTATCTAAAGAATTAAAACAACTTTATTTGGATGAAATTTTTTCTAAATTATTCATATAAGAACGTAACACTTTTGGGATTAGAATAGAGCCATCTTTTTGTTGATAGTTTTCTAAAATTGCGATCAAAGTTCTTCCTATTGCTAGACCACTACCATTTAACGTACCGAGATGCTTTGTATCTTTGCTTTGAGTTTTATACCTTGCTTTCATTCTGCTCGCTTGGAATGTTGAACACGAGGAACAAGAGGATATTTCACGGTATCTGTTTTCTGATGGTAACCATACTTCTAAATCATAAGTTTTTTCTGCACTAAATCCCATATCACCGCTACAAAGTATAACTTTTCGATAAGGTAATTCAAGAAGATCTAAAATATTAGTCGCACAATTAGTCATTCTTTCAAGTTCGTCTAGACAATTTTCTTGCTCTACAATACTAACAAGTTCAACTTTATAAAATTGGTGTTGTCTTATCATCCCTTTGGTATCTTTACCGTAACTACCTGCCTCTTTTCTAAAACAAGGCGTTGAGGCAACAAATCTCATTGGTAAATCTTTTTGATTTATAATCTTATCTTTAACAATGTTTGTTAAAATTACCTCAGCTGTTGGTATAAGAAATTTTCTTTCATTTCCCTCCTCAATTTTAACTTCAAATTGATCATTTTCGAATTTAGGTAATTGTCCTGTACCATACATAGTGCTTTCGGAAGCTAATAATGGTGGTGATATTTCACTGTAACCATTTTTGTTTATATGAGTATCTAACATGAAATTTGATAATGCTCTCTCCAATAGAGCAAGTTTGTCTCTTACAAAAACAAATCTTGATCCGGTAGTCTTAGTTGCTAATTCAAAATCAAGCATGCCGAGATCTTCACCTAATTCATAATGACTTTTAACTTTAAAATCAAAATTTGGTATTGTTCCAGATTTCATGACTTCAATATTATCATTTTCATCCTTACCAGTTGGAACATCTTTGTGTGGAATATTCGGAATATTTGATAAAATACTATCTAATTCTATCTTAATTTTTTTTTGTTCTTCTGTAATCTCATCAATCTCTTGAGATAATTTTTTAGATTTTTCAAACAATGATTTATCTTTAGATTTGGATATTTCTTTTTTTTCTTGCTCTAAAGATTCTTTTTTTTGAATTAATTCTCTATTTTTTTTGTCTAATTTTTCTAAATTTGAAACATTTATTTCAATAGATCTTTTTTCTAAAGACTTTTTAAAATTATTAAAATCTTTTCTAATCTCTTTAAGATTGTGCATCAGATTTTTCTAAATTTTTATTTTCAATAAACCTTACTGAAAAAATTGATAATTCATATAAAATTAGTAAAGGTATTGCTAACCCAATTTGAGTTATTGGATCAGGTGGTGTTAGTAATGCGGCGGCTGCAAATATAATTACAACAACATATTTTCTTCTTTTTTTTAAAAAATCTGAGTCAACTAATCCCACTCTTGCTAACAAACTTAAAACAACTGGAAGCTGAAAACTTATTCCAAATGCAAAAATTAATTTCATAACTAAAGATAAATACTCGTTCACTTTAGCCTCTAATTGGATTGGTAAATTGGTAGAAATACCTGAGCTTTCAAATGAAAGAAAAAATTTAATCGCTAAAGGCATTATCAGATAATAGACAAGTAATCCTCCTAAAAAAAATAATACAGGTGTTAAAACTAAATAAGGTAAAATCGCAATTTTTTCATGCTTATAAAGTCCTGGCGCAATAAATTTCCATATTTGCATTAAAATATATGGACAAGTCACAAAAAAAGCAGTGAAAAAAGAAACTTTAAGATAAGTTAAAAAAGTCTCTTGAAGAGCAGTAAATATCAATCTTCTATTTGTCTCATCGTCTTTGACTGCTTTAGCATACGGTTCAACTAAAAAACCATATATATGTTCAGCAAAAAAATAACATCCTACAAAAAAAATAATTAGAAATATGAAACTATGTATTAACCTTTTTCTTAATTCGGCTAAATGACTAATAAAACCTGTGTCTTTATCATCGTTAGTCATTTTTCTTATCTTCTTTATTTTCTTTCATTTCATTTTCATCAATATCAATGTTGGAGACCTCATTTTGAATATTATTGACATACCTTTTAGCAGTACCAATCCAAGAACCAACTTTTTTAAGCATTACCGGGAAATCTTTTGGACCCAAGACAATTATAGCAATACCTACGACAATTAAAATTTCAAACCAACCAATTGTAGGCATGTGGTTTATTCTTTGTTGTTAGATTTATTATTGTCCTGATTATCGTCAGAAATATTTTTAGGTTCTGACTCATCTGTTACGTCAGATGCCATACCCTTTTTGAAACTTTTAATACCCTTGGCTACATCGCCCATCAAACTAGATATTTTCCCACGACCAAATAGTAAAACAACTAATATAACTACTATAGCTATTTGCCAAATTCCTATACTCATGAGTAACTTATAACCTTTTTATTAAAAATTTAAAGTAGCAAATTACTTTTGCTCATCCTTATCAAGAGTGCTACTCAACATTTCATCAATATTTGAGTAAATGTCCTCTTTTTTTTCTTCTTGTTTTTCCTTGTAAAATTTTCCTGTACCAAATATTGCATTATCTATATTAGCGCTATCAATTAAACCTGCGGCTCCTAACTCATCAACAGTAGGTAAATCAGATAATTTTTGCAGGTTAAAATGACTAAGAAAATTATCAGTCGTAACGTATTGAATTGGTTTTCCAGGTACATCTTTTCTTCCACCAGGCTTAACCCAGTCTAATTCCATCAATATCTCAACAGTATTTGTTCCAAAAGCTACACCTCTAATTTCCTCAATTTCTGCTCGGGTTACAGGTTGATGGTAAACAATAATTGATAAAGTCTCGATTGCAGCCCTAGATAATTTTTTTTCAACAGTCTTTTCTTGTATCATCAAACTTGACAATTTAGCAGACGTTCGAAAAGACCATTTATTAGATATACAAACTAAATTTATTCCTCGATCTTTATATTCATTTTGTAATTTTTGTAGAATTTTTTCTACATCTGATTTTTTAGAAATTTTACTTTCAATAGTACTAATATCTAAAGGTTCGGCTGCAGCAAAAATTATTGCTTCAATTTCTTTTTCGACATTTGATAACTTTGAGGGAAAATCAATTATATTATTTTTTTTCTTCTTTTTAATCATTTGTTCTCTTTTATATAAATCTCTTCAAAAAGATCATCTTGTTTTATTCTTAAATTTCCCTCTTTAACTAATTCTAATGAACCAGCAAAAATTCCAGCCGTTCCAGTGCTTTTAAACTTTTTTTCATTTTTAAAATTTTTTGGTATCAAATCATCTAATTTCTTCCAATCTAAAAGCTTACCAAAAAAATCTCTGATGGTTTTTATACCGTCTTCAGTTGTAAAAACTGGAAGTCTTGGGATATTAATTTTTTGAAAATCCTTAGTCATTAAAATAGAGGAGTACGTTTTTAAAAGGTCAAATAAACTGATATTATATTCACTATTATAAATTGGTCTTATTCCAGCCTTCATGCCTCTTGTTCTGATCTCTTTTCCAAGACGTTTACGCTTAAGCATTTGATCTGACAATAATCTTATTAATTCTAATTTTTTAAGTTGTAATTTTAATTTTTCAGCAACTTCTTGAAGTTTGAACTCTTCCTCCGGAGAGCTTGGTAATAATAATTTTGATTTTAGGTAAGCTAGCCATGTTGCCATTAACAAATATTCAGAAGCTGTCTCTAAATTTAAATTAGTTTCATTTTTAATATAATCATTAAATTGATCTGCTAATTTAGTTATTGATATTTTTTCTAAATTTACTTTTTGAGCTTTTGCAAGATCTAATAAAACATCTAGTGGACCATTATAATTTTCAATTTGAACGTTAAAAAATTCAGAATCGTTGAAAGACATATGCCAATATTATCTTAAAATATTGTAAAATTGTGATGTTTTTTTTATTATAAATTTACTTATTAAAGGTGAGTTTTTACCAACAATTTCCATTTCTTTTAATTTACCATTGCAATGTAACGCTAAATTACAACCAGCTTTAAAAGTATCAATTGTATTTATTTTGAGACCCTTTTTAAGGCTCTTCATAGATAAATCATCAGAAATTAGGAGATTTTTAAAACCTATTTTTTTTCTAATAATATTTATCATTTTTCTAGAATGAGTGACTGTATTGTCTTTATCAATTTGATTAAAAATCAAATGACCAGTCATTGCAAAAAAAGAATTTTTATTTTTAAAAGCTTTAAAATCATTTTTTAAAAGATATTGAAGTGATTTATTAATATATGGAGTAGAAAAATGGCTATCAACTTTAGCAAGACCATGCCCAGGTATGTGCTTTATAATAGTGCCAATAGAGTTTTCTTTATAAGTTTGAATGCATATATCACCAATTTTAGAGACAATATTAGGATCTCTTGAAAAGGATCTGTCTCCAATTAGTTTACTGGAACCACTAATTTTAAGATCTAACACTGGAACAGAATTGATGTTTATTCCTAGTTCTTTTAATAAATATGATGTTTTATCTAAAAAAATTTTAAAATAGATATCAAAATCTTTTTTATTTTTAACATATTTTTTTCCAAAAAAGTCAGAGGTCAAATTCTTAAAAGAGATGATATTTTCTAATCTGCTTACACGTCCACCCTCTTGATCAATCATTATAGGATATTTCTTGTCATCGAAAATATTTCTTATTTTTGAAGTTAGTTTTTTAGTTTGTTTTAAATTCTTGATATTTCTAGTAAATAAAATAATCCCCCATGGTTTGTATTTTTTTAAAAAAAGTTGTTCCTTTGAACTAATTTCAGTCGATTTAAGACCAACTATAAATGCTCTGCGATTATTCATTACTTTCTAACAATTTCCAAAAATTATATTTTTTTTTATTGGATTTGGTCTCTTCAACGTATTCAATTATATTTTGAGTATCGCTTTTTAAAACTGGTAATTTTTTTACATAATTATTTATTTTTGTATCGATATTGTTCAATGATCTATATGATTTTTTTTTATTTTCATCAGAAAAATAATATCGAATAGTAAAAAATAAGAACAAAGAAATTAAGATAATAAATACTAAATACTTAATTTCTTTAATCATTACATTTTTTCTGGTGTTGAAACACCAATAATATTCATGCCTGATTTAATTACATTGGAAATAACTTTAATAAAAATCAATTTGTCATTATCGATTTTTTTTTGTTCATTTATAAATCGTTTATCTGGATTATCTTTTCCTAAATTCCAATAAGAATGAAATAATGATGATAAGTCATAAAGATAAACAGCTACTCTATGTGGCTCCAATCTATTACATGATATATCTATACATTTTGGCCATTCAGCTATCTTTTTTAAAATTTGAATTTCATCATTTGAATATCTAAAATCATAACTATCAATATCTAATTCAGAACTTAAATCTTTATTTAAATGTCTAAATACAGAAGCTATTCTTGCATAAGCATATTGTACATAATACAGAGGATTTTCTTTTGACTTCTCCACTACATTGTCAAAATCAAAATCTAATTCTACATCACTACTTCTATTTAGCATTATAAATCTAGTAGCATCTTTGCCAACTTCATCTATTAGGTCATCTACAGTAATATAATCACCTTTTCTTTTTGACATTTTAAAAGGTTTTTTATCTTTAATAAGTTTTACGAGTTGGCTTACTTTACATATTAATTTGATTTTGGAATTAGATAACGCATCAACAGACGATGAAATTCTTTTTATATACCCAGCGTGATCAGCACCTAAAATATTTATTAAACAATCAAACTTTCTGTCTAATTTATTTTTATGATAAGCTACATCACTTGCAAAATAAGTCCATGAACCATCACTTTTTTGTAATGCTCTATCTTTATCATCACCAAAATCAGTTGATTTAAAAAGAAGTTGCTCTCTCTCCTCCCAATTATTTTTATCCTCTCCGATTGGTGCTTTAATCTTCCCTTTATAAACAAAATTATTTTTTTTAAGTGTTTGAACGACTTTTTCTACTTCTTTATTAGAAACTAATTCTTTTTCACTGACAAAACTATCATGATTAATTCCAAGACTATTAAGATTTTTTTTAATTAGATTTAATGCCTCTGCAATTGATAGAATAGTTAAATTTTCAGAAATACTCTCAAAATTTTCAAAGTTTAGATCTTTATTTGATTTTATAATATTTTGAGCAAAATCTTTTATATAATCACCTGGATATAAATTTTCATCATTAGACGGGAAGTTCTCCTTAAATTTTATCTCTCTAATTCTAAAATAAACTGATTTTGTAAAATCAATTATTTGATTACCATAATCATTTACATAGTATTCTTTTGTTACCTTATGATTGTTGTACTGTAACAAATTTGCCGTTACATCGCCTAAAATAGCACCTCGACAATGACCTACGTGTAATGGTCCAGTTGGATTGGCAGATACAAATTCTATCAAATAATTTATTTTTTTTTCTTTTTTATTTACTCCAAAACTTTTGTAATTTTCGATGACGTCTTTTATAAAATCTGTCCAAAATATTGGTTTAAACTTAATATTAATAAAACCAGGCTTTTCAATTGATATCCTTTCAATTTGCTTATCATTATCACTTAAAATTGGAGATAAAATTTCAGCAATATCATTGGGCGTCTTTTTATTAATCTTTGCTAAGAACATTGCTACATTAGTTGAAATATCACTATCAAACTTAACTGGTGGAATTTCAGCGGTAATTCCTTCCAAATTCTGAGGCAAAATAATCTTATTTTGTTTAGACAAATCGTTAAGTATGTCTTTTATTTTAATCAGATATAGATCAAAAATATTCATTTTAAATCTTTATATAAATTAATAGCATATCTATCAGTCATCCCAGATATAAAATCAGAAATTGCTCTAAACTTATCAACAGTGAGCTCTTTTCTTGAAATAAATTTTTTTGGATTTTTTGTAATCATTTCAAAAAGTTTTTTGATAATATATTTTCCTCTATTATTTTTTTTCAAGACATTTTTGTTATTGTACATTTTTGATTTTAGGAAAAATCTAATCTCATAATCCGAATTCTTTATTTTGTCAGAAAAATCTACAGTTAGATCTTTTGTTTTTTTTATATCTTTAGATTCTTTAATTCTATTTTTTTTTAAATTTTTTAAGGTATTAGATATTAAGTCTTTTATCATTATATCAATTGAATCTCTTATGATCTGATATACTGCGATATCATAGTTATATCTATTTATTTTTCTTTTATATTTTTTATAAATGTTTTTAAAAAAATCTATTTCAACTAACTCCTCAATTGAAAATAAATTAGCCTTAAGTCCATCTTGTATGTCATGATTATTATAAGCAATATCGTCTGAAATAGCTGCAATTTGAGCTTCTAATGGTGGATATGTTTTAAAATTAATTAAATTCTTAAATTTTTTTGTGCCTATTAAATCATTTACTAAATTTAAGTCTACCACTGGCCCATTGTGTTTTAAAAGGCCCTCCAAGGTCTCAATTGATAAATTTAGACCATTATATTTCATATATTTATTTTCTAAGAACATCACAATTCTCAATGTTTGCAAATTATGATCAAACCCACCGTGATCAGCCATGCAATCATTCAAAGATTCCTCGCCTGCATGGCCAAACGGAGTGTGGCCTAAGTCGTGCGCCAAGCTCAAGGTCTCTGTTAGGTCCTCATTTAAATTGAAATAACGTGCTATAGACCGTGCAATTTGAGATACTTCCATTGAATGAGTTATACGAGTTCGATAATGATCACCCTCTGTATTTACAAACACTTGGGTCTTATGTTTTAATCTTCTAAACGAAGCGCTATGTATAATTCGATCTCGATCTCTTTGAAATGGAGATCTGTATTTTGAGGGTGTTTCGTAAAATATTCTACCCTTACTTTTGAATAACCCTAGCTTTGAGTAATTTTTCATCCTTTAAAATATAAATTTTAGTATTATATTACTAATATCAGTGATCAATTATGATTAAAGAAATTAAATTTACCGATAAAGCACTAAAACAGATCAATGTTCTTTTATCTAAAAAAGATAAAGGCTCTTTTTTTAGAATCGCTATCAAAGGTGGTGGTTGCTCGGGTTTTCAATACGAATTTACTTTTGACAAAGAAAAAAATGATGACGATTTAAATTATCAAAATATTTTAATTGATAAAACTTCAGCAGATTTACTCAAAGGATCTGAGGTTGATTATGTCTCTGAATTAATTGGTGAGCAATTTAAGATTAATAATCCACAAACTAAATCATCTTGTGGTTGTGGTGTCTCCTTTTCACTTTAATGATAATCTCATCATGGAATGTAAATTCTGTTAGAGCTAGAATTGAAAATATAAAAAGTTATCTGCTAAAATATAAGCCTGACATCTTAATGATGCAGGAAATCAAAACAGAGGACTTAAATTTTCCTTATGATGATTTTTCATCTATGGATTATGAAAGCCATGTATTTGGTCAAAAAAGTTACAATGGCGTAGCAATTATTTCTAAAGGGAAATTAAAAAATATCAGAAAAGACCTAATAAAAGATAAACTAAAACAATCAAGAATAATTTCTGCTGAAATGGAATATAAGAAAAAAAATATCCAATTAATCAATATTTACACTCCTAATGGTAATCCAGTCGACACTGAAAAGTATGATTATAAAAAAAAATGGCTCGATGACTTAATTAAGGAATTAAAAAATTTAAGTAAAAAAAATCAAAATATTATTCTGGCTGGGGATTTTAATATAATACCATCAGCGGAAGATGTATATAATCCAAAAAGTTTTGAAGATGATGCCTTGTTTAGATTGGAAATTAGAAAAAAATTGAGAGAAATGATTAATCTAGGTTTTAATGATGTCTATAGACATTTTTATGATACCAAAGAAGGTTATACTTTTTGGGATTATATGAGAGGTGCTTGGCAAAAAAATAACGGAATGAGAATAGACCATTTTTTAATCTCAAATTCTCTAATAGATAATATTAAAAGTATCAATATTAATAAAGACCCTAGAGGACGAGAAAAGCCATCAGACCACACTCCTATAGAAATAACTTTAGCTTAAAGACTTTGTCTTACTTACTAGGTTGTCATTTATATTTTGGGATCTTTATTTAATTTATTTCTAATGTTCATGATTATGCTCTTCATTTAAATTCTTTATATCTATCTCTCGAATATCAATAATCGGTTTTGCTATCCGCCAATTTCTTACTCTTCCACCCTCTGCTCTCTCGGTTATTATGGTTTCTATAGGCGGGCAATTAGGTTCATGGCAACTTAACTCAGCCATACTTAAAATAGATGTTTCAGGTATTTGATATCTTTTCGAAAATAGAACTTTTAAATTTCTAATAGTTTCCGCATTTGGTTTTTTTTTATTGAACATAAGTTAATTTTTTTCCTCATCCCAAATCGATGTCCATAAAATATTTCCTCCCATATCTCCTATTAAAAGATGTGAGCAATCATCAGTGACCGCAATGGCAGAAACTTCAAATTCAGTAAAACTTCGAATAATTATTGTATTATTTGCTTTTTCAATTTCTGATAAATAAACTGAGCCATCACTTAGTCCAGTTAAAATTGCATTTTCATTAGGAAATGATTCAACAAATGTGACTAATTGTTTTCCTACATACGGAAGACAAATTGGTTCACGACCTACTGGTCCATCGCCGTCAAATGGCCAACATACAGCATCATTCGCACCAGATGTTGCTAAATATTTTGAGTCACCTACAAAGGCGAAACTTTTAACTTTTGCACCATATCCTGACATTGCAGAGTCAATCTTGTCTTTTAATCGCCAAAAATGAAGTTGGTTTTCCTGCATGGACGTCACCAAGTATCTGTCGTCAGGACTAAAAATGACTTTATTATGAGAACCTTTCCAAATTAAATCAGAAGAAGTCCATTTGTTGCTATAATCTTTTTTCCAAAGAGTAACTCCACCATATCTAGAAACTGCTAATTTTCTACCTTTAGAGTCGAACGCTACACCACCAATAGTGCTGTCATGCTCTAACAGTTTTGGTTCTTTTTTATTTGGCATCCAGAGATATACAATATTTCCAGATGTGCAAACCACGCTGCCATTTTTTGATGTAACATGATCTACCCAACGAGTACCAAAGTTACTAATCTCATTTATATTTCCATCTAGAGAAATTCTTAAAAAACGACCATCATCTCCACCAGTTAAAATATGATCTCCATCTTTTGCCATACAAAGAACAATACCTTTATGTGCTTTTATCGGTTCAGAGCTTTTTCCAGACGAGAAAATTCTAACAGTTCCATCTCCAAATCCAACAGCTATAGAATTGCCAACTGTAACAGCATTAATGACGGGAATTCCTAGTCTAAACTCTTTTCCTCGGTTTTCAAATTTGGTTTTATTTAACTGTGGAAAATTATTTAGATCAGCTTTCATGCCGATTTGCAGTTTTCAAATCCTTCCTTCAAATTCATAGTTTCAAGATTTCGGCCAATAAAAACTAATCGAGAAGTACGTTCTTTTCCTTTTGGCCATTTACCCATTGGTGAAGCATCCATGAGCATATGCACACCTTGAAATACATATCGATCACTTTCTCCAGTAAAGTCAAGAATTCCTTTTGTTCTTAAGATATCTTGACCCTTGGTTTGTAATAATTTGGTAAACCAATCTTGAAATTTCTCCATATCTAAAGGAGTATCAGAAACAAAGGATAAGCTAGTTACATCGTCATCATGCTCATGATCATGATCTGATGTAAGAAAATCAGGCTCTACTTCTAAAACACGTTTTAAACTAAATGCATCAAGATTAAGAACTTCGTTCAAAGGAACTCCACATTTAGTGGTATTAATAATTTTAGCAAAGGGATTAATTTTTTTAATTCTCTGTTTTACAACTTCTAATCCATTTTCATCGACTAGATCTATTTTATTTAGTAATACAACGTCTGCGAAAGCAATTTGTTCTTCTGCTTCGTGATGATCGGTTAATTGAGAACTTAAATGAACAGCATCTGCAACCGTAACAATTGCATCTAACTTTGTGCGATCAGCAACATCTTGGTCAACAAAAAATGTTTGAGCTACAGGAGCTGGATCAGCTAACCCAGTAGTTTCTACTATTATTGCATCAAGTTTGTCCGCCCGCTTCATTAGTCCACTTAATATTCGGATTAAATCACCTCTAACGGTGCAACATATACAACCATTATTCATCTCAAAAACCTCTTCATCAGCATCAACTACCAAGTCATTGTCAATACCTTGTTCACCAAATTCATTAACTATTACAGCATATTTTTTACCATGCTGTTCAGTTAATATTCTATTTAAAAGAGTAGTTTTTCCGGCACCTAAAAAACCGGTTAAGACAGTAACAGGAACTTGTTTGTTTGTTTCTTGCACTAATTAAATTAACAACCCTTAAAAGAATTAGACATATTTTTAATTAAATCAAAATACAAGTTTTTTCCTGGATCTAATGTTGCACCTAATGGATCTATAACCCCTGTTGCAACATTTGTATCTCTTGCAACAGCCTTAATAATGTCAGGATTAAATTGCGGTTCTGAAAAAATACAGCTTACTTTATCATGCTCAATTACTTCTCTTATTTCAGCTAATTGTTCAGCACCTGGCATAACATCAGTGTTCACTGTAAATGCCCCAAGAATATTTATCCCAAATCTTTCTTCAAAATATTGATATGCATCATGGAAGACTATTGATTTAAAATCTTTATTTAATTCAGATTTTACTTTTTTAGTTAGATTATCTAAATCTTTATGAGCGTTTTTTAAATTTGCTTTATATTTTGCCTCATTTTTTTGATCATTTTCAATTAAGTGTTCTGCCATTTCACTTAAAATTATTTTTGCATTCATCGGATCAAGCCATATGTGTGGATCAAACTCTCCGTGAGCATGTCCCTCGTGTCCATGGTCATCGTGATCATCTTTTTTATGACCTTTTTTATCATGATCGTGTTCATCATGACCATGTTCCTTCTCTTTTTTATCATGGTCGTGATCATCATGATCATCTTCTTTCTTAGCATGATCGTCATGATCATCTTCCTTATGCCCATGATCGTCATGACCTTCAAAAATATTTCTTTCTCTAAATTTAAGTTTAGTTAAACCTTTAATTTCCATTAATTCGATTTTTTCAGCATCTTTTGCAATTGTTTTTAATGGTTTCTCTAAAAAGGTTTCGATATCCTCACCTACCCAAAATATAATATCAGCATTTTGTAACATTTTTGCGTGTGATGGCTTAAGTGCAAATCCATGTGGGGAAGCATAACCATCAACAATTAAATCTGGTTTACCAACACCATCCATTAGATAACTTGCAAGCGAATGGATTGGTTTTATTGCTGCAACTACTTTAATCTCAGCGTTCGCTGGTGCAAATATTGTTAAGAATGATAATAGTGATAGGATTAATGGTAATTTTTTTAAGTTTTTCATATGTTGTATATTTAAATTGTTATAATATAACACCATGTAATAATATAACACTTATTAGTCAAGAAAAAAAATGAGCACTGATCAAAATATATTGGTAAAATTAAACGATGCTGGTTTACAGTTGAATAACAAATGGCTAGTCAAAGGTGTTTCACTACAAGTTGAAAAAGGAAAAATAGTTACTCTTATAGGTCCAAATGGATCAGGAAAAAGCACAACAGCTAAAATTGCTTTAGGTATTTACAAAAAGATTGGTGGTTCAGTTGAAAAATACACGAATAAAGTTGGATATGTCCCACAGAAAATTTCAATTGATTGGACGTTACCGCTAAGAGTCAATGACTTCATGATGTTAACAGAAAGTCTTAATAAAGATACAATAGATGAAGCTCTATCTTTAACTGGAGTAATTCATCTTAAAGATAAAAATTTAGGAGATCTATCAGGTGGTGAATTTCAAAGAGTGCTACTTGCTAGAGCCATATCAAAAAAACCTGATCTATTAGTACTTGATGAACCAGTGCAGGGAGTAGATTTTACTGGTGAAATAGCTTTATACGAATTAATTAAAAAAATTTCTGATGAATTAAGTTGTGGGATCTTATTAATTTCACACGACTTACATACAGTCATGAGTGCAACAGACCATGTTGTTTGTTTAAATGGCCATGTTTGTTGTTCAGGATCTCCAATGGATGTTGCAAAAAACAATGAATATAAAGCTTTATTTGGAGAGCAGGCTTCTCAAATATTGAGTAGATATCAGCATAAGCACGACCATATTCATACAGATGAAGGTGAAATTAAAAAAAATTAGATGTTTGATGATTTTTTTATAAGAGCTTTGGTAGCTGGAATTGGGGTTGCTTTTGTAACAGGACCTCTTGGTTGCTTTGTTATATGGAGAAGATTATCTTATTTTGGTGACACCTTGGCTCACTCTGCTCTATTGGGAGTGACATTAGCTTTTACTATGGAATTTAATATTGCTATTTCAGTATTTGTTATTTCTTCCATATTAGCTTTAATTTTAATTCAACTTCAAAAAAAAACTAACTTACCAGGTGATGCTTTGTTGGGTCTTCTAGCTCATTCATCTCTAGCAGTTGGACTTGTTGTGGTTGGTTTTTTAACATTCATTAGATTTGATATTATGGGATTGCTATTTGGGGATATTTTAGCAGTTTCAGTTAATGATTTGTTGATCATATGGATTGGAGGGGCATTTATCTTATTAACTCTGAAATTTATTTGGAAACCTTTATTCGCTTCAACAGTAAATTATGAACTAGCAGAAGCAGAAGGATTAAATCCGGATAGAGCTAAAGCTATATTTACAATTTTAATGGCAGCAATCATCGCTATTTCAATTAAAATTGTTGGATTACTATTAATTACTGGAATGCTGATTATCCCTGCTGCAATGGCTAGAAATTTATCATCAAGTCCACAAAGTATGGTTATCTATTCAATTATAGGAGGATTGTTATCTGTAATTATAGGATTGTTCACATCTTTAGAGTTTAATACATCTTCGGGTCCATCAATTATAACAGCAGCTTTATTATTGTTCATACTTTCATTATTTAAAATAAAACAAACGATTAAATTGAAAAATTAATGAGGAATCTGTAAAATGAAAATTATGCATAAAGAACATACTCTCACAAAAAATCAGCAAATTATTTTTGATTTAATTAATAAATCTCCTGAACCAATGAAAGCTTATTCAATCCTTTTTAATGTTCAAAAAAAAGGCATTAAAGCACCCCCGCAAGTTTATCGAGCGTTAGATAAGCTAGTTGAAATAGGAAAAATTCACAAAATCGAAAGTAGAAATGCCTTTATTGCATGTCACAATTCTAGCTGTCAGGTGGCTAACGCTACTGCTTTTTCTATCTGTGAAATTTGTGAAAAAGTAACAGAAATAAGTAGTGTGGGTCTCTCTAAATACTTAGCTAACTTCAAAGACAAAGATGGTATGAAATACAGTAAATACAATCTTGAGTTTTTTGGATTATGTAAAAAGTGTAGATAATCCTTTATTTTAATAAATTCTTAACATAACTGAAATAATAATAACGAAAGGAAATTTTATGTTTATAAAAAAATATCTAAAGTGGATCAGTACGTTTCTAGTTTTAGTGGGAATACTTCTTACAAATTTAAATATATATCCATTAAATATATATTTTCATGGATTGGGAGTTGTTGGATGGACCATTGCTGGATTTATTAGCAAAGATAAAGCAATCTTAACAAACTTTGGATTACAAATTCCATTGTTTGTAATTGGTATTTATAAAGTTATTTTTTAAATGAAGAATATATTGTTCGTATGCACAGGTAATTCAGCAAGAAGTATTATTGCTGAAAGTATAATAAATAACGAGTATGACGATTTGTATAAAGGTTTTAGTGCTGGGAGTAATCCAACAGGAAAAATTAATGAAGATGTGAAGAATTATTTATTATCAAAACATTATGATCTTTCAAATTATAGATCTAAAAATTTTAATGAGTTTATTAATGATCAAATTAAAATGGATTATGTGATTACAGTTTGTAATAATGCCAATAACGAAGTCTGTCCTATTTGGCCAAATAAAAATCAGATAATTCATTGGAATATAGAGGATCCTGTTAAATTACTTAATGAAACAAACGACTTAAATAAAAAAGATGAAATAATAGAAAAAGTTTACAATAATATTCATAAAAGAATAAAGGAACTATTTTATGAAAAATAAAAGCCGCTATTTTCTTGCTGAACTATTAGGAAGTTGTTTTTTAGTAATGATTATTGTTGGTTCAGGTTTAATGGCTGAAAACTTAACTAATGATGTTGCTGTGATGTTAATAGCTAATACTATAGCAACAGGAGCAGGTTTATTTGTGCTTATTACAGTTTTTGCTGATGTATCAGGAGCTCACTTTAATCCATTTGTAAGTATCGCAATGGCAATAACGGGTAAATTAAAAAAGAAACTATTACCCTACTATATCATTGCTCAATTGGTTGGTTGCTTAATTGGTGTTGGTTTAGCTAATTTCTTTTTTGAACATGAAGTTTATGAATTGTCTACTAAATCAAGAGATGGAATTTACATACTCACATCTGAGGTAATAGCAACATTAGGGCTTATAATTATAATTTTTGGGTCTATGAAGTCGGGCAAAATTGCTGTTGCTGCTAGTGTTGGTCTTTATATTACTGCTGGTTATTGGTTTACTTCTTCAACTTCTTTTGCAAATCCTGCGGTTGCTATTGCCAGAACATTTACAGAATCTTTTACTGGTATTAGTTATTTAAATACTCCTTATTATATTTTAGCTGAGCTTATTGGAATGTTAATTGCTGTACTTATTGTTAAAAAGTTATTTTTAGAAAAAAATTGAAAAATATAAAACTTACCAATCGAATAAGTTTAATTAACAAAAAATTTAAAAAAAAAGAGTTTTATCATTATCTTAAAACTTCTAATCTTTCATTAGTAATACCTAAGATTAAAGACAAATATGTAGTAGTTTCCCAAAAAAGAGTTCCAATTAATAAAATTAACTACGAGTTTCCTTCTGGCATAGTGGAAAAAAAGGAAACAACTCTCCAATCAGCATATAAGGAATTAAGAGAAGAAACAGGATATAGATCAAGATCAAAATTGAGTAAAATAATAACTTTTTATAATGAACCTGGAAGACTAACTACTAAAATTACTGGTTATTACACAGAAGACTTAATTAAAATTTCGAAACCAGAACAAGGTATTAGAATTCATCTTTTTAATCAAAGAGAGATATTTAAATTAATATTAAATCAAAAATTCAATAATAGTTCTCATATAGCAATGTTTTTTTATTTAATAACAGTTCTTAAAAAACTATAAACTAAAGGTTGTATCAAAATATCTTTTTTATTTAAGAATTATATGATTAAATCAAATATTAAATAATTCGGAGGCAGTAATGAGAAAAAAACTAAAAAAAAATGAAAAGAAAAAAACAAAGATATTAAAATCAATAGACAAACTTAAAAATAAAATTACAGCAAAAGAAAAAAAATTATCAAGCCTTAATATTAAAATTGCTGGTCTAGAAAAAAAGGTTGCAGAAAAAAAAGCAAAAAAGCTTGCTAAGAAAAATGCAGAGCAGTCTCCTGCATCTATAAATAATTAATTCCAAATCGTCTTTCTCCCTTCTCATTTAAGAGAAGGAAGAAAGTTGTTAATCATCAAAATTTAAATAGGGGAAGAAATAATGAATATTTAAACTTTGATAGTGCTTTATACATAAACTAAATTACAAAATTATTTACTTATTGTTAAAGTTAAATGAATTTAAATTAAAATAATGTTACAAAAAAATATCACTCAATTAAAAATAGAATTAAATTTAATTTATCTTGAATTATTTGAGTAAATTACTCTTGGTTCTAAAAATAATTCTCTAGCAAGAGCTTTAAATCTTTTAGTAACTTGTTTTGAGATTATTTCTTGATGTTGTGATGGAATTTTTAAAAATACAGCATTACCTCTTTTATACAATTTAAACTCTTCAAGAAATATCGTAGATATCGAGGTCAATGATTGTGAAAATCTCAATGCTGCTCCAACTTGTTTGCTTGAAAAAATTTCATTATTATTTAAAAAAGTTAGATACTCCATCTTTGGATTATACTTGATACTACAGTACCGCCAATAACATGACAAAGCTAATTGTATTCTTTCTTTATGAGTCAATCTAAGTAAAGGAGTATTTATTGTTTCTTGAAATACCAATTCAGCTTTTTGAAATGCTCCTAATCCCCAATCCATATGACTTAATACACATGCCAGATATAATAATTTCTTATTAAAATGTTCATTGCCTTCAAAAACTGGCTGAATAAAATCATAATATTTTTTATAGTTCGATCCTAGATCACCTCTTTTTTTTGCAATATTCTCAAGTGCTTTATGAAAAATTTCTGATTCTTTTACATCTTTAAAATAGTCAATTGATAAAGAACCTTCACGCAAACCGCTTATAGAACAAATTATATTTCTTGGATTTGTAACTCTCATAATTTCATCAAGTATAATGCAACTATAAGGTAAATACGCTGTTCTAGATTTTGAAATATACTCAACTGTTTTAAGTTTAGATTTATTAAAAGATGAAATTTTTTCAACAAACTTAGATAAAACATTGTTATCAATACTATATTGATGAATTATATGTACCGGATGATTATTTTGAAAAAGATGTAATTTAAATAATGCTCGCCAGGTACCTCCAACTAAATATAGATTATTAAATTTCTTTTTTGAAAGCCATTTTTCTTCTCTTAATAATTTTTTGATATATTTTGCTAAATTTCTTTTTTTAACTATAGGATTATTTAATAATCTTAAAACTCCAATAGGTAATGAGGTTTTATTAGTAACTATATTATTTTCAACTCGAGCTAATTCTAAACTTCCACCTCCAAGATCAGCAACTAATCCATTGACATTTTCAAAGCCTATTTTTACTCCCTCAGCTGAGCATTCAGCTTCTTCTTCACCAGATAATATATTAATCTTAGTTTTAAAAAGTTTTTCAACTTCATTAATAAATGGTTTTGTATCAGTCGCTTCTCTTAAAACTGCTGTTGCAATGATTTTAAGATTTGTGATTTTTGAAACATTTAAAATTTCAGAGAATCTTTTTAAAACTTTTAAAGCATATTCGGTACCAGATCTGTGAAGTTTTTTGGATTTATCTAAATTTTTTCCAAGTTCACAAACTGCTTTTTCATTAAAAAAAGGCACACGAGAAGAACTGAAATCTTCATAAATTAGCATTCTTATAGAGTTTGATCCAATGTCTATTATAGCTAATTTTGCCTGATTTAATTTTAAACTATTTTTACTTTTAATTACTTCCACTTTTAATCAATCTTAAGTGCAGTTGTTTAGGCTGCATTCTTAGTTTAGCTTTACCTCTTCCAGATAAGCTCGGATTATTCATAAAATATTCATGAGCTGAAAAGGAATCGCTCTTACTATATTTAATTTTTTTATAATTACCATCAGCTTCAAGTTCCCAGCTCTGATTAGTATCAAGATAGTTTGCCAACATTATTTGATCTAAGATCTGTTCATGAACAGTCTCATTTTCAATTGGGACTAGAAGTTCTACCCTTCGATTTAAATTTCTCGGCATTAAATCAGCTGACGAAATATATACTTTTGCATTTCTATTAGGCATTTTTTTTGTACCATTACTAAAGCAGTAAATTCTAGAATGCTCTAAAAATCTTCCTATGATACTTTTTACAAATATGTTTTCTGATCTATCTTTTACTCCTGGTCTTAAACAACAAACACCCCTTACAAATAAATGAATTTTTACACCAGCATTCGAAGCTTCATAAAATTTATCAATAATTTCTGGATCTACTAAAGAGTTCATTTTTGCCCAAATAGCTGCAAATTTTCCATTTTTAGAATTTTTAATTTCAGCATCAATATTTTCATTTAAGGTTTGCCTCATATTTACTGGCGAAATAGAAATTTTATTTAAATTTTTTGGTTTTGCGTATCCTGTTACATAATTGAAAAACTTTTCAACATCTGATGCCATTTTCTTATCACAACTAAATAAAGACAAATCAGTATAAATTTTAGCATTTACTGGATGATAATTGCCAGTTCCTAAATGAAAATAAGTTTGTATTTTACCCTGTTCTCTTCTTAAAACTAATGATGATTTTGCATGAGTTTTATATTTAGCAAAACCATAAACAATTTGAACACCTACTTTTTCTAAACTTCTTGATAGTTGAATATTAGCTTCCTCATCAAATCTAGCTTTAATTTCAATTAAAGCGGTAACTGTTTTTCCGTTTTCTGCAGCTGTTATTAAAGCTTTAACAATAGGTGAGTCTAGAGTTGTTCTATATAGAGTTTGTTTTATAGCTATAACTTTTTTATCATTTGCTGCTTGGTTTAAAAATTCAATTACTGAGTCAAATGTTTCAAAAGGATGATGAACAACTAAATCTTTCTTTTTAATAGTTTCAAAAAAATTATCATTATATTCTTTTAATCTTTCAACTTCTCTAGGTGTAAAATGTTTAAATCTTAATTTTGGATTTTTTACTTTACATATTTGATCTATATCTTGAATTCCAACAAGGCCAGCAACATCATAAATATAGTCAGGATTTATATCTAATTTATTAGTTATAAATCTTATCAATTCGTTATCACTATTTTCAAGAACCTCTAAACGAACAATATCACCCGTTCTACGTCTTTTTAAAGCCAATTCAAAAGATCTAACCAAATCTTCTGCTTCCTCTTGAATCTCTACATCGCTGTCTCTTATTACTCTAAAAATCATTTTCTTTTCTAAATCATGATCTGGAAAAATTTCATTAGCAAAAAAACTTATTACATCATCTAGAATCACAAATTTCTTATGATTTTTTGAAGACTCAATTTCAATAAATCTAGATAATGCTTTTGGTATTACTATTATTGAGTTTAAAATCCTTTTTTTATTTTTTTTTCTTAACTTCATTACAATTGCTCTTCCTTGATTGATTATAAATGGAAATGGATGTGCAGGATCAATTGCTGATGGTGTTAATAAAGGGTAAATCTCTTCTTTAAATATTTCTAAAAGTTTTTTTTTATCCTTAGTATTTAAATTAACTGGTTTAACTAAATTGATATTATTTTTTTTTAATTCCATAATCAGTTGAATAAAAATTTTGTTCTGTTTTTTTAATAGATTCTTAGTTTCAAGCACTACCTCATCCATTTGCTCTTCAGGTGTCAAACCATCAGAGCTTAGTGAGTCAACTTCTTGTTTTATTTGACTATATAACCCAGCTACACGGACCATAAAAAATTCATCTAGATTAGACCCAGCAATTGATAAAAACTTTACTCTTTCATAAAGAGGATTTTCGATATTTTGCGCCTCTAAAAGTACTCTATCGTTGAATTTTAACCAAGAAAGCTCTCTATTTATATATTTAGATTTCAACTCTTCTTTATGTTGTTTTTTTAAAGCAGTCATATATTTAGATTTTATGTATCAATTATACGTTATGAGACACGCAAAATCTAGTTGGGATGATTTAAGTATTAATGATTTTGATAGACCACTTACTAAAAGAGGCAAGAAAAATGCAAAGATGATTTGTGAATTTTTTGTTAAAAAAAAATTTGAATTTGATTATGCATTAATTTCATCATCAAAAAGAACAAAAAAAACTTTTCAAATTTTATCCAAGAAAATTAATAAGCCAAAAAAAGTTAATTTTTCAAAAGATTTATATTTAGTTGATGAGAATGCAATTGTAAAAAAAATTAAAGAAATATCCAGTGAATATAAATCAATTTTGATTATAAACCATGAACCATCAGTGAAAAATTTAGTACGAAATCTTACAAAAAATCATAATACGAATAATTTTAAACTAATGAATTATAAATTCCCAACAGCAGCATTTGCAAAAATTGAGTTTGATATTAAATCCTGGAATGAAGTTGAGAAAAAGGGAGTATTAAAAAAATTTATAAGACCCAAAGATCTTTAAGATTCTAAAGAATAACCAGCTGATCTTACTGTTCTAATTAAAGGTTTTGTATTTTGTATGTTAATTGCTTGTCTTAATCTTCTAATATGAACATCAACTGTTCTAGACTCAACATATATATTTTCTCCCCAAACATTGTTTAAGAGTTGTTCTCTTGAATAAACTCTTTTTGGATTTTTGATAAAAAAATCTAAGAGTTTAAATTCAGTTGGACCCAAAGTAATTTCTTTATCTTTTCTATAAACTCTTTTTGTAATCCGATCTATTTTTAAATCAGTAAATTCTACAATGTCTGATGATGATTGAGGTTTAGATCTTCTCAATAAAGATTTAATTCTAGCATTCAATTCTTTTTGACTA
The DNA here is from genome assembly GCA_902623215.1 of uncultured Pelagibacteraceae bacterium. GTDB lineage: Bacteria > Pseudomonadota > Alphaproteobacteria > Pelagibacterales > Pelagibacteraceae > Pelagibacter. The sequence continues at coordinate 119,016 of CACNSS010000003.1, forward strand.
AAAGGTTTAGTTACATAATCATCTGCACCTGTATCAAATGCTTTTAATTTGTCTTCTTCCTCCCCTTTTGCAGTTAACATAATGACAGGAATATCATTAAACTTATTATCTTTTTTTAAGTTTTTACAAATTTCAACACCAGATAATTCTGGTAACATCCAATCCATTAATATTAAATCTGGCTGTTTTAATTTTATTTGTTTAAGAGCATCTTCTCCATTTTCTGAATGACTGACTTTATAACCTTCTTTTTCAAGATTGTACTTTAACAAACTAACAATTGATGCTTCATCTTCAGCTATGAAAACATGAGCTGACATAAATCATTTTTCTCCGGTTACAATTGGCTCTGTTCCCTTGGGTCTATCACCTTCTAAATATTCGCCTTTAACTAAATAATAAACTTGTTCTGCAACATTTGTAGTATGATCACCAATACGCTCTATGTTTTTAGTTACAAACAATAAATGGGTTCCATCTTCTAAATTTTTTTCATTTTCTTTAAGATATTTTATAACTTCTTGCATACAAAGATTTGTTAGATCATCTATTTGCTCATCACCTTCCCAAACATTTACTGCCATTGGCGCAGATCTTTCTAGATAAGCATCTAATGTTGATTTTAATTGTTTTTGAACATTGGTAGATACTCTATTCAATGAGTCTACCAAGTTCTTTGGAAGATTTTCGTTAAGCAAAAGTGTTCTTTTGGATATATTTTTTGCTAAATCACCTATTCTTTCTAAATCTGAAGACATTTTCAAGGCCGTTACTGTCTCTCTTAAATCAATTGCCATAGGTTGTCTTAAAGCAATTAAATTCACAACTTGCTGTTCAATTAAAGTCTCATATTTATCTATTTTTTCATCTTCTTGAATAACAGCTTCTGCAATATTATTATCTCTTGTTGTAATGGCTTGAATTGCTTTACCTAAAGAATCTTCACATGCGCTTCCCATTTTAATTATATTAGCATTAAGATTTTTTAGTTCTTCTTCGTAAGATTTGACTGTATGTGGTGCTTCAGACATTATCCAAACCTCCCTGTTATATAATCTTGCGTTTTTTTATTATCAGGATTCTTAAATATTTTATCAGTAGATCCATGTTCAATCAATTGACCTAAATGAAAAAAACCTGTATTTTGAGAAACACGTGCTGCTTGAGCCATAGAATGAGTTACAATTATTATTGTGTGCTCTTTTTTTAACTCATCAATCAATTCTTCAATTTGTGCTGTTGCTATTGGATCTAATGCTGAACAAGGTTCATCCATTAATATAACTTCAGGTCTTACAGAAATCGCTCTAGCAATACAAAGTCTTTGCTGTTGTCCTCCAGATAATCCAGTTCCAGGTTCATGCAACCTATCTTTTACCTCTTCCCATAGTGCAGCCTTTTTCAAACTAGTTTCAACAATTTCATCCATTTCTTGTTTTGATTGAGCCATACCATGAATTGTTGGACCGTAAGACACATTTTCATATAAAGTTTTTGGGAAAGGATTGGGTTTTTGAAAAACCATACCAATTTTTTCTCTTAGTCTTACGACATCACAACTTTTATCATTGATATTAAAATCATTAATTAAAATTTCTCCTTTAACACTACAGATATCAATTACATCATTCATTCTATTAAGACATCTTAGGAAAGTTGATTTACCACAACCAGATGGACCAATTAATGCCGTTACTTGATTTTCCTCAATATCTAAACTTATATTAAAGAGCGCTTGTTTTTTTCCATAAAAAACATCAACATCTTTTGCTTTAATCTTTATCATTTTAACTCCATTTTTTCTCAAACTTATGTCTTATTATTTGGGCAAATAAATTCATTATTATTAAAAAGCCAAGTAAGACCATTATACATGCCGAAACTTTTTCTACAAATCCCCTTTCAGCACTTTCAGCCCAAATATAAATTTGAACTGGTAAGCTTGCAGCAGGATCCATGGGTGATCCAGGTATCGTGTTAACAAAAGCAACCATTCCAATTAAAATTAAGGGTGCAGTTTCTCCTAAAGCTTGAGCTAAACCAATTATTGTTCCTGATAACGTGCCAGGCATAGAAAGAGGGACTGTATGATGCATTGTGGTTTGCATTCGACTTGCTCCCATAGCAAGTGCTGCCTCTCTTATACTTGGTGGAACTGCTTTTAAAGATGCTCTAGCAGCTATAATTATTGTTGGTAAAGTCATTAAGGACAAAGTGATACCTCCAACTAATGGGGTAGACCTTGGTAAATGAAATATAGCCAATAAAACTCCTAACCCTAATAGACCAAAAACTATAGATGGAACCGCTGCTAAGTTGTTTATATTAACTTCAATAAAATCAGTAAATCTATTTTTAGGGGCAAATTCTTCAAGATAGATTGCAGCTAGAACCGCAACAGGAAAAGCTATCATTAAACAAACAAGTATAGAAAAAATTGAGCCCATAAATGAACTTGCTATTCCAGCTAGCTCAGCTTCTCTTGAGTCAGCATTTGTAAAAAAACTTATATTAAATTTACTTTCAACCTTACCATTTGAAACAAGTTGATCAAAAATTTTTAATTGATAATCGCTTACTCTTCTTTGGTCTTCAGGTAAATCTCTTGGATAATTTCCTTTAAAGACTTGGTCTAAATCATCTGAAGCAGTTAGATAAACTTCCTTTGTTTTTCCTATTAAATTAGGGTCATTTAAAAGTTCATTTTTAATTTCTTTTTCAAAAAAATAAGACACCATTCTCTTCAATTCATTTTCTTGATCTTCATTGGCGTTTGGATCTAAATCAGCCATTGATTTTAATGCTATATCGTAATAATCAGCGTCCTGTAAATCTTCTTTAGAAGGATTTTGGTCTAACATCATTAATTCAGCATCGAAAGTTACTGGAACAATAAGCCATGTTTTTTGAAAAGCTGAATAGCCAGTTGAAAAAATTTTAAAAATAAAGATTGTTAAAAATAAAAGTGCCATAAAAATTGCACTCAGACCGTATAAGCGAAATCGCTGTTCAGCTTTATATCTTTTATTTAATAATTGTTCTTTATTTTTATTCATATTTTTCTCTATATTTTTTAACTACTCTCAAGGCCACAATATTTAAACAAAGTGTTACTAAAAATAATGACATACCTAAAGCAAAAGCAGCTTGCGTTTTTGGGTCGCCAAAAGCTTGGTCACCAATTAGAATAACTACAATTTGAGCTGTAATCGTTGAAGTAGACTCTAAAGGATTTAAAGTTAAATTAGCAGCTAAACCAGAGGCCATAACAACTATCATTGTTTCTCCAACAGCTCTTGAAACACCAAGTAAAATAGATCCAACTATCCCCGGCAATGCCGCGGGAAAAATAACTCTCTTAATTGTTTCTGATTTAGTTGCTCCCATAGCGTAACTTCCATCTCTTAAACTTTGAGGCACACTTGTAATTACATCGTCACTTAAACTTGAAATAAATGGTATAATCATAATACCCATTACCCCTCCTGCTGCTAAAGCACTTTCAGCTGAAACTTCAAGACCCATTGAAGTTCCTAATTCTTTCAAAAATGGTCCAACAGTTAGGGCAGCAAAAAAACCATAAACAACTGTTGGTATACCAGCTAAAATTTCAATTAATGGTTTTGCATATTGTCTAACTTTAGTTGATGCATATTCAGCTAAATAAATTCCACTCATTAATCCAATTGGGATAGCAACGCACATAGCAATAAATGCAATAAAAAAAGTACCTGCAAAAATAGGGACTGCTCCAAAAGTATCTGAATACATTGTCGGATCTAAAGCCTCAGAAGAATCTCTAACAAAAGCTTTTGCTGGATACCAGTGAGTTCCAAAGACAAAATCAAATAATGGAATTACTTTAAAAAAATCTATAGTTTGAAATATAAGTGAGAAAACTATTCCAACAGTAGTTAATATTGCAGCTAAAGAAGCTGTAAATAAAACTGCGTTCAAAAATTTTTCAACTGGTTCTCTTGTTCTAGAATTAGATGAAATTCTTTTATACGCATAAGCAACAGAGGCAATAATTGCAGATAATACTATAACAACTTTTGAACTTTGAGCTATTGATCGAAGACTTAAATATTTTTCAGCTGAAGCTTCAATAAAAGGTGTAATTTCTCCAGTGAATTGCCCTCGAGACAATGCTTTTGATTTTTCGTATAATAAATTTAATTCATCATCAAGATAACCTTGATTTGAATAATCACTTAAGATTAATAGTTTTACAATTGTGGGCTCAAAAATTGCCCATAATGAAAAAATTATAAAGGCTGGTATTGCACACCAGATTGCAAGATAATAACCATAAAATTGTGGTAATGCGGTTAATCTTTTTTTTGTAGATTGAATTGTATATGCTTTTTTGCGTCCAAAATAATAGCTTGTGAAACCTAGAAGAACAATAAATGTAAATAATATTAAGTTCACAGAATCTCCTTAAGTGAGGACTTTACTCTTTTTTTAAAAAAAAGGGGTCTAAAAAGACCCCCTTTTTAATCATTTGTTAACTGAGGAATAATTAATTACCCATAGCAACTAGCTTCGTAGCATTAGTTCTAGTTGTTTTATACAACTTAGAGTCCAATGGCACTAAACCAATGTCTGCTAAGTAACCCCCTTTTCCAATAGCTTTCTTAGTTGTGAATTCTTTCACAAACTCATGTAAGCCTGGAATTACTCCAACGTGTGCTTTTTTCACGTAGAAGAATAAAGGTCTAGCAACAGCATAACTGTAGTCTTGAATAGACTTTAATGACGGTTGTCCACCATCAATACTTGCTGCTTGCAATTTATCTTTTGCAGCTAAGAAATAACTGAAACCAAAGAAACCAAACATTTCTTTATCTTGAGTTAACTTTTGGATGATTAAACTATCGTTTTCTCCAACTTCAATAGCAGCACCATCTTCTCTGTAAAGTTTTTGAGGTTTTTTGTATTTTTTATTTCCAGCTTCAAAACCAGCTTTATAAAGAGCTTTAGCTTCTTTAGTCATACCTTTTTTCATTACTAAAGAATTCCAAGCATCTCTAGTTCCTGATGTTCCTGGTGGGATCATCACTGAAATTTTTTGTTTTGGTAAGCTAGGGTCAATTTGGTCCCAAGTTTTATAAATATTTGGAACTAATTTACCATCAACAACTGTATGAGCAGCAAGTGCTAAATATAATTGTTCTTTAGTAAAGTTTACTGGTTTTGCATCTTTGCTGTAAGCTAATGTAATACCATCGTTACCAATTACGATCTCAACGATATCATTAACACCATTTTTCTTACATAGAGCTTTTTCTTTATCTTTCATAGCTCTTGATGCATTTGTAATATCTGGATGTTGTTCACCTACACCAGCACAGAATAGTTTAGCTCCACCACCAGTACCAGTAGACTCGATTACAGGAGTTTTAAATCCTGAACCACCAAATCTTTCAGCAACAACTGTTGCATAAGGGAATACTGTAGAAGAACCAACTATCTTAATTTGATCTCTTGCTTGAGCAACAGTTGCAATTGAAAGTGCAACTAAAGAAGCAATTACTATAATTAGTTTTTTCATTATCTTTAATCCTTTCGTTATTTATTAATTAAAAATGATTGACTCGTATAAATTTATTGAATCTTTAATATTACAGAATTGTTACACTTTTGTTAAAAAGGTAACTTTTTAGTTGTATTTTTTTGATATAATTATTTGATCAATATCAGTTTCTAAGCCACCAATACATGAAACAGGGTTTACCTGTTCATTAAGAGCTAGTTCTTTGGTTGGACGTAAAGTTATTTCTAGTTTTACTAAGTTTACTAATTCCTCTCTAATTTCTTCATCATATCTCCAGCTTGGCCATGAACTTGGGGTTGAAAATATAGAGGTTAAATAGCTTGTAGCCATAGTATATCTATAATTACTCAAATTTTCATTCCTCAATAAAAAATCTCTTACAGAATTAAAAATATTCCTACATCTAAAAGAATCTGAAAAATAATTTTCCTTCTTGAGATTTCTATTCATAGGAACAGAAACAATTAAATCAATTGAATTTTTAGAATACGAGGTAACTACGTCTGTATAAAATTCAGCTTCAGTAACTTCTAAATGATCTTTAATAGAAGGATATGAAGTTTTCAAATCTGCCTCTAATCTAAAAATTCCAATATCAAAAACTGTAAGTTGCTGATTTCTTAATAATGTTGTGATATCTTTAGAAAAAACACTTGTTGTTATAGAGCTTAATAAAAAAGCAAAAATCAAAATATTTTTAAATATTTTAACCATATAAAAAATTAATTAAAAGACTAACATTAATCAAGTAAAGAATTGTTAAAAAAACCTTCTAAAACTATTACAATATAATATTTTTTAAATTTAAGTTTTCGCTGGTAAATAAATTTGAATTTCAGTTCCTTGGTTTTCCTCACTTAGAATCTCATAGTGTCCACGATGTTGAGTAACTATATGTTTAACAATAGCTAATCCTAAACCGGTTCCACCAACCTTGTTACTTTGTTCAAGATCTACCCTAAAAAATCTTTCTGTAATTCTAGAAATATATCTTTGAGGAATGCCAACACCTTCGTCTTTAATACTGATCATAAAATTTTTTTCTAACAATTTACCATCGCTAATTTTGCTTGATATAAAAATAGACTTATTTTCCTTTGAATACTTAATTGAATTATCTAAAAGATTAGAAAAAACAGTTTGTAATTTTTTTTCATCTCCAATAACAACTGTTGGATTGGCGAGAGATAAATTAATATTTAATTTCTTTCTTTTTAAAACAATCTCAAAATTACTGATGATTGTTTTGAAAAGATCATTTATATCAACTAAAGAGTTTGGCCTTATGTGTTCTTCTAATTCAATTCTTGTGAGTATTAAAAGATCATTAATTAAATTTTCCATTCTATTTGATTGATCAGTCATTATTTTCATAAATTTTTTTTTAGCCTTTTCATCATCAGACGCTGGGCCCTCAATTGTTTCTAGTGATCCTTTGATTGCCATTAAAGGTGTTCTTAATTCATGGCTTACATTTGCTACAAAATCAGTTTTAAATTTTTGTGCTTTTGTAATTTCAGTAAAATCTTTTAAAAATAACACAACAGAGTCTGGTTCAGTAAACAAATGAGTTGGGCCAGGAATAATATAAATTTTATAGAATTGATATGATGGGAGGTTTATTTCAATGTCAATATTTTTTGTTTTATTTTCAACAATAGCTTTTTCAATATTTTCTATTAATTCTGGTTTTCGAATTATAGAAGATATGTTTTTATCAATTAAATTACTTCCAAATCTTTTTAATGCACTTGGATTGGCATATTTAATTATGTTAAATTTATTTAATGCAAAAAATTGATCCTCAAGCTCATCAATAATTACTCTTTTGGTTTTTTCCTCTCTTTTATTAATTATTGTAGCAGTATTTATTGATTTGTTTTTTTTTTGATTAAGTAAATAGAGGAGATAAATTATAACAACTATAAGTAGAATGATGAAATATTCCATAATTTAGACGGCTTAATTTTGCATCATTAAACTTTTTAATGCAAATAAATTAAGGAAAAATTAACTAATGATTTGGTGAAATATTGTTAAAAAATATTTTTGCTGTTTCTTCCCAAGTGAATTTTTTTGCAAATTCAAGACAATCATTTCTATTAACTTTCAAAGCTTTATGAGCTGAAACTTTAAGATCATTATCTAAACAATTTATTTTGGAACCCTCAAATATATCTTTAGGACCTGGAACAGGATAAGCAGCTACAGGTGTTCCGCAATTTAAAGACTCACAAACTACAATTCCAAATGTATCTGTTTTACTTGGAAATACAAAAACATCGGAAGATGCAAAATGAGACGCTAATTCACCGTTTGTTTTTTCTCCTAAAAAAATATCTTTAGGAAATTCTTTTTTTAATTTTTTTAAATCAGGTCCCTTTCCTATTATCATTTTTGTGCCCTCTAAATCACATTCTAAAAAAGCTCTTATGTTTTTTTCAACTGCAACTCTTCCAACATAAATCCAAATCGGTCTTTTATGTGGTAAATCAATTTTTTTCGGACTCTTAAAAGCTCCATGATTGCCTCCTCTTGTCCAAGTAATCATTTTATTATTATCTATACCTATATCGATTAATTCTTTTCTCATAGATTCTGTTGTTACTAAGATTCTCTCAGCCTTGTTATGAAAGTTTGCTAAGAATTTTTCAGCCCATTTTGCAGGTATAATAGGAAAGTAAAGCTTAAGATATTTATCAAATCTTGTATGAAAACTTGTGGTAAACTTTAGTTTATTCTTCAAACAATATCTTCTTGCCATAGTCCCTATAGGACCTTCAGTAGCTATATGAATTGCATCAGGTTTTATTTTCTTTATTAAGCTACCAACTCTTGGCCAAACATTAATAGATATTCTAATTTCATTATATTTTGGCATCGGAAAAGTTAAAAATAATTCTGGTGTGATATATTCTATTCTATGACCTTGTTCTTTTAAAATTTTACCTGTTTCATGCAAGGTTCTTACAACACCATTTACTTGTGGAAAATATGCATCTGTTGCGATTAAAATTTTCATTAATTACGAAGCTTTTTTTAAGTCTTCATTTTTAATAGGTTTAATTATTTCTTGAGTGTCTAAATATTGTTCTCTTATTTTATCCCAATATAATATTTCAAAGCTACCATCGTAATTTTCGGCTAATGCAGTGCAAGATTCTACCCAGTCTCCACAATTTAAATAATTGACCCCATTAAAATCTCTATCCTCAGCATGATGGATATGGCCACAAATTATTCCATCAAATTTTTTTCTTTTTGCATAATCTGAGAGTGTTTTTTCATATTCACCAATATATTTGACGGCGTTCTTAACCTTATATTTTAAATATTTTGCAAGAGACCAATATTCTTTTCCTCTCAACCTTCTAAAGAAATTAATTATTACATTTATTTGTAACAATAAATTGTAAGCTATTGATCCAAGTTTAGATAGCCATTTAGCATGTTTCATAACACCATCCCAAGCATCACCATGAACAACAAGATATTTTTTTCCAGCATTTGTCTCATGAATAACTCTATTAACCATATGGATGTCACCAAAATTCATTGGAATAAATTTTCTTAACATTTCATCATGGTTGCCCATAATATAGAAAACTTTAGTGCCATGTCTTGCTTTTCTTAAAATTTTTTGGATTACATCATTATGTTCTTGAGGCCAAAAAAAACTTTTCTGCATTTCCCAGACATCTATAATGTCTCCTACAAGATAAAGATTTTCAGATCTTGAGTTTTTAAAAAACTCTAAAAGTTTTTTCGCCTGACAACCCTTGGTACCCAAATGCACATCAGAAATAAAAATGCTTTTGTATTTAAGTATGTTAGGCATTTAAAGGCCTATATTTTAATACAACTGTAACACGAATCATGTATTTCTTATTTCATTTGAATGTTACAAATTTGTTAAAAATTTTTTAAGGATTAATTATGTTGTATTGTTTAATTTACAATCAAAACTCTTCCTCTGGAAGAAAATCAAAATTCATAAATAGGGTTTTATCTAAGTTAAAAGAAAATAATTCAGTAGAATACTTTGAGACCAAAACAATAAATCAAGCTAAGAAAATTTTTAAAAACTTTAATCAAAAAAATTATGATCGATTAATAGTTGCTGGTGGAGATGGATCTGTTTCTTTTGCAATTAATGAATTAATAAAGAATGATTTTAATTTTAAAGACGATTTTGCTATAGGCTATATACCTGCTGGGACAGCAAATTTATTGCAAGCTGAATTATCAATGAATAAAAAGATTGATGATATAGTCAATGTATTGACTTCTAATAATTATAAATCCTCTAATCTTGTAAAAATTAACGAGAATTATTTCTTTTTAATGGCTGGTATAGGATGGGATGCAAAAATTGTTCATTCAATTAATTCAAAAATTAAAAAAATTCTTGGAAAAGTGATATTTGGTATCAAAGGTTTTCAATATTTCTTGTTTATGAATAATAAAAAATTAAATGTTACTTTTGATGGACAATTTTATCAAGCAGACTGGATATTATCCTCAAATACCAAATATTACGCTGGACATCATAAAATAAATAAAACAAATATTTTTGAAAATAAAATAGTCACATATATATTTAAGGATTTAACTAGGATCAATTTATTATATTCTATATTTTTAATAATTCTTAATGGTGATTTAAGTAAAAATAAAAATGTTATTACTACTTATTCACAAAACATTACTATTGATGGAAATGATTTGATACCTGTTCAAATTGATGGAGATAATTTTGGTTCATATAAAAAAATTCATTTAAATCTATCAAATAAAAAAGTGAATTTTCTTGTAAAATAATTATTTTACTCTGCCATAAATATCTTGATATCTCACTATATCTGTTTCTTTTAAAATTGAACCTAGTTGGGCCTCAATTATTTTCACTGGTTTTTTGTAGGGATTTTCTATTCTATGGATTGCACCTAATGGAATGAAGATTGATTCATCAGGTTTCATAGTAAAATTTTTTTTATTTAAAGTAATTTTAGGTTCACCATGAGTAACTACCCAATGTTCAGCTCTATGATGATGTTTTTGAAGACTTAATATACCTTTTGGTTTTACATATAATTCTTTAATTAAGAATTCCTTACCATTAAATAGATTTACATAACTACCCCAAGGTCTGTGGAATACATTCTTCTTTTTAAAATAATGTCTTTTATTTCGTCCGTACATCTTACAGATTTCTTTCCAAGATCCTAAATCAGACCAAGGAATATCTAATTTGATAGCATTTATATCTTTGGTTTTTTCTAATATTGCATAGTCAAAAGACTTGGCTTTTGCTTTTGTGAAAGATTGTTTGTTTAAATAATATACATTACTTTTATATTTTGCTTTTAATACTGCTTTATTACAATTTCGATAAATATTTGTTTGGTATTTCTTAAAATTATTTATTATTGAGTCTTTTCTCAAATAAAACATTCCAGAATTCCAATAACCTTTTTTACTAATTATTTGTTTAGCTTTAGCCTTTTTGGGTTTTTCTACAAATCTAGTTACTTTGTTACTTTTTGTTAAAAAATAACCAAATTCACTTGATGGCATTGTGGGTTTAATACCAAAAATAAAGATATTATTATGAGTGAGTTTCTTTTGATTCTTTCTGATAGCTTTATTGAATAAACCAACTTTTTCTATCAGATGATCAGCGGCTAAAAACATTAATGGTTGTTCATTTGGAATATCCTTTATTAATGCAGTACTTAATATAGCGGGTGCAGTATTTCTTTTTGCTGGCTCTAAAACTATCTTGAATTTTCTTATTTTGTGTTTCTTTAGATGTTGTTTTACTTGTCTTAAATATTTTGCATTGGTGCTTATAATTGGAGCATCAAATATAGGCGCTTTAACTCTCTCTAAAGTTTTACCCAATAAAGTCCAATTACCAAAATCGATAAATTGTTTTGCTTGATGTTTTTTAGCTTTAGGCCAAAGTCTTGTTCCAGCGCCACCACATAAAATAACAGGGCGAATTTTCATCAAATTTTCGAATATTCCTTAACTTCTTTTTTCTTACCTGGATGCGTTGGTGCTCCTAAACTTGCTGGTCCAACTGTTTGTGCATATTTCCAAAGAGTTCCTGAACCAAAATCAGATTTTCTAGCCTTCCATCTTCTTCTTCTTGAAGCTAGTTGAGATTTAGTTAAGCGAACATTAATCGTTCCTTTTTTAGCATCTATATCAATAACATCGCCATTACGTAAAAGAGCAATTGGTCCACCTAAGGCAGCCTCTGGTCCAACGTGACCAACACAAAATCCTCTAGTTGCTCCTGAAAATCTTCCATCAGTAATTAAAGCAACTTTCTCTCCTTTACCTTGGCCATAAATTGCACCAGTTGTTGAGAGCATTTCTCTCATACCGGGTCCCCCTACTGGACCTTCGTATCTAATTATAATTACATCACCATCTTTATATTTTCTACTTTGTACTGCTTTCATTGCACTTTCTTCATTATCAAAACATCTTGCTCTTCCTGTAAATTGTAATTTTTTTAGTCCTGCAATTTTAACAATTCCACCTTCTGGAGCTAAATTACCTTTCAAACCTACTACACCACCATCTGGTGATAAGGGTTTGTTGTAAGCTCTTAATACTTTTTGTTTTGGATTAAACTTAATTCCCTTTAAATTTTCTTTCATTGTTTTACCTGTAACGGTCATACAATCACCATGAATATAACCCCCATCGTATAAAGTTTTTAAAAGCATCGGTACACCACCTGCTAACCACATATCTTTTGCAACATATTTTCCACCTGGTTTTAAGTCTGCAAGATAAGGCGTTCTTTTAAATATTTTTGCAACATCCATTAAATCAAATTTTATTCCTGCCTCATTTGCAATAGCTGGTAAATGTAATGCAGCATTAGTTGAACCTCCAGTTGCAGCAACTATTGTTGCAGCATTTTCTAATGCTTTTCTTGTTACAATATCTCTTGGTTTAATTTTTTTAGCTAATAATTCCATAACCATTCGGCCACTTTCTTTTGCATACTTGTCTCTTTCCTCGTATGGTGCAGGTGTTCCCGCAGAATAAGGTAATGCTAAACCAATTGCCTCTGATACACATGCCATGGTGTTAGCTGTAAATTGACCTCCGCAAGCTCCTGCTGTAGGGCAAGCAACTAATTCTAATTTTCTTAACTCTTTTGCTGACATTTGTCCTGAGGAATGTTTTCCAACAGCTTCAAAAACATCAACTACAGTTACATCTTTACCTTTATATTTTCCTGGAAGTATTGAACCCCCATAAATAAATACACTTGGTACATTTAGTCTAACCATCGACATCATTAAACCTGGCAAAGATTTATCACAACCTGCGATACCTACTAATGCATCATAACAATGTCCTCTAACAGTTAATTCAGCACTATCTGCTATTACTTCTCTTGAAATCAAAGAAGATTTCATTCCTTCGTGACCCATTGCTATACCATCAGTGACTGTAATTGTGCAAAATTCCCTTGGTGTACCACCAGAGGCTCTTACACCCTTTTTAACTGATTGAGCTTGTCTCATTAGAGCTATATTACAAGGTGCAGCTTCATTCCAAGTTGAAACAACACCAATAAAAGGTTTTGAAACATCTTTTTCTGTTTCACCCATAGCATAATAGAATGATCTGTGGGGAGCTCTATCTGGACCAAGTGATGTATGTCTACTTGGTAGTTTTTTCTTATTAAATTTCCGCATTATAAACTTTCAATAGTTAAAGATATCTTTTTAATATCATCTTTCAAGTTACTATAGTTAGTTTTTTCTTGTTCAACAATATTTTTTGGTGCTCTATCAACAAAACTTTTATTCGATAATCGTTGCGATATCTTGTCTAAATCATCTTGATGTTTTCTTTGTCGTTTTAATAAATTTTCTTTAATTAAATTTAAGTCAACGTTTTCATCAAAATAAATCTTAAAAATATCACCTGAAATAACCATTGTTGCAGATGGTTTATTTTGATCCTTTTCAAAAAAATTGTTTATACGCCCAAGTTTTTTCAAAATTGTCTCGTTATTACTCATTAATGACTTATTTTTTTTTGCTATTTTGTTTATTGATATATCTACAAAAGAGCCAGGGCTAACATTAAGCTCATTTTTAAAAGACCTTAATTCAGAAATAATATCTATGATTTTTTCAACATCTTTTTGAGACTGATCTTTTTTAATTTTTGCAGATGGCCAATTCTTATACATCAGAAAATTCTTATTTGATTTATCGAATTTATTTTTGAGCCATATTTCTTCAGTTACGAATGGTATGAAAGGATGTAACATTACTAATATTTGTTTAAACACATAGGCGGATACCTCTTTTACCTCTTTTTGAGCTTTTTTGTCCTCTGAATAAAGAATTGTTTTAGAAAGCTCAATATACCAATCACAATATGAATGCCATGCAAATTGATATACATTTTTTGCTGCCTCATCAAACCGATAGTCCTCAATATTTTTTTGAATTTTATTTTTAACTTCTATTAATTCAGAATATATCCATTTATTAATATTCAGTGTTGTTTTTGGAGTTTTATCGGTTTTATTGAAATCGCATTTATTCGTGATTAAAAAATTATTTGCATTCCATAATTTATTTAAAAAATTTCTGTACCCTTTAACTCTATCTTCTGAAAGTTTTACATCAGTTCCTGGGGAAGCCATAGATAGTAAAGTAAATCTTAAAGCATCTGCACTATATTTTTCAATAATATCTAAAGGATCAATAACATTGCCTTTTGATTTAGACATTTTTTGTCCCTTTTCATCTCTGACTAAAGCGTGCACATAGATATCTTTAAAAGGTTCTTTATTTAAAAATTCCATACCGAACATAATCATTCTAGCTACCCAGAAAAAAATAATGTCAAAACCAGTAACTAAAACAGTGGTTGGATAAAATTTTTTAACAAACTCTTTTTCATCTGGCCATCCTAAAGTAGCAAAAGGCCATAAACCTGAAGAAAACCATGTATCTAAAACATCTGGATCTCTGATTAATTCAACATTTTTTTTATAATATTTTTTTGCTAACTTTTTTGCTTCTTTCTCATTTATAGCTACAAAAATCTTTTTATCAGGTCCATACCATGCCGGTATTTGATGTCCCCACCAAAGCTGTCGAGAAATACACCATGGCTCTATATTGTTCATCCATTGAAAATAAGTTTTAGACCAATTACTAGGAAAGAAATTTGTTTTTTTTGTTTTAACAATTTTTTTTGCTTTGATAGCTAATTTTTTTGCGTCTACAAACCACTGCTCTGTTAGAAAAGGTTCTATTATAGAATTTGATCTATCCCCGTATGGAACTTTGTTTTTAATATTCTCTTCTTTTACAAAAAAATCTTTTTCTTTAAGCTCATTAAGTAATTTTTTTCGAGCATCAAATCTATCTAAACCAATATAATCTGATGGAGCATTATTATTAATTTTACCTTCTTCAGTAAAAATATTTATCATATCAAGTTTGTTTCTTTGACCTACATCATAGTCATTAAAGTCATGGGCTGGAGTTATCTTTAAAGCTCCAGTTCCTTGATCGGGATCTGCATAATTATCTTTGATAATTTTTATTTTTCTACCTACAATTGGTATTGTTACTATTTTGCCGACAAATTTTTTGTATCTTTTATCCTTTGGATTAACCGCGATTGCAGTATCGCCAAGCATAGTTTCTGGTCTTGTTGTTGCAATAGTTATAAATTCAGAGGAATTTTCTAATGGATATCTAATATAATAAATCTTCGAATTCATCTCTCTTTGGTCAACTTCTAAATCTGAAATGGCAGTTTTTAATACTGTGTCCCAATTCACTAATTTTTCTGCTTTATAAATTAATTTTTTTTTATGTAATTCTACAAAAACTTTTAAGACAGATTTAGATAGATTTTTATCCATCGTAAAAGCATTTCTTGACCAGTCACATGAACAACCTAATTTCTTTAATTGATTGATTATTATATCGCCATACTCATTTTTCCATTCCCATACTTTTTCAATAAATTTCTCTCTTCCAAGAGTGGCTTTGGTAAGACTTTCTTTTTCTAAATTTTTTTCAACAAGCGCTTGTGTAGCTATACCTGCATGATCCGTTCCTGGTTGCCATAAAGTTTCATAATTATTCATACGATAATATCTTACTAAAAAGTCTTGAATTGAATTATTCAAAGCATGCCCCATATGCAAACTTCCAGTTACATTAGGGGGTGGAATTACAATTGAATACTTATTGGAATTTTTTTTAGGTTTAAATAATTTATTTTTTTCCCAATAAGCATAAATTCGATCTTCAACTTTTGAATGTATATATTTATCGCTTATCATGGGTGTAATTAGTTTATAATTTAATAATCTAAATTAACAATAATCAAATTGGAACGTTATTTGATAGACTAATTGCAAATATTTAATATAAAACTTCTTATAGCTATCTTCTAAAACATAAGGCAACGTGGCGGAATGGTTACGCAGAGGATTGCAAATCCTTGTATCCCGGTTCGATTCCGGGCGTTGCCTCCAAAAAAAATCTTGTTTTAGTTAAAAAAGAAAGTAAGTTGACAATTTACATTCCTCGGTAGCTCAGTTGGTAGAGCAGTTGACTGTTAATCAATTGGTCGCAGGTTCGAGTCCTGCCCGAGGAGCCAAAAATTACACTACCTTAGAAATATTGTTTGAAACTTGTAATGATTTATTAAACTTTAATTTTTGATCTGTATTTAACTCAGAATAAAGTTTAACTAAAAAATTATAGTTAACATTCATATGTCCCTGTTGAGATTTTTCTAAATTTAATAAATACTCTGAAAAATCTTCAAAAAAGTAATTAATTGGTACTTTTAAATAGTTAGAAAGTTGTAGTAATCTTATCGAACTTACACCATTTGTCCCTTTTTCGTATTTTTGAATTTGTTGAAATGTAACGTTAATTGCTTTTGCTACTTTTGTTTGAGTTAAACCTAGAGCCAATCTTCTTAATTTAAGCTTATTGCCCAAATGTTTATTAAAATTATCTTCCATTAAGACCCCTCTTAATATTTTTATAAAACATAATTCAACTAGTTTTTAGAACCTACTGCAACCAATATTTTTTTTTTATTTAGCTCAAAAACAGTGGATTTTAAATATCTGTCAAGCATTACTTCGACCTGAAATTAAGAAATATTTCTTGCAAAAGTAACGTTCTATAGTATCTGGCTTAAGAAAAGTTTTGTTCTATCACTCTTTGGATTGGCAAAAAACTCTTTGGTATCTGCTTTTTCAACTATCATGCCTTCGTCCATAAATATCATTTGATCAGCCACTTCTTTTGCAAAACCCATTTCATGCGTAACAACTATCATTGTCATACCTTGCTTTGCTAAATTAACCATAACATCTAATACTTCTTTAATCATTTCAGGATCTAAAGCTGAAGTTGGTTCATCAAAAAGCATTATTTTAGGCTCCATACAAAGAGCTCTAGCAATGGCAGCCCTTTGTTGTTGACCTCCGGATAATTGCCCAGGATATTTTTGTGCCTGATCTAAAATTTGAACTCTTTCTAAATGTTTTAAAGCTAATTCTTCAGCCTCTTTTTTTGGCATTTTCTTTACCCAAATTGGTGCAAGTGTGCAGTTATCTAAAATTGATAAATGTGGAAACAAATTAAATTGTTGAAAAACCATTCCAACTTCTGCTCTAATTTGTTCAATATTTTTTGTATCCTCTGTTAATTCTGTTCCATCAACAATTATATTACCCTCTTGATGTTCCTCTAGTCGATTAATACATCTGATCAAAGTTGATTTACCAGAGCCTGAAGGACCACAAACTACAATTTTTTGTTTTGGCTTCACTTCCAAATTTATTGATTTTAATACTTGGAATTCTCCAAACCACTTGTTCATATTGTTTATTTGGATAATATTTTCAGACATAAATTTTATCTATCAGTTTTATATTTTTGTTCGAGATTATAACTATATTTACTCATTGCATAACAAATAATCCAGAAAATTATCGCTGCAAACACATATCCTTCCATAGCAAAACCTAACCATTCTGGATTTGTTTTAGCTAAATTCAGCATTCCAACAATTTCTAAAAGACCAACCACAAATATTAATGGAGTGTCTTTAACTAATGCTAAGAATGTATTAGCAATTCCAGGTATAACCAATTTTAAAGCTTGAGGTAAGATCACAAAAATATGCATTTTCCAATAACCCATACCTAAGGATTTGGCTGCCTCGTATTGTCCTCTTGGTAAAGCCTGCAGTCCGCCTCGGATAACTTCAGCAACATATGCTGCCTCAAACAAAGAAATAGCAATAATTGCTCTTACCAATTTATCAATAAAAAAGTCTTCTGGTAAAAACATCGGAAACATAACAGCTGACATAAATAAAACTGTAATTAACGGAACACCTCTCCAAAATTCTATGAAACCGACCGAAATATATCTAATCAATGGAAAACCTGATCTTCTACCAAGAGCGAAAGCCATACCAATCGGAAAACAGAAAATTAAACAGAAAAACGAAATAATAAATGTTAGCGATAAACCTCCCCATGCACCCGTTTCAACCCAATTTAGACCATCCAATTTACCTAATTCGATATATTCCTCAAAAAAAAGAAAATATTTTAAAATAATATAAAGTGCTAAAGGAACTGTTAAAAAATAATAAAACTTAAATCTTCCTGGAATAAAAAAACCAATAACAATTGATAATATTGCAGCTATTATTCCATATGAAAAATCAAAAAAGACAGGACCGCCTGAAATAAAGAAAAAGATAAATAGGAAAGCTATCAAAGGATAAATCACTACATAATAAAGTGTTAAATATTTCTTAAATTTATCGGTAGCAAAATAACCAACAGAACCGAGTAATACTAAAGAAATAAATGATAAATTAATTCTCCACTGTTCTGCATTTGGATACATGCCATACATAAATCTTCTCATCCAGACTTTTATATAAGTCCAACAAGCACCACTTCCTGTGCAAACATCTTTTGAGTCACCTGCAAAACTAGCATCTACGACAAACCAACTAAGTATGGGAGGAATTGATTTTATAATTACAAATATGATTAATAACGAGAGCACAGCGTTAAAATTATTGGTGTTTATATGTTTATTTAATAAATCTAATCTTTTAATACCGCTATATTCAATTCTAATAAAATATAGACCTATAAAACCTAATACTAAGGGTAATACGAAGCTTAAAAAATTAGGCAAAAAACCTGTTAAATTTAAATTAAAAAAGGAATTAAAAAAAACATCCAAAAAACTAATCAAAAATAAAAAAGAACCTAAGTACAAAAAGGTATTTAAATTTGCTCTATCAGGTTTTAAGAAATTTATTTTAGACATTATTTTTCCTGTATTGCTATTCTTTTATTGTACCAATTCATTAAAATTGAAATCGAGATACTTAGAGTTAAATAAGTAAACATTGTTATAGAGACTATTTCGATGGCTTTACCAGTTTGCATTAGTGCAGTTCCAGCAAAAACTAAGACTAGATCTGGATAAGCTATTGCTGCTGCAAGAGAAGAATTTTTTGTTAAATTTAGGTATTGATTGGTTGTTGGTGGAATAATTATTCTTAAAGCTTGTGGCATAATCACTAATTTTAGCACCTGATTAGGTGTTAAACCTATTGATGCTGCAGCTTCTTTTTGACCTTTTCCAACTCCTTGAATTCCAGCTCTGACACATTCTGCAATAAATGTTGCAGTATATAAAGACAAAGATAATGTTAAAGCAATTAGTTCTGGTGGTAAACTTACTCCTCCCTCATATATAAAAGATGTAGTTGCTAATTGTTTAAGAACAGGAACTTCAAATGAAAGTTTTACTCCACCTATCAAAAAACTCAGTAGCGGAAGAATAAAGATCAATCCTAATGAAATAAAAAAAACTGGAATTTGTTTACCTTGATTTTCTTGAACTTTTTTGGCGTGAATTCGTATGACAATAATAGCTATTACTGCTGCAACAAGCGAATAAAAGAAAATACTAAAATTTTGCCAAATAAAAGCGGGAACATATAATCCTTTAATAGTTAAGAAAAAAACTCCAAATATTGCTTCTGCATCTTGCGGAAGTGGTAAGGCTCTTAAAGCCGCGAAATACCAAAAGAAAATCTGAAGCAGTAATGGAATATTTCTGAAAAATTCAACATAGAAAGCTGCAAATTTATTAATTAAGTAATTAGGAGACAGTCTTGCAACACCAACTATTACACCTAGAATTGTAGCTATAATTATACCTATAACTGAAACAAGTATTGTGTTTAATAACCCTACCAAATAAGCTCGGAAATAAGAATGAGATCCATCATATTCAATTAAAGAAAATTGAACATCAAAAGAGGACTCTTGTGATAAGAAACCATATCCAAAATCAATACCTCTATTTTCCATATTGATTTGAGCGTTGTAGGTAAAAAAACCAAAAATTAAAACCACAGCTATGACTGTGATTAATTGAGGAACAATGTCTTTAAGTTTCAGATTCACAAATGTGATAATATATGAATTTATAAAAAAAGGGCTAGAAAAATCTAGCCCTTTTTAAGTATTTTAAACTGAAATTATCTTGCAGGTGGAACGTAAAGTATTCCGCCCTTTGTCCATAATTGGTTTGGACCTCTGTCTGGTAAAATTCCAGTGTCAGCAATATTTCTCTTATAGCTTTCACCGTAGTTACCAACTTGCTTAATAATTCTTAAGCTCCAGTCATTATCTAGACCAAAAGCAGCACCTAATTCACCTTCAGCTCCAACTAATCTTTTGATTGCTGGATTGTCAGAAGTTTTCATCATGTCTGCATTTGCTGAAGTAATTCCATATTCTTCAGCCTCGATCATTGTGTTCAAAGACCATCTTACGATATCTTCCCAAACTGAATCACCTTGTCTTACAACTGGTCCTAAAGGTTCTTTAGAAATAGTTTCTGGTAAAACAATGTGTTCATCAGGGTTCTTCATTTTTGTTCTTTGAGCAGCTAAACCAGATTTATCAGTAGTGTAAGTATCACATCTACCTGCATCGTAAGCAGCTACGACTTCATCAGCTTTTTCAAATGCTACTGGCTCATACTTGATTCCTTTAGAATTAAAGAAGTCTCTCATATTTAACTCAGTTGTTGTACCAATGTTTGTACAAGCTGAGATACCATCTTTGAATTGTCCTGTTGAAGTAATACCTGAACTTTTTCTTACCATGAAACCTTGACCATCGTAAAAGTTTACACCTACGAAAGTAAGTCCGATATCAGCATCTCTAGAAAGAGTCCAAGTTGTGTTTCTTGATAAGATATCAATCTCACCAGATGTAAGAGCTGTAAATCTTTCTTTAGCACTTAGTGGTGTAAACTTAACTTTGTTTGCATCACCTAATACTGCAGCAGCTACTGCCCTACATACATCAACGTCAACACCAGTCCAATTTCCTGCAGCATCAGCGTTAGAAAATCCTGGAAGACCTTGAGATACTCCACATCTTACAAAACCCTTTTTTTGAGTGTTTTTAAGTGTTTTAGATTTTTTAGCAGCCATAGACTCTGTTGTAAAAGTAAACAACACAGCTACCATAGCAACTAAAGAAGTTAATTGTTTTAAGTATTTAAACATTATTCTTCCTTCTGTTATTATTTATTTGTTAACAAATAATTCAAAACATTGTTTTGAATATTCTTAATTTAATCATGTAAAAAAACCCTCTTCAAGAAAAAGTTTTTGAGAAAAGTTATTTTAAAAAAATTAAGTCAAGCAAATTTTTAGGAAAAATTATTAGAAAAAAGTGAATATTGGCGCGCCCTGAAGGATTCGAACCTACGACCCTCGGTTTAGAAAACCGATGCTCTATCCAGCTGAGCT